>JAIQFL010000160.1 GCA_020073365.1 Terriglobia bacterium | reverse complement strand
GCTCACCGTGGCTTCTGGTGCCCACTTCACATGAATCTTGCCCGCAAAGGTGTCTAGGCTGGTACCGGTTTCTGCTGGCTGATTTCCCGCGATTTGGACCTCACCCTCCGGGTGAGCCTGAACGACCTCTTCTTCATTGTTCATGTTGAACAATGGTAACTGTTTCTCTATTCAAGGCACGAGGCCTACTGCCGTTCTTAGGTTCAGGGGTGGCGGGGAAGATGCCGGCTGACAGACGACAAAAGGCGATCGTCTGTCCCACTGGGTTATCATGGGAAGAATCATCTTATGATTCAAGACCTACTCAGCGAGGGCCTCACCTTCGACGATGTTCTGCTCGAGCCGGCCTTTAGCGAAGTGTTGCCGGCTGAAGTGGATACCCGGACCTGCCTGACCCGTCAAATCGGATTGAACATTCCGATCGTTTCGGCCGCCATGGACACCGTGACGGAATCGCACCTGGCGATCGCGCTGGCGCAGCAGGGCGGCATTGGAATCGTTCATCGCAACATGTCGATCGCGCGTCAGGCCGAAGAAGTGGACCGCGTGAAACGCAGTGAGAGCGGCATGATCGTGGACCCCATCACCGTCGGTCCCGACGCGCCCATCTCGGCGGCGCAGGCCCTCATGAACCGCTACCGCATCTCCGGAGTGCCGGTTACCAAAGACGGCAAGCTGGTGGGCATCCTCACCAATCGCGATCTGCGCTTCGAGAATCGCTTCGATCTGCCCATCTCCGAGGTCATGACCAAGGAGAACCTGGTGACGGTGGCGGTGGGCACCACTCTGGAACAGGCGGAGGCCATCCTCCACAAGCATCGGGTGGAAAAGCTGCTGGTGGTGGACGACCAATACAATCTGAAGGGCCTGATCACCGTCAAAGACATTCAGAAGAAGCTGAAATACCCGAGCTCCGCGAAAGACAGCCAGGGGCGCCTGCGAGTGGGGGCGGCGATCGGTGCGACGGGGGACTTCTTCGAGCGCGCGCAGGAGCTGGTGGCGCGTAAAGTGGACGTGCTGGCCATCGACACGGCGCACGGCCATAGCGGCCGGGTGGTGGCGGCGGTCAAGACCATCAAGAGCAGGATGCCGGAGGTGCAGCTCATCACCGGCAACGTGGCCACCTACGAGGGAGCGAAGGAGCTGATCTCGCTGGGCGTGGACGGCATCAAGGTAGGGATCGGCCCCGGCTCGATCTGCACCACGCGCGTGGTTTCGGGGGCCGGCGTCCCGCAGATCACCGCGATTGCGGCGTGCTCTCGGGCCACGCGGGAAGCGGGCGTGCCGTTGATCGCCGATGGAGGCATCAAGTACTCGGGCGATATCAGCAAAGCCATCGCGGCAGGCGCCGACACGGTGATGATCGGAAGCCTGCTGGCCGGCACGGACGAGAGCCCCGGGGAAACCATTCTCTTCCAGGGCCGCACTTTCAAGACGTACCGCGGCATGGGCTCGATGGGGGCGATGTCACAAGGCAACGCGGACCGTTACGCGCAGGATCCCAACGGCAAGCTGGTGCCTGAGGGCATTGAAGGCCGCGTAGCGGCGAAGGGTCCCTTGTCCGATTTGGTGTATCAATTGGTGGGCGGGCTGCGCTCCGGTATGGGCTACTGCGGCGCGCAGGATATTGGCGAGTTGCAGCGGAAGTCGCGCTTCCTGCGGGTATCCTCCGCCGGCTTGCGCGAGAGCCACGTGCACGACGTGATCATCACCAAAGAGGCGCCCAACTACCGGGTGGAGTAGTCCTCGAAATCGGCGCGGACCGCCTTCTCCATTTTCCGGGCTGCATCCAGCAGCCAGTTGCGCGGCCTTTTCCGCAGGTCGGCCAGCAAGACGCGCGGCTTGGCGCTGCCCAGGTGGACATTGGCCGTCTCCCATCCCATGGCGTAAAGCAAACGGAGCTCGTCGCGTTCCTTGGGGAGCGCGGAAAGCTCGATGCGCGAGCAGTCGGGCGCCAGGCGGCGGACGATCCAGCGCTTCTGGAGCCGCACGAAGGGGTCGCGGCAGCGCACCGAGCGGTCGATAATCTCCTGGTAGAGAATCGGGGCGGTGCCTTTGCCTTCCCTGGCCCAGACGCATGCGGAGGGCGCCAAGGCTTTGGCCTCGCGCGCTACCGATCCGCCGCGCCACTCCGCGATGGCGACGTACCGCTCGCGGCCGAGGCTGCCGAGACCGGCAATGCGATGGGCCTTCTTCCAGCGGATGCCGCGCTCCGGCATCATGCGATCGATGGCCTTGCTGACGCCGGCCGGGGCCTCCTCTTGACATTCGGGCAGCGCGTGCAGTTTCGCCCAATAGGCTTCCGGGTCGTGCAGGCGATGCGTGGCCATGATGCGCAGCGCGGTGTGGTGTTCGGCCAGGGCGAAGGGACGGCCGCCGGTTTCCAAAGCGTCGGCGTAGCCCTTGAGAATGGCGGCCATCGCCTGCTTCGGTTCACAGGGTATCTGCGCCACCAGCGTGCTGGTAGCCAGGCGGATGAGATCGTTGGTGTAGGGCATCCGCCAGGCTTCATCGAAGTCGTTGATGCCCCAGATGAGGCGGCCCTCGATGTCGCGCCAGGTTCCGAAGTTCTCCACATGCAGATCGCCCACGCCCAGGACTTGCGGACCGCGCGCGGAAGCCCCGCAGACGTTTTCCCAGATCTGCGCCCAGCGGTAGTAGGTGGCGCGCAGGAAGGGAAAGGGAGCGAGACGCATCTGCTCGTGTTTGAAGTTGAGGTCGGGATCGAGAATGCGCAGATGCCGTGCCAGCCAGGCTTCGTAACGTTCGGTTGCCTTTGCGAACTTCATGACGCCCGGCGTGCCCTCCGCAGTATTCCATCATAGTGGATTCGCGGGCCGGGAACCGCGGCGGTTGCCGGGCAGAGGCGGGCGCTCCAAAGCGCCAAATAACCCGCTTTGCAGCGGCATATAACCCAGCGTTAACGGTGGTTAATGCGCTTCTGTGTAGATTCTTGCTGCTACTACGGTAGATCCCCTATGACGGTCCTACGAGTTAACATAAAGGCCCCTCAAGTGCAAACGCATTGGGGCTGCGTACTGAACGTACTGGAACCTGCGGGATATCTTAACAGTGGGGAAGGTGAAGGCGTGTCCGACTTAGGGATATCAAGGCAGCGCGCCTAGCAGCGGTGCCCGTCGGCTGAGGGGCTCCCAGTTCTCAATTGAAGTTCTCGGCCGTCTGATTTTTAGTAGGCGAATGGAAAGCGTGTCTCGTGAATACGATTGAACTTATGTCATTTACAACCACCCGAAATTGTTTCCGATGCGGAAAGGAGTTCCAAAGCGGTAGTGGAAACAGAGTGTGCTCAGCGTGCGCCAGGCCGAGGGAGCGGCGAAAGGAGCTTAACCCGAACCTGAGCTTCCGGGAGAAGCAGGTCGTTAATCTCGTGTGTGAAGCCAAGCTGAATAAGGAAATTGCGCACGAGTTGCACCTCACCGAAGGTACCATCAAGGAATACTTGAATCGGATATTCCGAAAGCTGGAGGTTTCAAACCGTACGCAGCTTGCCGTTTTCGCACTAACCCACGGGACCACCCGGAGCGTCGAGGAACGCTTCGCTTAACACCAGGCGCTTAAGCCAGGGAGCAGCATGCGGTAAAGGGGCCCGGCCGGTTCACGGCCGGGGTCACTCTTCCGCGAGCGCCGGGGTGATCATCCACTTCAGCACCCCGCGCGGTTCGGGTCCGAAGCGGTCGCAATCTACGCGCACCAGCGCGGCCTTCTTCATATCCACCTGCAGGGTTGGGCTTTCCAGAAGGAACGCCACCAGGGAACTCATGAGCGGTTCATGGCTCGCCAGCAGAATGGAACCTTCGCCTTTGCGCGACCGGATTTCCTCCCACGCATCGAAGGGCGACGCCTCCGGAACCAAGGCGGGTGTCCGTACCACTTTGCCTTTGTAACCCAGCACCTCGACGGCGACATCCGCGGTTTCCACCGCGCGACGATAGGGGCTGGAGAGAATCACACCCGGAGCCACTTGCGCAAGCTGGGCGCGTTTCAATACGCGGCGCAGTTTTTCACGGCCTTCGCCGGTGAGGGCGCGCTCGGAATCGGGCCGCCCGGCACGGGCCTCTTCGGCAATGCCATGCCGCAACAGGTAGATTTGCATCAGCCCTCGGCTTTCTTCACCGCCGGCCTGCGGGTCCGCGGGCGTCCCAACTGGAGCCGCGAAATCTGCCGTTGCAGACTGCGGAAGATTTGGGGAATCGGTTGGCCGGCGTCAATGATGGTGAACTCATAGGGCTCCACCATGGTGTCCAGCGCCTTGATGAGACGGGCCTGGTAGCGCAGGAAGCTCTCGTACATGTCCGGACCGAAGCGCAGGTCCATGCCGCTTTCCCAGTAGTCGAAGGCGCCGCGGCCCAGCACCACGCGCGAGACCAGATGCTGCACCTGGGCGCGCAGATAGAAGACCGCGTGCGGCACCAGCGCGAAGCCGGCCACCTCCTCGATCCACTTTCGGTCTTCTCCGCGGGCGATGGCGCGGGCCATGATCGAAAAAATGTACCGGTCGATCAACACCACGAAGCCGGCGCGAAGCGCGGGCATGATCTCGTTCTCCAGGCGGTCGGCGAAATCGGTGGTGTAAAACAGGGTCATCGTGATGGGACCCAGGGTATTGCCTTCCTTGGCCATCTGGATGCCCTTGCCGGCCAGCGCCGAGCGCGCCATGCCGGTATCGAGCACCGCGTGGCCCTCCTGCTCCAGCCACTGGCGCAGCAGCATGATCTGAGTAGTGCGGCCCACGGCGTCGGGACCCTCGATCACAATCAGCTTGCCCTGCAGTTCAGAAGCATCGACGCCCGGGAGCGGCTCGTTATAGAACTGTAGGGGCTGTCGTTTGGGCATTAAAGTCTCCTGCGGCGGGCACATGCAAAACGCTTTTCTTGAGGCTCTCGCCGAGCACGTTCATGACGGTCTCGCGCATGCGGCGCTGCTGCTCCTCGATCGACATGGTGGCATCGATGATGTGGAAGCCCATCTCCCGAGCCATGGCTTCGTACTCGTCCAGGATGCGGCCCTGAAAGATGCGGAAGCTCTCTTCCACGTCGCGGGCCAGGCCCAGATCCATACCGGCCTCGTAATACTTCAAGGCATCGCGGCCGCCCAGGATGCGGCCCAGCGCGACGTCCAGCGGCACGCGGAAATAGAAGCTCAGGTTGGGACGCATGGCGAAGCGATAGAGGTTGCGCACCCAGCGGCGGCTGACGCCGCGGGCCACGTCGCGCGCGAAGGCGGTGTAAGCGTAGCGGTCGGCGCACACGATGGCCCCCGATTTCACCAGCGGCAGGATGTAGCTCTCCATGCGGTCGGCGAAGTCGGTGGCATGAATCAGGCTGAAGGTCGTGGGGGTGAACATCTCCTTCTTCTTGCCCCGCCGCGTGGTCTGCCGTACCAGGGGCGAGGAGTTCCATTCACTGAACGCAACGGCATAGCCCTGCGATCTGAGCCAATGGCTCAGGAGAGAGATTTGAGTCGATTTGCCGGAACCGTCGATGCCCTCCACGACGATCAATTTGCCGCGGTACCGGTTGGGTTCAAACAGAGGCATAAGTGGTGGTGGTCAAGGCCCATTGTAGCGTGTGAACCGCGGGGGCCACCATTTCGAAAATGTGACAGTGGGATTACGGGGCTGGAGAAAGGCGAGCATTCGTGGATGCCGGAGTGCTCGACCAGACCGTTTCGGCCAGGGCAAGTGTTCAGTTACTTCGCGGACCCTACAGCGTCTTCCCGCGGCGCTGCCGCAGCACATCCACCAGGAACTGGTCGCGCCGCGCCCTCACCTCGACGGCGCTCTTCACGGACCAGTCATAGAAGCCCTTGCCGGTCTTGGCGCCCAGATCGCCGCGGCGCACCAGGTCGCGGAAGTACTCGGGCGCACGCGGCTCGTTATAGAGGTCGCGCGCGACGTACTCGACTACCGCCAGCCCCAGATCCAGCCCCGTCACGTCCAGATGCTCCAGGATTCCATAGGCCGGCATACGCAGGCCAAGCCCGTTCTTGACCACCGTATCGATGTCGTCCGCATCGGCAATGCCCTCGGCAATAATGTAGGCAGCCTCCCGCATCAAGGCCATCTGGAGCCGGTTGCCGAGTTGTCCCGGGCGGTCCTTTTTCACCACCACCGGGGTCTTGCCGCACGACACCAGCAGTTGGCGGACAGCCTCGGCCACGCGCTCCGAGGTCTTCTCGCCGCGGACGATCTCCACCAGGGGCATGAGGTGGGGCGGGTTCCAGAAGTGGGTGGTCAGCACACGCTCCGGCCGGGTGCATCGGGCCGCTATGGCCGTGATGCTCATGCCGGAGGTATTGGAGGCCAGCACCGCCTGGGGGGAGGCCAGCAGGTCCACGCGCGCGAACAGATCCTGTTTGAACGACATGTCCTCGGGGCCCGATTCCACCACCAGGCTGGCGACCCGGACAGTTTCCTCGAACGCCGTAGATCCGGTGATCAGGCCGATGGCGCGCTCCACCTGCTGGGCACTGGCCAGGCCGCTCGAAGCCAGCATTTGCGCCTGTGCCCGGGCCTTTTCCACTCCCTCCGCCGCGCGGGTGCCGGTGCGGCTGAGAATCGTGGACGGCAGCCCTCCCAAGGCCAGGGTCAGGGCGATTCCGGGGCCCATCATTCCAGTGCCGATTACGGCCGCCCTGGTGAACTCGATCGCATGCATGACCGGACCATTCTAGTTCAATGGCGACCGGCGATGCGCAAAAAGCTCTTGCCATTTCGGGGAGTTGACTGGAACAATAGGGGCTTGGTCGAAACCTATGCGCATACGCGTGCTGGGCATCGTGCTGGCTGGCGGTAAAGGAACCCGCCTTCATCCCCTTACCCAGGAGCGGGCCAAACCGGCCGTTCCGTTCGGCGGAAAGTACCGGATCATCGATTTCGTTTTGAGTAATTTCATTAACTCGGGGATCTACTCAGTGTACGTGCTGACGCAATTCCGCAGCCAATCGCTGTTGCAGCACCTCAGCGAAGGCTGGCAGTTCGGCAGCCTGCTCAAATCGCAGTTCGTGATTCCGGTCCCCGCGCAGATGCGCTCGCCCAGTGAGACGTGGTATCAGGGCACGGCGGACGCCATTTACCAGAACATCAACCTGGTGGAACAGTCGGACCCGCATGTGGTGGCGATCTTCGGCGGAGATCACATCTACCGTATGAACATCACCAGCATGATCGAGTACCACGTGCAAAAAAGAGCCGAAATAACCGTGGCGGCCATTCCCGTTCACCGCAAGCAGGCCGTCGAGTTTGGGGTGATCGAGGCGTCAGACGACGGGCACATCCTGGGATTCCACGAGAAAAACCCCGAGGCCCCCACTATGCCCGGCGATGCGGATCGGGTTTACGCTTCCATGGGCAATTACGTCTTCTCCACGCGCACCCTGCTCCGCCTGCTGCACGACGATGCCGCCGAGGAGAGCAGCAGCCACGATTTCGGCCGCGATATCCTCCCCAAGCTGGCGGGGAAGGCCGAGATCTACGCCTACGACTTTCAGACCAATCGCATTCCCGGCGAACCGCCCGATGCGGCGCCCTACTGGCGCGATGTGGGGACCATCGACGCCTACTACGAAGCCAATATGGACCTCCGCTACGTGAGCCCGGCCCTGAACCTCTATAACCGCGAATGGCCGGTGCGCACCACCAGTTATCCGGATCCGCCGGCGAAGTTCACGTTTGACGAAGAGAACCGCCGCGGCCAGGCCATCGACACCATCGTCTCCGGCGGCTGTCTTCTTTCCGGCGGGATGGTACGGAACTCGGTTCTGGGCCGTGGCGTTCGCGTGCATTCGGGCGCGCTCGTGGAGGATTGCGTGATCCTCGACAATTGTGACATCGGCCGCCGCGCCAGGGTCCGCCGCGCCATTCTGGACAAGAACGTGCACGTGCCGGAGGATGCCGCGATCGGCTGGGATCTGGAGCGGGACCGCGTCCACCATCACGTGACTGAGAGCGGCATCGTGGTAGTAGGGGGCAACCGCACGGGCGTCGAGATTACAGGCCTGGTGGTATGAGGCGAGCACCGTTCCCTGACCCGGCAGAGCCGGGACCAAACAGGGAAAAACCAGGCTCACCGCGGAGACGCGGAGAGCGCGGAGGAAAACGCGGAGAAAACAAAGTCAAAACCTGAGGGCGCGGAGGCAGCGGAGAACGCGGAGAAGACCACCCCCGACGGCACCCCACCTGCCCCAACTGCTGAGCGGTAGCTCCATGGAACAACAGGTTCTTGCCTGGATCACCCAGTACGGCTACGTGGCGATTTTCCTCCTTCTGGTGCTCGGCATTGTGGGGCTGCCGGTGCCGGATGAAACGCTCCTCACCTTTACCGGTTACCTGGTCTTCAAGGGCCACCTGTCCCTACCGCTGGCGTTTGCCGCGGCGCTGGCCGGCAGCGCCTCCGGTATCAGCATCAGCTATTGGCTCGGCCGAACCTTCGGCCTGAAGTTGATCCATCGCTATGGCAAGTACCTCCGCATTCGCGAAGAGCACGTCAACCGGGCCCACGCCTTCTTTGAGCGCGCCGGGCATTGGAGCCTCACCTTCGGCTACTTTGTGCCGGGGGTTCGCCATTTCACCGCTTACGCCGCGGGCATCGCCGGTCTGGAACCTCCACTTTTCGCGCTCTTCGCCTACAGCGGCGCCATCCTGTGGGTGAGCGCCTTCCTGACGCTGGGATATCTCCTGGGCGACCGCTGGAAAGCGGTCGAGGGCGAAATCCACAACTACCTGCTGGAGGTCACCATCGGGGTGGCTGTGGCGCTGGCTGCGTACCTGGCGTGGCGCTGGAGCCGCCGGAAATGAGTTCCAGATCGTGCCAGGGCGAAGGCATCATGAAGACGAAGTTAAACCTTGCAATGCGTGGCTTGTTGTTGTATAGCTAACTCATGCTGAACCTACGTTCCCAAAGGCTTGATGAATCGCTCGTCAATGCATCGTCGAGCGCTGGCGTCGGTTTTACTATTAATCGCGACTACGCTTCCGTTCTCCGTAAAGTATATGGAGAACCTGGGGTCAGCTCATCCGGGAAACGCTCGGAAGCAGCCCGGGAAGCACTCGCTGCACTCCGGATCGCTTCGTCTCCTCAAGTCGAAAGAGTACTAATTGGTGAGAGCGCCTATTCTCATCTTTATCCGCGAGGGGGACAAAAACAGACTAACTGCGATGTGGTCGGACTACTTAGCGGCGGCCGCGGAGTGATTCTTGGAGAAGGCAAGGGAACTCAGATGTTGCACGGCCTGCGACAACTAACGGCCTCAGCGGAGGCTCTCCACGAGAGCGGCTCCGGCGGAGTCGTTCGTTCGTCTGTCCTCGTCGCTCCCTTGCCCTTGTATCTGACATGCCCGCCCGGGTTGGTGACGGTTTCGCAAGCAAAAGGCCACTGGGAGCTCTCGGCACCGGACCCGGCGAAAAAGTATTCAGCTGCGGTGGAGGCGGCTAACGATATCGGCCTCGATCCGGGATACGACTATTTGATCTTCTACGATAACGGTTCCGCCGGCAGCATGACCGGACTCGGGTTGGCGGCTTCAAAAGCAGATGACCCAGTCCTTTATACCAACCGGGAATGGTCCGGCAGCGAGTTGTTGCCAAATTGGGGTCCAATCCGGCCGCTCACACTCCCCGAGTCGGAGAATGCTACCGTAGATCTGATTACAGTCTCGTAACGATAGACCCACCCGACGATTACACACAGACCTTCCGGGCCAATCAGAGGCGCGTGTCTTGGGCCGACGGCAGGGGCGCATTTCCCAGCGAGTCGTCGCCCTGCCTTGACATCACGTAAGTGATCGCCAGCGCCGTCACCACCACTACCACGCAGCCAATCGGGTTGTACCAGAGCAAGGAAACGCCGGTGAATCTCGCGGTCGAAAGGATCGCCGCTTCCCCCACCAGCATCCCCACGAATGTGGCAGTGCCGCGGACCCGGCGGAACACGAACGCCAGCACGAAGCACCCCAGCAGCGTGCCGTAGAATAACGACCCGACCTTGTTGACGGCCACGATCAAAGATCCCAACCGTCCCGCAAACCCGGCAAACGCGACTGCGTAGACGCCCCAGAAGAGCGTGGCCCACCGCGAGGCCACCAGGTAATGGTGGTCGGTCGCCCCCCGCCACAGATAGCGCCGGTACAGATCCACCACCGTTACCGTCGCCAGCGAATTGATCTCCCCCGAACTTGCCGACATCGTGGCAGCGAAGATCACGGCAATCACCAGCCCGACAATCCCCACGGGAAGGTAGCGCGTCACGAACGAGAGAAAGATGTAGTTGGTGTCGCTGAAACCTTTCTCACCGCCCGACGTTTCCACCAGGCGCGCCGCCCGCTCGCGGGTCTCGTTGATTTCGTTCTGTGCCGCCTGGTAATCCTCTCTGCTGCGTCCTTCGGCCGCAGTGTCGCCGGCGTGGCGCGCCCCGGCGAGCGCCAGGGCCGCATCCCGCCGGTGCGCAAATGCCCGGTCATACTCCTGTTCGATGGCCGGGAATTCGGGCCTCCGCTGGATGCGCGACAACTCGGCATGTTGGAACAGGACCGGTGGCTGCACAAACAGGTAGAAAACGAACACCATCGCGCCGATGAACAGGATGAAAAACTGCATCGGAATCTTGGCAACCGCGTTGAACAGCAGGCTCAGCCGGCTCTGCGAAACCGATTTTCCCGTCAGGTAGCGCTGCACCTGCGATTGATCGCAGCCGAAATACGAGAGGAACAGAAACGTACCGCCGAACAGGCCGCTCCACAGGGTGAAGGGGTCGGCCCAGTGGAAGGTGGTCGTCACCGCGTTCAACCGTCCCGCGGCGCCCGCCAGGTAGACCGCGTCCGTGAAGGAAACCGTGGAGGGTAACAGCACCAACACCATCACCAGCGCGATCAACAGACCCAAGAAGATCACGCCCATCTGCTGCACGTCCGACCAGGTGACGGCCTTGATCCCGCCGAGCACGGTGTAGGTGACCACCACGGCGCCCATCAGCGACGTGGTCATGCGTTCCGGCCATCCCAGGATCACCGAGAGGACGATCGCCGGCGCATAGATGGTTATGCCAGCCGACAGTCCCCGCTGGCAGAGGAAAATGAGGCTTCCCAGCACCCGGGTCTTGCTGTCGAAGCGGTGCTCCAGGTACTCGTAAGCAGTGTAAACTTTGAGCCGGTGAAACACAGGGACCACGGTGGCGCAGATCACCACCATGGCAATGGGCAGGCCGAAATAGAATTGCACGAACCGCATGCCGTCGGCGTAAGCCTGGCCGGTGGTGGAAATGAAAGTGATGGCGCTGGCCTGCGTGGCCATGATGGACAGCGCCATGGCGTACCATGGCATGGTCTTGCCGGCAAGCAGGTAGCGGTCCACCGTGTTGCTGCCGCGGCTGCGGTACAGGCCGTAAGCCACGATGGAAACCAGGGTGGTGAGCAGGACGATCCAGTCGAGCGCCCTCATCGATAGGCTCGTGTGAACAGGTAGAAGACCGAAATGATCACGACGAGATAAATAAGGACTCCGATATAGACGCGCCGCCAGGTACCCAGAAACGGCGGAGCTTCATCGGGGACCTCGCGAAGTTCCGGCATGATGGGAGTTTATCATGGGCCGGAGAAGCGGTCCAAAGCACTAAAGCGCCGCGCCACTAGAAGTGGAAGGCAACGCCGAAACCGAAGAGCGGGTGATTACTACCCCTTACGCCACCCAATCCCTTGCCGGTAACGAAATCGCGGACCTCGCCGCGCAGGCTCAACAGGCGCGTCAGCCGAAAATCCATCCCGGCGCCGAAGTCGAACGCCCCGTGGTACGTCCGCCCGGCTTCGACGCGGATCCCCGTATTGATATCGACGTGGCCTCGGTCGAACGAGCCATAGCCACCGCCCGCCGCCGCGTAACATGACACCCGCGATCCCAGAGGCACGTGCAGGCGGACTCCCGGCGTAACAAAGGACGAGCTGTCGGCGGCCGCCGATACCCCGCGGCCCACATCCGCATTTCCGCCGTACGCAAGAGCCACCGGCCACTCTAACCACAGATCCGCGAACGAATAGGAATGGATGGTGTGCGCAAAGCCGAACTGGAGGTTCACCGCGCCGGAAACACTGACCGACGCATTCGAGCCGGCGATCGCCTGGGCCGTGCCGGTAACGGGCCCCAACAGAAAGCTAATGTCGCTGTTTTGGGCCGGCTGCCCGAGAGCGGCCCGAGCGGTCAAGGCTGAAATCAACAGGAGCCAGATTCGAGCGGATCGCATTATGGAGAAGCCTCCTCCAGCATAGTAGGCGGGAAGATACGGCAGAGGCCACGCTTTTCCGATGAGCGGTCGTATTCCCACGTGGGTGGCCGGGGAGGACGGCTTCCATTCAGCAGCCTCGAAAGCCGCCCATCCGCCCGCTCTACCACTCGTCGGAAAGCCATTGTTCTTCGCGAATTCGGTCGCCTATACTGAAACTCGCAGGGACGCGCAAATGCGACGAGCCGTGGCAACTATCCTCGTGCTGGCAATGTCCTCGACTCAGTTGTTCGGGCAACACGGCAGTACCTGGAACAAGCTCCGCTATGCGGGGGGCACCGTCCAAGTGAAGGTGAACCCGTACGACTACAACACCACCCTCAAGGTAACCAGCGATGAAATCACCCTGAGCTTCACGCACAGCAAGACCGTGGTCCACATCAAGCCGGACCAGGTTACCAGCCTCAGCTATGGCCAGGAGGCGCACCGGCGTGTAGCCGATGTGGTGGCGCTGAGCGTGGTGTTAAGCCCCCTGGCGTTATTCGGGTTATTGCACGTCAGTAAGGACCATTTCATCGGAATCGTCTATCATACAGAGGACGGGAAGCCCGCCGCGGTTCTCCTGGAGGCCGACAAGACTAACTATTGGCTGATTCTACAGGTCTTGAAGGGCGTCACCGGCAAGCCTGCGGATAAGTCGCCATAAGTGCGCCGCCGCTCGGATAGCCAATGCTGGGTTACAAGCTTCTCTACCTCGCGTCACTGATCACCTTCACGTTTGGTGCGTTGACTTTTTCCGTCCTCACATTGTACTACTGGCGGGAGCGGCGGATCGAGCGGCAGCCCGGCCGCGGGATGGTCTTTCCAACCCTTACAGTAGTCTGCGCCACGGCATTCCTGACCAACTTACTACTGCAGATAGCCCAGGCACTTGAGGCGAGCTCCATCTGGGTGGCCGCCCTTACATTGGCGCTGGGGCTGGTGACTGGTCTGCTGCCCCCGCTGCTGTTCCACTTGATCTATACCGAAGAACAGCCGGAACTGCCGGGCCGCCGCCTATGGAAGTGGGGTCTGTCCGGATTCTATGCGCTCAGCGGGCTGTTCGCCCTGCTGAGGGGCCTGGAAGACGCCGAGCTGGTATCCACGGGGTGGGGAGACCAACTGGATAACGTTCCGGCGCTGATGCTGGGGGCTGCCGGCGCACTTGGACTGCTGGTTCAGGTCCTCTCCCGGCGGAGCCTGAAGCCGGCGGAGCGTAATCATCGTTTGTGGAATCGCATCCTGCTCTGCCTGACACTGCTGTGTGCGGCCGTCAACCTGGTTTGGCCCGAGAGTCTCGTGAGCCTTTTTCCGGACTACCTGGTGCTGAGTTTCTTCTGCGTGACCCTGTACTACAAGGAACGCCTGGTCTTCTTCGATTTGCTTATCAAGAGGGGTGCTTTCTTCGCGCTGGCCCTGGTAGGATTGACCCTGTTCTTTGCGATGGGATCCCGCATCTTCGAGCGCCTCCCGGTGGATTGGAGCCGGCCGTGGATCTGCGCGCTTCTGCTGTTGCCGTTTTGGCTGATGGGTCCCTGGATCTACCGGCGCCTGGAGCAGTCCATCGACCAGGTGTGGCTGCGGCGACGCTACTCCCCTGCCGATGCGGAACGGCAGTTTGTGCACGAGATTCAGGCAGCCGCTACCGATGAGGACCTGCGGCGGCGCGCCGCGCAGAGTCTCAGTGACATTTTTCAGGCCACCGGGGAGGTTGGGTTCACTCCCGTGGGGCAGGGCCATGCGCTGGCGGCGTCGCCACGGGAAACGAAGCCTGCCAATGGCCGGCTGACAGACGACGAAAAACGATCGTCTGTCCCACTGGGCCGGCTGACAGACGACGAAAAACGATCGTCTGTCCCACTAGAGGGCGGCCTGCTGGCCGAGCTCGAACAGAACGGCGCGCGCACCGGGTGGATGTCCCTGGCAGCTCGCCCGAACTCGATCCCCTTCCTGAGCGACGACCGGCGATTGCTGCAATCGCTAGCGCGCACGCTCAGCGTGGTACTCGAGAACGTCCGCTTCCGCCAACAGAGCCAGGAGCAGGAGGAGCGCGAGCAGCAACTCCGCTGGCTGGCCAGCCGCGCGGAGTTGAAGGCGCTTCGCGCCCAGATCAACCCCCACTTCCTGTTCAACGCCCTGAACGCCATCGCCGGCCTGATCCCCGATCAACCCCTATTGGCCGACGAAACGGTGCAGCAACTGTCGGAAGTGTTCCGCTACACCCTGCGCAAGTCGGAGAAGGAATGGGTGCGTTTGGACGAGGAGGTGGAGTTCATCGCGGCCTACCTGCGAGTGGAGCAAGCGCGCTTTGGAGAGCGCCTGCAAACGGATCTGGCGGTGGATCGGTCCGCAGGGGCCATCCCGGTGCCCACCATGACGATTCAACCGCTGATCGAGAATGCTATTAAGCATGGGGTGTCGGCGGTGGAGGGTCGCGGACAAGTTCGCCTGCGCGCCGCGGTCCACGGTGAGTTCCTCTGCGTCGAGGTGCTTGACAACGGCCCAGGTTTCCCGCCGGGCTACTGCCTGGCCAATCCAACCGATCCAAGCTCCTCGCATGGCCACGGGCTGCGCAACGTGATCGACAGGCTGACCGGTTACTATGGTGACTCCGCCCAACTACACTGGGAGAGCGGGAACAGCGGGACCCGGGTCTGGTTGACGATACCTGTGGTTGTCAACAGCCCATCTGTCCGCAGCGGAAGCCGTCCGGAGAAACAGCCGTGATACGCGTACTGATCGTGGATGATGAACCACCGGCGCGCGTCCGGCTGCGGCAGTTGTTGGCCTCCCACCCGGATGTCGAGGTGCTGGGGGAAGCGGAGACCGGCGTCCAGGCGATGGAGATGGCCACCGCGATCAAGCCCGACCTGATCCTGCTGGATATTCAGATGCCGGGCTGTAGCGGCATCGACATGGCTGCCTGCCTCGCGCAGCCCCGCCCGCACATCGTCTTCTGCACGGCGTACGAACAGCACGCCGTCGACGCTTTCGAGCTGAATGCGGTGGACTACCTGTTGAAGCCCATCAGCCGGGTTCGCCTCACGCAGGCGCTGGACCGGGTCCGAACGCTGTCCGCAAGCAACCGGGAAGCGGGGCTCGACCGCACGGTCCGCAGCCAGCGCTTCGGGCCGGCGCGTTTTCTGGTCCGCAATGGCTCCCATTACACGGTGGTGGGCGAAGCCCGAGTGCTCTATTTTTCTTCCGAGGGCGGGCTGACCCGGCTGGTGGGAGAGGCCGCTCAATACTGGATGGACCCCACACTCAACGAACTGGAAGAGCGGCTCGATCCCGCCCGGTTCTTTCGCGTCTCGCGGGCGGCTCTGATCAACCTCAATGCCGTAGCGGAAGTGTTTCCCCTGACTGGTGGCTCGGGCGAGGTGCTGCTGAAAAACGGCCAGCGCCTGGAAGTCAGCCGCCGGCGCTTCCGCGACCTGCTTGAGTCACTCGGCAGGTAACACGGGCGGCAAGATCTCATCCGAATGCACTTACTCCTCTCGTGGTGAGGCCCCGTGGTGAGCGGCTCGCGGAGCGCAAGCTGTGCGCGCAGCGTATCATAAAGGATATGAGGTTCTTTCTCTTGACGCCGGTCCGTTTGGCCGGCAGGGTCCGGTTATGACCATTACGCTCCAACCAGAATTGGAAGCCCTGATCCGAAAGCGGCTTGAAAGCGGCGCGTTTCAAGACGCCGAGGATGTCCTCCGGCGAGCTCTGGAATCGCAAGACGCCGAGGAAGCGTGGCTCGAACTGCACAGGCGGGAGGTCGGAGAAAAACTCGAACGGGCCATGGAGGAGTTCGACCGGGGCGGCGGCATCCCCGCCAGCCAGGTCCGCCTGCGTCTAGAGGCGATGAAAGTGCCCCGACCGGCTGGGGGCAAATGAAGGAGCTTTACGCTCTCTCTTCTTACGCCTTGAGCGACCTCGTAGAAATCTGGGACTACATTCGGCAAGACGATCCCGATGCTGCGGATCGGGTCGAAGCGGAGTTGCTGGAAAAATGCGAATCGCTGGCCCGAATGCCTGGCCAGGGGCATCGGCGATCCGACTACACCAAGGCCAACGTTTTGTTTGTTCCGGCCTATTCGTACCTGATTGCGTATCGTCCGGGAACCGATCCGTTGCAGATCCTTGCCATTATCCATGGGGCGCGCCAGGTAAGGAAGGTTCTGAAAGAGAGAGGCGTGTAACAGCCCCAGGCGATGATGCACGGCGGCTTTGTCGGCGGTTGAAACCGATCGTATATGACTGCATGGCCTCGCGGACGATATTCAATCGGCCATCCCTGCGCATGTGGTTCGTTTCATCGCTTGCGAGCGCCCATCCCGAGCGCGTTGGTTCTTGCCGTTCGCTGCCCCACACCCGCCGTGCCATGATGACAAATATGCAGGATGATGTACCGAAGTCCGTAAAGAAAAAACTCCGGGAGCTGGTCTATCAGGCTCACGAAGCGGCGTTGCGGGAGCCGTTGTCGAAGCTGGCCCCGCAGTTTGAACGCTGGCAGCGCGGCGAGATCGATGCGATTCAGTTGGCCGACCTCATCCACGAGTTCGACGGCGGCCCCAGCCGGAAGATCTATTCCAAGTTCACTTATCGGAATGCCTGGGACACCCAAATGTTGGTCGCCCACGGCATCGACACTGGCCTGCTCGACAGAAGCGCGGTACCGGAAGAGGTTTTGCCGTACCTGGAAAGGTGGTTGGGCTTCTACCGAAGCACTTCCTGATGAGACGGATGCCGTCGGGGAATACCAATCCCGGAACTGCCGCAGCCGCTGGAAGGGAACGGCCAGTTGGCGGGCAGGTTCAAACGCGTAAGGAGATTGGCAAGCTAATGCTGGCCAAAGCGCCAGAGCATGTCCCACTTATCGATAACATGCCAGGGCCATCAGCGGGAAGTAGTCGCGATACATGCCATAAGTGAGGTAGAAGACGTTGGGAAATCCGGTGCCGGTGGTGGCTTCTTCGGGCCATGTGCCATCGGGACGCTGGCGCGCCAGCAGGAAATCGACGCCGCGTCGAAGGTGCAGCGATTCGCGGTCGCCGGCGGCCAGCAGGCCCAGCACGCCCCAGGCGGTCTGGGAGGCGCAACTCGGGGCGGGAACGAAGCGGTCGCGGTCGTAGCTGGCGCAGGATTCGCCCCAGCCCCCATCGGGGTTTTGGATGGCCCGCAGCCAGGCGGCAGCCTTGGCGATGGCGTCTTTAGCGCCGGGCTGCCCGCTGGCGGCCAGGCCGCGCAGCGCGAGGAATGAGCCGTAGATGTAATTCACACCCCAGCGGCCATACCAGCTCCCATCTTTCTCCTGCGCCTGGAGCAGGTACGCCACGCCGCGGCGGACGGCATCATGGCCCGCCAGGCCGCGACGGCACAACGATTCCAGCACGCGCCCCGTGATGTCCGGGCAGGTCGGGTCCAGCATGGCGTTGTGGTCGGCAAAGGGGACCTTGTTGAGGACCGCCCAGTTGTTGTCCACATCGAAGGCCGCCCATCCGCCGTCATCCGACTGCATGGCGAGCAGCCAGTTGACGGCGCGCCGCTCGGCCGCCACCTGGGCGCGGGAGTTCGAAGCTTTGGCGTGCAGCAGCGCCAGCAGCACCATGGCGGTGTCGTCGATATCGGGATAGAACTCGTTGGCGAATTCGAAAGCCCAGCCGGAAGGCTCGGTATCGGGCCGCTTGATGGACCAATCGCCTCTGCGCCGAACCTCCTTGCTGATGAGCCAGTCGGCCGCGCGCGTCATCCGCTGGTCTTCGGTGAAACCCGCTTCGCCCAGCGCGAAGGCGCAGATGGCGGTGTCCCAAATGGGCGAGACACACGGCTGGAAAAGGAAGCGGTCCGGCGTCTCGATGAGCAGCGACTCGAAGTGGCGAATGGCCTCCACCAGGTCCGGATGGTCTTCGGGATAATCCAGCGCGTCCAGCGCCATGATGAAGTACATCATGGCGGGGTAGATGGCGCCCAGACCTTCGGTGTGGCGCGTACGTTCCAGAATCCAGTGCTCGGCTTCGCGGATGGCGGACCCGCGGATGCGCTCGGGGCCGCGCTTCTCCCACACCTTGAAGACCCGGTCCAGATGGTGGAAGAGGATCGCCAGCCCCTTGCGCTTGGGCAGCGCCAGCGAGACGTTCGGAAGCAGCAACTCGTCGAGCGTGAAGCGTTCCGGCGCCCGGCGGTTGGAGCCGCGCGCCTGCACGATGGAGAGCGGCACCAGGATGGAGCGGGTCCACGAAGACATTTCGTACAGCACGTTGCCCGGAAGCATGGTGATTTCGGGGGGCACCGAGGGCACGTGTTTCCGAGGGTAGAGGCCGAAGAGGCTGAGGTTGATCTTGACGTAACTGTTGGCGGCTTGCAGGCCCCCGAGCGTGAGGATGCGCTCGCGTGCGCGCCGCAGGGGTTCGCCGTCCGGGGGAAGGCCCGCGAGCTTGAGGGCGCAATAGGCTTTCACCGTGGCGCTGACGTCGGCGGGCCCTCCGATGAAGGTATTGAAGCCGCCGTCGGGCAACTGGCGTTCCAGGATGGAGCAGGCGGCCCGCTCGATGCGGCGGCGCGTGGGAGGGTTCCAGACCGCGTCCTGCGGTTGGTGCAGCCAGAGTTGCAGCAGGATGTAGTCGGACTCCAGCGTGGTATCGGCCGTCAGTTCACCGCACCAGAACCCGTCCGGCGCCTGCTGGCTGAACAGAGCGCTGGAGGCTCGCCCGAGCGCTGTAGCGATCTGCTCGCGCGCGTGGCTGAGGGCATGCCGGGCCTGGCGCCGCGCGCTTGACGTAGCAGGTTCCATCCATTCGTAAGACATGGGCCGAATCCCTATGGTAACAACGTAAACTGAAAATATGGACTGGCAACTGGACGCCGTGGAAGTGCGCGTGCTGGGCTCGCTTTTGGAAAAGGAGATTGCGACGCCGGACTATTATCCGCTTTCGCTGAACGCCCTGGTGAATGCGTGCAATCAGAAATCCAACCGCGAGCCGGTGGTTTCCTACGACGACGATACGGTGGAGGACGCCTTGTTGACCCTGCGCGAGAAGGGGCTCGCGCAGCGGATCACCGGCCGCGACAGCCGGGTGCCCAAACACGCGCAGAGCTTCACCGAGAAGTTCAACCTGGGACGGCGCGAGGCGGCGGTGATGTGCGTGCTGATGGTACGCGGCCCGCAGACCGTGGGCGAACTTCGGGGCCGCACCGAACGGCTCTATACCTTCGATGACCTGGAGGCGGTGGAGAGCACCCTACACCGGCTGGCCGAGATGGTATTCGTCAAGCAGCTTCCGCGGCAGACCGGGTTCAAGGAGCCGCGCTTTGCGCAATTGCTCTCGGGGGATGTGGAAGTAGCCGTGGAAGAGGCGGTGGCGCCGGCTTCCGGGCGAGGTTTAAGCGATCGCGAACGGATCGCCGCGCTGGAGGTCGAAATGGCGGCGTTGAAGCGGGAGTTCGAGGAGTTTCGGAAGAAGTTTGAATAAAAGCAGGGGTTGGGGGTTAGGGGCTGGGGGTTGGACGCCGGCGGCGGTTTTTCCCCAACCCCCAGCGCCCAGCCCCTAACCCCTGCCGTCTTCGCATCAGCCGGGAGGAATGATCGAAATTCGCTTGTAAGTGGCGATTCCCACCTGGTTGCCCAAAAGACCGACAATGCCGTGTTCCCAGATGAGGTTTCCGTTATCGAGGATGACCCACTTCATGACAGCCTCTCCGGGCGCGTTTGAACTCGTCCACCTCAACGTGGCGGTGCAGTCGGAATTGACCACCACGGTACCCTTGACCGCGCCCTGGACGGTCTGACCGCCGACGGCCGCAACAGCCGGCCCGGAAAACCTCCCCTGGGAGTCGATCGTAACCGTGGCCAGTGACGACACGGCCACAGGGGTCAACGGCGCCTGCCCCGGTTGTGTACCCGGTGGCTGCATGTACACTGTCCATTGGCCCGAATACGCGTAGTAGCCGCGAATGGTCTCATTGGTGCAATTCTGCGCCTGGGCGGTGAGACAACCGGCGGCCAGCGCTGGAACGATCTTTAGAAATGCTCGGAAACGGAACATATTTACACCTCCTGTGAGCAACGTAAGGCGTCTCGCCGCCTCCCCACAAGTGACAACTTCTCCCTGTCCCGTCTTTGACTGGTCTTGCCACATCTTGTCACGTTGGGTAGGATAAGAAGGATAATCGGACTCTGAAGTCTATTGGAGGCCGCGTATGGATTCGCACCCCAGCCTTCCCTCGACCGGGCCGGCTGACGTCCTGGACTCCTGGAAGGTGATCGCGAATTACCTGAACCGGGACATCCGCACGGTGATGCGCTGGCATCGCTCCGGCGGGCTGCCGGTTCACAGACTGCCGGGAGGCGCCAAACCGGGTGTCTACGCCCTGAAGTCCGAACTGGAGAACTGGCGCAAGAGCAACCGCATTCACGCCATAGAACCAGACCAGGGCTCCCCGCCTCCTGTCTCCGCACGCGTCCCGTCCGTAGCCGTCCTACCGTTTGTCAACTTGAGCGACGAGAAGGAGAATGAGTATTTTGGCGACGGCCTGGCCGACGAGATCATCAACGGCCTCACCCGCGTGGAGGGGCTTCGCGTCACCGCCCGCACGTCCTCTTTCCGTTTCCGGGGCCAGGAGCACGACGTGCGGGAAATCGGCGCCCGCCTGGGCGTGGCTGCACTTCTGGAAGGCAGCGTGCAGAGGGTCGGCAGCCGCGTCCGGATTCGCGCGCAACTGGTAAGTTCCACCGACGGTTATCATCTGTGGAGCGACCGTTACGACGCCGAACTCGCCGACGTCTTCGCCGTCCAGGACCAGATCGCGCGTTCCATCGCCGCCGCGCTGAAGCTAAAGCTTGGCCCCCCAACCGCAAGTCGGAGGGCCACCATCCCGGAAGCGTACAACCTCTGGCTGAAGGGACGCTGCCACCAGTTGAGCCGCCGGTCAATCGAGGATCTCATGAAGGCTGGGGAGTGTTTCTCCCAGGCCGTGGCGCTCGATCCGAACTGCGCGGTGGCGCACCTGGGCCTGGCGCAACACGTCTGCAACCTGGCCATCCTGGGGCTGGTGTCCCCGCAGCAGGTGGCGGCGCGGGGGCGGGCCGCCCTCGAAAAGGCGCTGGAACTAGATGACAGTATGGGAGAAGCCCATGCGGTAATGGGGAGTCTGCGCGCGTTTCTCGACTTCGATTGGCGCGGCGCGGAGCACTGCTTTTCCGAGGCCCTCGCGCGCAATCCTGGCTCTCCCCTCGTGCACTCGCAGTATGCCGCTTTCGTCCTGATGCCGACCAGACGTCTCGAGCGCGCGGAGGCGGAAGTTGGCAGCACTCTGGAACTCGACCCTCTTTCCCCGGATTCCCATTTTCTGATGGCCCTGGTGTATTTCTTTCAGGGCCGGTGCGATCGGGCTCAAGCCAACATCCAGATCGCGACCGAATTCGGAGCCGACACTCCGTCCCTCGAATGGCTCAGCGGGATAATTGAGGCCGTGCAGGGCCGGTTTGACTCCGCCATTGCCCGCTGCGAGAACGCCGTCCGGCGGTTCGGCGGTTCGCCCATGGTCACCGGCGCACTCGGCATGCTTTACGGCTGGGCCGGCCGCCACGACGATGCACGCCGCCTGCTCGCTCAACTGGAGCAAGCAGCCCGCGTCACCTATGTCTCGCCAATCTACCGCGCGTGGGTCTATGCGGGACTCGGGGAGAACGCGCGGGCATTCGAATGGCTCGATCGCGCAGTCGAGGGCCGCGATCCTCACGTCCTCCACTTGCCCGTCAAGCCGGTCTACGACAAGCTTCGCGGGGATCCCCGTTTCGCCGCGCTGCTGCGAAAGATGCGCCTGGAGAATTGAGCGCGCTGCGTCTTTGGTGCGACGCCCCGCCAGTCCCGGGCATCCCCAGTCCGGTATAATCTCCGCAGCTATGGCCACCGTGCGTTCTCTCCGTCTCCTGGCCTCGGTGTGGGCGCTCGCTGCTGCCGCGCCCGCCCAGACCAAACTCGAAGTCACCTCCAAACTCGGCACGAAGTTCTATTCACTGGCCGACGAAAAGGGCGCGGTCGCCGCCGCGCAGAAGAACCTCGCCGCCGACCCGAAGAGCGCCGACCTGCTGCGCAGACTGGCACAGGCGCAGATTTCGGTCTGGGAAGACAAGGAGGCGATCCAAACCCTGACTCGCGCCTTGACGGTCTCGCCCGAAGATGCCGACCTCTATACCGAGCGCGGCCACCGCGAGCTCCCGTTGCGCGAGTTTACGCGAGCGCGTGCCGACCTGACCCGCGCCGCGGCGCTCAATCCCAAGAACATGGCAGCGTACTATCACCTGGGTCTGGCTCACTACTTTTTGGGTGAGTTCGCTCAGGCCGCCGACGCCTTCCGTCACGCCGTGGAAACTGCGCCCAACACCGATGAGCGCATCAACTCCACCAACTGGCTCTATGCCGCGCTGCGACGCGCCAAGCGAACGGACGAGGCGGCCAAGGCGCTCGAAGCCATCCCGCCGGAAATGACCAACAAGGAGCCGCACACCAGGTTCTATCTCAACCTGGTGCGTTTCTGTCAGGGGAAGATGACCGAATCCGAAGCGCTGCCCCCCGAGCCGCCGGCGGGCAACACCGATCCCGAAGTCGAATTGCCGTTCGATACGGTGGCCTACGGCATCGGCAACTGGCACCTCTACAACGGCGATACCGCTAAGGCGCAGGAATATTTCCGCCGCATCCTGAAAGGGCACGTATGGATCACGTGGGGGTTCATCGGCGCGGAAACGGAACTCCAGCGCAAGCGACCAGCCGCTGCGAAGCTGTGAGACGATTGCCGGGCTAGGCGGGTTGACAGACGAAAGCGTCTGTCCCACTTTGGCGCGTGCTTACGCCGTGACGCGTTTCGCCTGCTCGGGCTGGCCTGCAATCGCGGGGTAAGCGATTCCCGCCAGCGCCGCGCCAACGATGGGAGCCACCCAGAACAGCCAAAGCTGTTGCAGCGCCCAGCCGCCCACCAGGATCGCCGGACCCGTACTGCGCGCCGGGTTCACCGACAGGTTGGTGACCGGAATTCCAATCAGGTGAATCAGGGTCAAACCGAGGCCGATGGCAATGGGTGCGAACCCCTGCGGCGCACGACTGTCCGTCGCGCCGAGGATAATCATGAGGAACATGAACGTCAGCACGACCTCCGCCACAAGACACGCCACCAGCGTATAGTGGCCAGGCGAATGCTCCGCGTAGCCGTTCGAAGCGAACCCTGTCGCCAGATCGAACCCGGCTTTGCCGCTCGCTATCACCCACAGGACCAACGCCGCAGTGATCCCCCCGGCCACCTGTGCGACAACATAGGGAGCCAGATCCGAGGCGGGGAATCGCTTCCCGACCAGCAGGCCCACCGAGACCGCCGGATTCAGATGACATCCGGAAATGTGGCCGATGGCAAAGGCCATCGTCATCACCGTAAGTCCGAAGGCAAAGGCCACGCCCAGGTAGCCAATCCCCACCTTGTCAAGCCCAGCGGCCAGAACGGCGCTGCCGCAGCCTCCGAAAACCAGCCAGAACGTACCGAGATACTCCGCTGCCACCTTTCGTCCTAGAGACATCGTTGCTGTTCTCCTTGGTCCGTCAGTATACCCCAGAAGAGGGACGTTGGTCTTACAAGATTGGTGGCATGGGTGACTTCGTCAAGTGGTACACGACCCTACTCCTCCCGCAGCATCGCCACGGCGCCGAGAATGGTCAGATGGTGCCCCATCGACACGGTATATCGCGTGGTGCGGACCGTCTGGGATCTAGCCCAAGTTCGTCACAGAACCGGCCGAACTTGGGCTAACTCGTTCAGAATCAGTTCATGCACTGGCCGAGTCTACACTACATTTGCGATTGAGTTCGAAGCGGTCGGGGAGGTTGATGTGGAGCTGGTAAAGGAGGGATTTCTGTTCGGCGTTGGGTTCGGTGACACGGCGGAGACGAAGCTCGCGACCGTCGGTGGTGGGAAGGATGATGTCGGCGCTTTGCAGG
>JAIQFL010000159.1 GCA_020073365.1 Terriglobia bacterium | reverse complement strand
GAGGCGTTATGGTGGGAGATCAGGATTCCAGCGGCCAGGGCGGATACGGCTCGGGCCTCAACCTTCCTCCCTCGCCCGGGTCGCCCGCCAGCCAGTTGCAACTGCTGAGCGACCCGCTGGGGGTGGATTTCAAGCCCTACCTGATCCGCGTGCTCGCCTCCGTGAAGCAGCACTGGCTGGCGGTGATCCCCGAGAGCGTCCGCATGGGACGGCGCGGAAAGGTCGCGATTCAGTTTTCGATCGCCCGCGACGGCAACGTTCCCAAACTGGTGATTGCCGCTCCTTCCGGCGCCGACGCCCTGGACCGCGCGGCCGTGGCCGGAATCAGCGCCTCCGTGCCCTTTCCCCCGCTCCCCACCGAGTTCAAGGGGGACAGGATCGTGCTCCAGTTCAACTTCGCCTACAACAGCGCGAAATAAGCCGCCGGAACACGGGGACAGACGGGACGTTTTCCCGTTTCGGGAGGCGGCTAAACGACCAGCTAAACCAACACCCGCGACAAGCCGCGGGCGCATCCGCGAACTGCGCAAAGCGGGCACGCCTGGAGGGCAACACCCGACGGCCCTTGACGGCAAGCCGCGAGCCCCCCACTGCTGAGGGGTGGTGATGTTTTACGCACGTATTCTTCCAAGATAAAAGTTGCATTCGGTATCTAAGGTCCTATACTCTTCTTAATGTTTAAACCGAAAAAGGGAGAGAACATATGGCACGAGATAATCTCCTCCGCGCTGCTCGGCGCAAGACTGCAATCGCCCCCAGCGACCCCGGCGCGATCGCCGAACGGCTCCTCCTTCAATTGCCCATGTTCCTCATGCCGGCATTCGGCCTGATCTTCATAGTGGGCCGGTTCATCGCCCTGCTGAAAGAGGACCTCAAGGGAGCTCCCGATAGCTTGGCTGGCGTTCTGATGCTGGCGGTGATGATCGGCGCCGTCGCCGTGTTCGTCACGCTGATATGCACGGGCGCCGGGGCGGTCCTGGGCTTTATGCTCAGGGCCTGTTTTGGCGCGCGCCTACACCGGGCCCTAAGCCGGCATTCCGGCGCTGCGGCCGGCTAACCGCTCACTCCGGCTCCGGCGCGGTGGCGCCGCCAAAGGATTGCAGCGCGAGGTAGCTGAGGCCGAAGCGCTGGATGTTTTCCAGTTGCCGCTCGAATTCGTTCTGGTGTCCCTCTTCATCGCCTACCGGGCGTTCGAAGAGCTGTTTCGACACGGCGTCGGCGTTGGCGCCGCAGGTCTGCGCCGCGCCGTTGTAGTCGCGGGCACTCCCCTGTTCCATTTCGATCGCCTTGGCTAGCATTCCTGCCGGATCTTTGATAGTCTCGACCGGCGCGGCTGCTGCCAACTGGACGTCGCCCTTCAGGAAGAGAATTCGCTCCGCCAGCGCTTCCACGTGGCCCATCTCCGTGATCGCGGTGCGCTTGAACAGCTTCGCCATGGGCGCGAGGCCCTGATCATCGAGGTGGAAGTGGAAGTACATGTACTGGTGAACTGCCGCCAGTTCGTCCGCAACGGACTTATTCAGCAATCCGATGCTCTGCGCACTATTCACGATAATCACCTCCGATACACTATTCTAATCCGAACGCCGGTGACTTTCAGAGGCCCCGCGGTCGCACACCGCGCCTGGACCGTAAGCGCTATTTGACATGCCGAACCGGATGTGGGGGAGACCACCGCCGCAGGACCGCGTTCCTTCCGAGTGCGCCGCTGACCGGGGAATCTCGACAATCGGCGCAGCGCGTCTAAGGAGCGTCCGGCTGCGGGACATCATCTGGGTGGGCGAGAAAAAAGACGGTGATCTCCTCATATGGCACGTCGCCGATGTTCACGGCGCGATGGATGCGGTTACCTGGCTCGTCCCAATCCACCTGCCCGGATGTGACTTTGACGTGCTTCCTCGGAAGGCCGTCACGGAACTCGATTTCCAGAACATCGCCTTTGAGGACGACCGACACGCGATGGAAAGGATCACGGTGCCACCTTGTGGCCTCACCAGGTGCAAGAAACAATCTCCGAACTATCGTCGCTCCTCTGTGATGAAGTGTTTCCTCGATCATTTCTATTGCTCCGAGTATCCGGTAGTGGGTCAGTTTCAAATTCTGGGACCTTGACGGAAGGGAGTTAGCTATGCTGGTGCATCCCTTGCTCCGTACGCGGTTTCATCTTCCGCCCCCAAAAAGACCGTTTTCGCCACCGGTCAAGCATTTGTGCTATACTTGGAAGGTGACCGTATGCGTCGCTGCTATTTGCGATCAAAGAAGATCTCTGGTGTTAGCAACAGATCAGATGATAGATTTTGGCAGCCAGTTTTCGGGAGACGGCATTGTCTTAAAGTTGTCGGGCATTCATTCCCACTGGGTCGCTATGTTCGCTGGATTTGACCCGACGCAAGCGCAGCCCGTTTTGAGGGGCGCTTGGGATCGCCTAGACGGCGTGGAGCGGCATTCTCTGGATGCGGTCGAACGCGTCGTTGTTGAGGCATACCGGAATCGGTTGCGTCGGCAACAAATAGATTCCGTAATATCCCAATACGGGTTTGACGATTTCGAATCGTTTAAGAAAGAGGGCAGAGAAATGCTCGGTAGGTATTTCTCCACAGTCCAAAAGAGGATAGAATCCGTTTCCTTGAATTGTGACTTATTAATAGGCGGATTCGATGACCACGGCACCCCTCATCTTCTAAAAGTGGAACATCCAGGAGTTTCCGGCCACTATGACATGTTGGGATTCGCCGCTATCGGAAGTGGAGCCGATGCCACTAATAACTCTCTCGCTTTTCATTCATTCAACAACAGAATCTCTTTAGGCTTAGCGATTTATTATATTTGCGCGGCTAAGTTCATGTCTGAAGGAACTCACGGGGTCGGCAAGAATACATCCGTTGTAGTGGGCCGGATTGTAGACAACAACAAGGTTCGGTGGGTGGAAATGTCGGACTTAAAACTGAAAGAGATGCGTCAAATCTGGGAAGATAAAGGCCGTCCCAGGGCACCGGACGGAATTGAAAAGTCCATTGCCGATAGTATAGAGGACGATTCTGCGTTCAGGCTGCTTTTTATGCGGTAGATTTGGGAGTGCCCTAACCCAATAATCCGATCACTTCCTGGATTGTCCAGATATGATTGGTAAGTCCGGCCTGCATTGCAGGAGTAACGCGAAGGGTTTGGTGAATCCGGCAGAAGTTGTAGTGCATGTAGTGAAGGGCGACAGCAGCCACATGATTTTCAATCTTCTCAGAGAACGCGTTGGTCAGGCGGGTGAAGCGGCGCATCTGCATACGCATCGTTAGGTTCTGCCGCTCGATGTCGCTGGTGTTGATGTGCTTCGCGTCGGGATTGCCGATCTTCGTTTCTGCCTTGCAGCTAGTGCAGATGGCAGGGCTGTACCGCTTCTCTCCCTCGGGGTCGCTACCGTAGACCTTCACCAGCATGGCGTAATCAATGTCCTCACCAAAGCCATCCTTAACGGCATTGAGGTACATTTTCAGGCCATCTGTGGTCAACTGCACGCGATTAGAGAGACGGCCTGCAAGATCCTGAATGAACTCCGTGGCGCATCCCGGATCGCGCTTTCCGACAAGCCAGGAGCACACCAGCTTGGAATCGGAGTCAATGGCTACCCAAGTCCAGACGCTGCCGATACCAACTTCATCGCGCCTCGCGGTCGGGATGTTCTTGTCCTTGGCTCCAACGAACGACCAGATCTCATCGCATTGAACGCGCTTGCTGTTGAGGTTGACGAGGTTCTTGTCCAGGCAATCAGCACAGGTCGCGCCGAGTTCAACCAGGAGCTTGGCAATCGTGTTCTTGGAAGCGCCGGTCATGCGGACGATAGAGCGAATCGAGCAACCTTCAACCAGGGCCGCTACGATGTGGGTTCGCTTCACGCTGCTTAACTGGTTCATGATTATATTCTAGACCAGTCAAGCATAAAAAGTCAAGTAAAAAAATGAGAAAAATAACGCTCACGGAAGCGTATTTGTGCTGGTGTCGGCAAGAGGGGATTCGGTACTCGTCTCAATCAAATATCGAAGTTACGATTGAGAATGGCCAGATCTGCATTCGGGGGGTAATTCCCTTTATGGTGCCTGAAGGGGTGCTAATGCGTTCTCCGGATAGTCATGACGCGCCCCGCATTGATTGCACAGAACCCCTTGATGCTGTATCGGACGTGGTCGAAATGTGGTACCGGGCTGTATCTGCGTCATCTCGATGACGGGTATAATTTCGCCGCACGTTGCGCAAGTAGCGCATAAATACCAAGCACCAGTCTTTACGCAATCAGGCCAATTAAGCATGTCAGGGCTTCTTCCCCCATCGCGCCTTTGCCGCCTTCGCCGCGATCTGGGACCGTTTGCGCGGTCCTAGTGCAGCGGCTCTGGCAACGCCACCCTTCAGTCCGCCGAGACGGCCCAGCGCCACGGCGTGGGGGTTCTTGGTGGGATCTACGGGCTTCTCTTGTTCGGGGTTGAACTTCGGGACCTGCCCGGTGGATTCAAGCATGATCTGGTAGGCAAGCTGGTTCGGGTCGCGTGGGCGCTTCTTTGAACGGTCAAGCATGACACCTTAAGTATACCGCCGATGTCTACACGCGAAAATTTCAAACTGACCCACTACCGAGTATCCATTCTCCTATAACGATCCCGGATGTGCATCCTGGGTGATCCCGCAGTCTTGACCCAAAGGTCTTCATTGCCTCGCTCCAGCGCGCTGCTTCCCGTGGATGGGGAGCATTCTGCGCTCATGCAACAACTACCCGTACGGTCGGTGCGGCTGGTTGTGCTCAATCTCGCAGAGCAGCGGGATCTCTATCGGAGCGATGGCTTTCAACTGCGGGACCTCACTCAGGTGGAAGAGGCTATCTATCAACTGCAACTGGAGATGATTGACTATCGGCTCTTGCAGAAGCGGACGGTGACGCCGCGCTACTCAGCAGGCTGGCGAACCAGGAGCTTGCTGACGGCAACCCGTCCGAGGCCGTCGTGTTTTAGGACCGTATACAAGCTCCATCGATCAGGAAGTGGTATGGAATTCGTTACCCCCTAAGGTGCAGCCTCCACCCTTCTTCTATTTGCAGTATAGGATTCTCCCCCGGGTCTCTGTACGAGTGGCCGACTTATACGGCTAATCTCTGCCCGATCCACTGTGGTCGCGCGGCCAGTCACTCAGACGACGCACCACCATTCTGCCCAATGAGGGTGGGGACTGCAAGAGGTTTTTCTGAGAACTTGACTACCATCCTCAGGAGTCCCGCCAGACAGGGCTTCGGGGGCTTTCGCTGGTAATACAGCTCGAACGAAAAAAGAAAATGAGGGCCTATCCATCGTACCTTGAGAGCTTCGTCCAACGGACGACCTCGATGAAGGATTGGCCGTATTAAAACGACAATACGTTCATGTGGATCGATTTCTGGTGGCCGACCGATCGAAAGCACCAGGCACATTCCGGTAACCGGACTTCACAAGCACGAAGGAATAACCGGCCCCTGGGCGACCCGGACACCGCCGACTCGCTAACCGTTACTGCAAAACCGTCCTTCTGGAAAGCCAATCGGGGCCAATATGCAGGTCGATCGCCAGAAGCGCCGAGACTTGCCCAGAGCGGTTGAAGTGCAACGCAGGCGAAGGTGGCTGTGGTGATGCTAGCAAAGGCGAGTAGATTGGAACTTTAGGCCCGAAGAATGCCGCTTGCGAGAGTACCAGAAGGTCTGCGAACAGGGCTGGGACAACGTCTGTGAACAGCGGTTTGCTCGCACGTCCGAACTCGAACCTACGGCCAATCCCGCATCCGGGCCGGGCCCCGGCCGGCCGCTGGTTCACCGAGACCGCGCAGGGCTCCGTGCCCCGCCATCACGAGTGACGATTCTCACCGGGGCAGAGGCAATTCGTTTTGCTCAAAGAAATGAGGTACGCAGCGCACCAGCGTAGTCCAGATCCCCAGAGAGGATCGAAACGGAGACTGCATACGGTCGATCACGCTGCGCAAGAACGAGGGAGTGACGCTGTGTACGCACCCTTCCTCATCCATAAACAAAAAGTACGTCCTCGTAAACCGGAACCTGTGCGGCCACGGTGGCGCCGAAGAAGCCCCAGCGAGCGCGTTAGATAGGCACGTCCGTACGAGTTCGTACTCCAGCCCATTTCTTGTAACGATGAGAACCTTGTTTCGATCCTCCAGCGTCAGAGCCAGCTCAATCTCCCAGAGAACCCCACGCGTCCGTCCCGCCACGATGATGATCAGGACGGCATCCTGCATCAACTCCCGGACGTGGTCGCGCCAGTGCTCATCCCGCACACCGAGCCGCATCGCTCCGGACGCGGGCATCAGCCGCGAGCGCGAGTCCAGGATGGTGAACGGACCGTAGGACCGGAACGTGCCCAGCAGCCGGTCCTCAAAGCCCCAGAACAACGCTGAGAAGAATCGGACAGGCGAGAGCGAAAGGAGCGCGCTTCTGGCGTCGTTTTCCTCTTCGAACGATCGGAGAAACAACACCGGGGACCTTGAGTCGTCCGCCGTCGCACGCTCGAGAGACATTCCCCGCAGCCATTTTGCGGCCATGGCAAAGACGAATATCGCCGTTCCTGCGGCCACAAACATGGCCTGCATCAGAATGCCTGCCTGCGTGGACGGTGCTGCTACCTGAATCACGAAGGCAAGAACCACAAAAAACATGGCGAAATATCGCAGAACATCGGATAACCCGGCCCTCACAGATTCACCGTCGCGGGTTAAGATTATATCACATAATAGGTCTGCGACCGATGGCTTTGATCGACGAATGGCGACGCTGTCCTGACTGCAAAAGGATGATTCACTTGTCCGAAGTGCACTGCCCGCATTGCACGCCGGCGCCTTCAGCATCCCGCATGCGGCTCGGGCAATATCTCAGGTACCTGCCTAAGTCTGTGGGAGCCGGTATCCTCATCACGAACTTCGTCCTGTTCGTCGCGATGACCTTGTACGCCAATCTGACTGAGCAGGGATCCTTGCTGAATATCGATGCGCGGACTCTGGTGTTGTTTGGCGGCAAGTGGCCTGCACTGGCAGAAGGACGATACTGGCGTTTGATCACTGCGGGCTTCCTGCATGCTGGGCTCCTGCACCTGTCCGTCAACAGCGGTATGCTACTGGATCTCGGTAACCGCGTCCAGGCAGAGTTCGGGCCCGGCAGGACAGCGGTCATCTACTTCGCATCCATCGTCGCCGGCTTCACCGCAAGCATCGTCTGGTCCTACAGCTTGTCGGTCGGCTCGTCTCCCGGCCTGTGTGGTTTGGCCGGAGCCATGATCGTACTTGGTCTGAGGCAACGTTCCGCAATCGGCAGGATGATTCGGCGCCAGTATCTGGTCTGGTTATTGTCCCTGTTCGTTTGGAGCCTCGTACCCGGATCCCGCGTTGACACCGCCGCGAACTGCGGGGGTCTCGCCGGAGGAATGGCGGCAGCGTGGGTATCGGGGTTGCCAGGAAGAAGCTTGCTTGCCGACAGGGTTTGGAAGGGCGTTGCTTACGTGTGTCTCTTCCTGACCTGTTTCGCGTTCCTGCGCATGGTCCTGTTCATCGGTACATTGTGAAGCTGACCTTGAGGCTCGCTCGGCGATCGCCTCCGGCGAGGAGCACTGTTCGTAGAACCAAACTTATTGCGAAGGTCAGCAATGTTAAGAGAGCAGGGTTCCGAATGGATGTCTCCGACAAGCGGCAGGAACGCAAGACGTCAGCATTCTTGCGTTCTGTGGAGCGATGATCGTGAATCGTTTATGCCTGCAAAACGTTAGCGTTGGATCGGAAGCGCCCCGGCGCAGCGGAGCCCACCACACACGCTAGACCTGAGCGCCGGGCCGCTTTCGATCCAACGCCGTTTGAAGGAATGCCGCTATCCAGACGAGCAGCTATGGGATGTGAATTGTAGCCTCTTGATAACGTGAGGGTTGCGAACACTGGGAATCGCGCTGGATTACGGTCGGACGCGACTTGATCGGATAGCCCATTGGCCTGAAGGTTACCACACGCGAAGCGTCTGTGGCCGAAGCCGAAGGCAAGGCCACTTCGTTCAAACGGCGCTACCGGAGTGTGCGCCCCAATCGTATTGTTCGACGGCCAATTTGCCGGATAACATAAAAAAACCGGCCAAATCTGCTTGCGCGAAAAGCCTAGCGTAAGCGACTTAGAGTCAAGCAGTTTGGCCGGTTTTTTTACCCGACTCGCGGAAGTGCCGAAAGAGGAAGCCGCTTGTCGGAGGTCTGGTCGGACTCTAGGACCCACAAACGCCCTAGCGTCCGCCGGAACACCTTGCCGCGTCGTCAGGTCCTGCCGTCGTCCCGGCGCTTCCGGGCGTTAACAGCCGCCTCGCGCCAGCTATCCACAGATTCGGGTCACCCGCCGATGAGGCCTATTCTAACGGCGAGGTCCGCCGCCTCACTTCTCCAGAGCCCTGGCGGCGTGGCTCTCTTCCACAAAGATGATGGCGTCGTATAGCTTGGATAGGGACTGCGGCTCCAGGTTGGAATCGGGATCGTCAATCACCCAGTTGGCGCCGACATTGTGAAAAAGGTGGGGTTCGGCGAGCCAGCGGGCCAGAGGGCCGGCGGCAGGGAGGCTGGCCATGTTCAGAAAGAAGAGCGGCATGCCGGGGGCGCTCAGAATCGCGTCCCCGGAGCCCTCCGGGGACGGCGGTACGCTGTAGATCGAGAGGGCGGTGAACCCTCCGTTTTCCGTGCCGATGGCGCGCAGGCGGCCCTGGCGGAAGGCGAAGCCCACCACGTACATCTGCTTGCCATAGCGCTCTCGAAGCCATGCGCCCATGCTCTTCGCCGGCGAACCGCCGAAGGCAACATGCGTGTTGTGCGCCCACAGGACGATCTTCTCGTTGGGATGGACGTTGGCTGCCAGCCATTCCACGTTGCCCGCCATGGCCTCGCCACGGTACGCCGGGCCTTTACCCGGGATGCGCATGGTACAAGACTGGTATACGATGGCGGCTGCCTGCCGGGCGTCCCGCCAGGCTTCGGGCGAGGATCGCGCAGTCATCGCGGTGCGCTTCGAATCGAAGAGCTTGACCACGGCCGCGGACCGATCAGCCACGGCTTTGGCCTGGTCGTCGTAAATCTGTGCCCGCCTGGTCTCCAGCATCTGTACCTCGGTGTAGGCTTCGCCAGCCGCGTCCACATCCGCGGGTGAGTATCGCCCCAGATACTCCATGGCCTTCTGCGCGGCCACGTGCGCGGTCTGCATATCGAAGGAGGTGAAGGTCAGGATGGGATGTTTGCCCGGCGCCTGGTTGTAGCTGCGCATCCACTCGATCAGATCGAGCACTTCCTCTGTGTTCCAGGTCCAGAAGTACAGGCCGGCGAGCGCGGCCTTGGCACTTCCCTCCCCTGTTTTGATGTAGCGATCCACAGCCAGCGACTCGGGCCAGTTCGCCTCCATGGCGAAGACCGTGAAACCCCTTTCGTTGACGAGGTAGTCGAGCAGGCGATGCTTCATCTGGAAAAACTCGCGCGTGCCATGCGACGCTTCCCCGAGTGAGACGATTCGCGCGTCGCCTATGGCTTTTCCGAAGGCGGCGAGATCGTCGGGCGTGCCTCCGGGCTCGACGGTCGCCAGAGGTGCTGCGCTCTTTTTCAATTCGGCCACGATGGATAGGGCGGTGTCAGGGCTGGTCGGCGGGATTACCGACCGCGTGGAGATCAAAGCGGATTCTTTCAGCTTCCAGCCGCTGCCCGCTTTCGACCAGGTGTCGCGGTTCGACGAGGTCAGGATTTGCGTGCCGCCGGAAGCGGTCCGGGTGGCCTGGTTGTTCACGCTGACGATGGCATCCGAACCGGAGAGCCGCACATCGGTCACGGTCGATCGCGAAGTGTACTTCGCACCTTTTTCCATTTCCGCCATGATCTCGAGCAGCGCCGACGACAGAGATATCCTGATTGACCCCATGAGAATCTGGTCTGGGCATCCGGCAGCGCCAGGCTGGCAACTGCGTCCAGATCGCTTTGGGCGTATGCGGAATCGATGCGCGCATACAGCTTCTGGAGCGCGCTGCGCACAGCGTTCACCTCCGGGCCCGAGGTGGTGTCGGGCACGATATCGAATGCCGGGCTGTCGATCCATACCGGTCCTGCGCCAAAGGACATCACGCCGATATGGATCGATTCCGCGTTGGTCGAGACTTCACCGGTGACCTCGTAGCTCTTCCACTCCGGCGAGGAGATGGGGCGGTCGCCCATGTTGTCGAAGAAGCCCATCTGCTGGTTGGGGAGGTCGACACGGAGCCACATTTGGGCGTGGCCCGCCGCGGCGTGGTCCGGCAAAGCCGCGGGCTGCAGCTTGACCCAGGCGCGCAGGCGGACGGTCTGGCCGCGGAATGGCGCCGCATCGAAACTCTGCATGAGATTGCCGAAGGTGTCGGGAGGCGGGGCCGAGGGCGCCAGCAATACGGCGCAGCCGGCGGCGCTCCGGCAGCCTTCCCGGCGAAACTCGGCGGAGTAACCGAGCGCTTGGAGGACCTGGGGGACATGCCAACCGGGTGGAGGATCGCCAGGGGTGCCTTTCTCGAAAGCCAAGTTGGGTGGTGCGGACTGCGCGACAAGGAGCGTGGGGAGGAGTAGGAGAGCGGCTCGCATAACAAAAAAACAACACAGGCAAGAATGCCCGTGTCACCGTTTCCCAAATCTGCGCGGGGCGCTGGGAGGGCGATAGGTCGGGCGAGGGCGCGAAGGCGGAGGACTCGCGTGCGGCTGCTCGGGCCGGCTGCTGCCGCTGCCGAACTTCTTCGGCGTACGGTCGCCGCCCGGGGTCGCATACTTGGAGTCGCTATAGGATCCGCTCTTGGTGGCGTACCTCGAGTCCTTAAACCCGCCGCCCTTGGCAAAGGTGCTGCCGGAGTAACGGTTCTGGGTGGCGGATCCCTGGGTGCCGTAGCGCGGCGCGCTTTGGCTGGAGGTCGCATCCCGGCCGTAGTAAGTCTGGCCGCGGCTCTGGTACGTGCGGTAGCCTTCCCAATCGTAGCGGTCCACCGGCTGGTATTGGTGGTTCCACAGCAGGTCGCGCATCAGCGCGTACTGGCCGTAGAAGACCCAGAAATCGCTGCCATTGCGGTGGTCCCAATAGCCGTACTGGTTGGAGCCCTGGGAAGGCGGCGCTACGTAGGCGAACCCGGCGGGTTGCGCCACGTGCTCGGCTTCGGCCTCATACTTGCCTTCGGGCTTGTGCTCGATGGCCATGCCGAGATCGTTCTTCTGGGCCTCGTAAACAGCCTGCGAAACGTTCACCCATTTCTCGTCGGAGGTGACTTCTCCGGTCTTGGAGGAGGCATCGGCGAAATGGGTTTGGACTGTGCGGATCTTCTGACCATATTGGTTGTTGCCGCGAGGCTCCATGTCGACCAGGATCTTGTCCCACGCGACATAGAGCTGGGCGCTGTGCTTTTCCAGTTTCTGGGTCTCGGCGGGAAGGCCGGCGGCCGCGGTCTTGAGCGCATTGTCGGCCGCGACCAGCGCCGCGAAATCGAGGTGCGCCAGATCGCCGGCAGCAGCCAGGCGGCGCGTTTCGGCGCTGGATTGCCAGGCCGTTTCGCCCTGCGTGACGACGTCGCGAAGATCCCCGAGGCGCTTCTCGAGGTTGCGCGCTTTCTCCGGCCAATCGGTCTCCGCTTTCTGGACTGTGGCCGTGATGGGCGCGAGATCGAAGCCGTGGATGGTGTTGTAGTCCTGCTCCATCCGCTGGAGCTCTTCCGGGAGATGGCGCTTCAGGTCCACCCAATGGGCGGCTTCCTTCTGAATGCCGGCGGCCTGGTCTACGGCCTTGCCGCGGAGCGCGCGCTCCTGGGCGAGCAGCGTTTCCACCTGCTGGCGATCCTGGCGGCGGTTCTGCTTTTCGAGCGCCGCGAGCTGCTCGATGTCGTGAGAGGCAAGCTGCAAGTCGCCCAACGCCTGGGAAAGCTGGCCGGGCCATTCCTGGCTGGCGGGGATGGCACGGAACAGGTCGGATTCCGACCTGAGATTGGCCAGAACTTCATCCTGCGCGGCGTGGAGCTGCTTTTGGGATGATGCGAACGCGCTGCGCTCCTGGCCGATCTGGGCGCGAAGACTGCGCGGCAGACCATCCAGGCCGGCGAAGAATACAACCACGATGAGAACGCCAAGGAGAACTGCGAGAAACTTCAGTATGGATCGGCTCATGGGTATCCGCCCTCTTTTGGCGGCCCTCGGTAGTTAGCGGTTGCCCCGGTAGACGGTGACGTTTCCTGGAGGAACCCCAGTGTAGAGCGTGATGACGAAGGGCTCGCCTTCGGCTTTGCGAATGGCCAGCAGGCCCGTCCCGTCCTTCTCCTGAAACTCCCAGTAATAGAACCCCGCAGGCTGGCCCTGATCGCCGCTGGCTTGGGCTTCGCGGCTCAGACGGTACAACCAGTTCTTCTTATCGAACTCGAACCAGTCCTCGGGGTTCTGCCGCTCGTCGAGGTCGGCGAGGTCGGGTTCGGAGAGTCCGAAGTCGCCCAGCGTGAGCTTCCGGGCGTCGGTGTGGATGGCGACTTCGACGTCGCCGTCATCGTTGGTCGAGACGCGCATGGAGACGCGGCGCTCTTTGTAGGGGCCGCTCAGCTCGGACCAGCGGCGCGTTCCGGCCTGGACCCAGTTGCAGCGGTCGGCGGTGAAGTCCAGGTCGCTGAAATCGTCGCCGGCGCCGGAGATGGAGATTACGTCTCCGGCGCGGGCGTCGGCAGGTTTCAGATTGGCCAGATCAAGTTGTGGCGTGGAAGGTGTTTCCGGTTTTTTCTTAAAGAATTGCATGAGGACAAGCACCAGTAGAACCACCAGGACGGCTTCTACGGTTAGGGTGATCATAAGTACATTGTGGACAGGTGTTTCCGGTCCGGGTTGGCAGGCGGAAGCTCCTGCCCCACTGCGGTCCCGGCTGCCCTACGCCTTGGCCGCGGGCAGCTCCTTGGGAAGAAATGGCTTCTGCCGCTCTTTTTTGAGCGCTTCCAGCTCGGAATCGACGCTGTGGCTGCCGATGGCGGCGAACTGCGCCTCCAGGTTCTCGTCCTTGCCGGCGGAAGCCAGCTCGTCGAAGGCTTTGGCGGTGGCTTCTTCCCGCGACACCGATTCTTCATAGCGGTTCAGCGCCGAAAAGGCGTTATCGGCGTTACCCACGCCGGACATGGCTTCGGCGACCTTGCGTTGCGCGGAGGCAGCGTTCTTGCGGGCGACCAAGGTGGTGGCGGTGCGCTCCCCCTCGTCGATCTTGCGCTTGAGCTCCATCACCTGCTGCTTGAGCTTCTCGCTGGTCTGCTGCGCGCTTTGGACGGCGGTCTGCATGGAAGCAACCTGCTGATCGCACTCGGCTTTCTTGGCCAGGGCCTTGCGCGCCAGGTCTTCGTTGCCGGCGTCGAGCGCCTGCCCGGCGCGATCCTTCCACTCCTGCGATTGCCGGACGTATTTCTGGTTCTCGGCATCCAGGCGATTGTAGTTGCTGAGCGCCATGGCGGAAGACTGGACCACCTTGTTCAACTCGGTCTTCATGTCGGCGACGGTCTGCTTGACGGTCGTCTCAAAAGTAGCGTCTTCCAGGGCGTCCACGCCCGAATTGGCCGTACCGCGCGCAACGCGGCCCACGCGGCCGAAAATATCGGAAAGAAATGCCATATATTTATTCTCCGTTACGATTTAAGGTCGCCCAAGAGGCGACGCGCACTCAACACGTCCACCAACAGGAAATGCACGCAGGAAAGGATATCGTCCTCGTCCTCAGGCCCCATGTCCTGAAGCTTGCAGAAATTGTTCAGCGTGATGGCGACCCGCTTTTCACCGGCATCGTAGAGCTGGAAGTGGGAGGTGTGGATGCCGTTATCGGCCTCCAGCATCTTGGCCATGAGCTCGGGTGTAATCGCCCGATTCGGCACGATCGTGCAGGTCAGCGTGAGGAACAGGATTTCGCCCTGCAAGACCGCCTGAATGGCGACCCCGCTCGATAACTCGCGGATTTTCAACGTATCGGGCGCCGGCTCGGAAACATCGTAGCCCCTCTCGGCGAGGAGCGCATGGATCTGGCCCAGTTGTGGGCTGGCAGTAGCAGTCATAGTCGCTTGGGAAAAGCACTCCTTCATTCCTACGCGTTCCGCAGCACCGGAGTTCCGTGATTCGGCGTGGCGCTGTCCGCGCTGGAAACTCCATTGTACGCTTCAAAGCGGGGTTGGGGGGTTGGGGGCTAGGGGCTAGGCCAGACTCGAAGACGCTACGGCTAAGCGTCGGCTAGCGGAGAGGGTGAGCAGAGTTGGGCCGGGCTAAAGCCGGTCAGGATTTGCTGCCAAGCCTGCGCGGGCTGCGCCTCCCGAACGTTTTGAGGACCTCCCACCAGCCCGCCGGCTCCGGCCAACCGGCATTTGTGAGACAATCGAGACCGTCTGAACAGTTTCAGACCCGATTCAACGCATCAGGAGGCGTGAATGCCTGCCACTTCGAGAAGAGAGTTTTTCAGGAAGGCGGCTACGGATGCCGCCGTTGCCGGGTTCCTGTCCGCGGGCGCACAGGAGCTTTGCGCCAATCCGCTTGGCATGCCCATAGGATACCAGACGTATCCCGTCCGGGCCATGATCGGCCAGGACTTTCCCGGAACCATCAAGCAGCTTGCCGACGCCGGGTTTCAGCGCATCGAGCTCTGCTCGCCGGTGGGTTACGCCGATTCCGGCTTCGGCGTCATCGCCAAATACAAAGCAGCCGAGCTCCGGAAGATCCTGGGCGATCTGGGGGTCAAATGTGAGAGCTCTCACTTCGACATGAAGGAGCTCCGGCAGGACCTGGCGGGCAGAATTGCCTGGGCAAAAGATGTGGGCCTGACGCAGATGATCGTGCCCAGCCTCGGGGGGCCGCGGACCCCGACCATGGATGACGTGAAGCGCGCCGCCGACGAATACAACAAGATGGGCGAACAGTCGGCCAAGGCCGGTATCCAGCAGGGCCTTCACAACGAGGGTTTTGAGCTCTCCGAGGTCGACGGCAAACGGACCTACGATATCCTGCTGGATCTTCTCGATCCGAAGCTGGTCAAGTTCCAGTTCCAGGTCTCCACCATCAGCCGCGGTTACGACGCAGCCGAATACTTCATGAAGTACCCCGGCCGTTTCTTTTCGATGCATGTGCAGGATTGGTCGTCGGAAACCAAGAAGACGATGGCGGTGGGACAAGGCACGCTCGACTGGAAGAAGATCTTCACCGCGGCCAAAACCGGCGGGGTCAAGAACTACTTCGTCGAAATGAGCCTTGACCTGATGCAGGCCAGCGTTCCCTATCTTCGCAATTTGCAGGTGTGAAACTCATGGACCAAAAACTCGAAAGTAATCTCAAGCTCGACCGGCGGGATTTTTTCAAAGCAACCGGCGCGGGCCTTGGCGCAACGGGTCTGGCTCTAGCCCCGGCGCAGCAGGCTGCTGCCAGCCCCCTGACGGAAAAGGAGAAGTTGGCCCGCATCGCCTCCAACACCTGGCCGCTCCGTTACCTCTTCAAGAGCCGCATGGGTTTCGGAACCAACCCGAGGACCGCGGAGTTGAAGAAGAAGTATGGTGAGATCACCATGCTGGACTTCCCCCAGTTCACCAAGGACACCTTCCCTGGTGTCACTCACATGGATATCTTCTCCGGCCTGTTCGGAGACGTGGCTGACGACAGCATGTACGTCCAGGTCCCGTTGACAGTGGGGGCCGCCACACGCACCACCCGTGAATTCGACCCGTCCAGCGCCTCCGGGAAGCAGTGGCTGGCCAAACTCGCGAACACCATGGCGGCTAAAGGTACCCACTGCCAGCACATCTCCAACAACGCTCCGCGCGATATCTGCGAGCTGGACCCGGAGAAGCGCAAGGCCGGTATCGAGGTAGCCAAGAAATGGCTGGACGGCGGCAAAATCCTGGGCGCGAAGTCGATGCGCGTGAACAGTGGAGGGCCGAGGATCGCTCCCGGTGCAGTCGCCACGGCGGACTACCCGAAGAACGATGAAATCGCCAAGTACCTGACCAATTGCATCGAGTCTTTCAAGGAAATGGCGGATTACGGCGGGAAAGTGGGAGTGAAGGTTACTCTCGAAAACCATTGGGGGCTGACGGCCAATCCGATCAATATCCGGATTATTGTGGACGGGGTGAACAGTCCCTTCTGCGAAGCCTCGCCGGACTTCTGCAACTGGGAGCATGAGTATCTAATGTACAACGGGCTAAAGGACCTGGCCCCGTACGCGCATACCAACGTTCACGCCAAGTATTGGAATCGCTGGAAGGACAATGACGTCCGGCGGTCTGTCAAGATCATGACCGATGCGGGATTTCAGGGCACCTTCGCCCTGGAGTACGAAGACGGGCCGTGGGACGGCGTGGAGGGCTCGAAATACCTCTACAAGGAAGTCCTCGCGGCGCTGTAACACGGGCATTCTTGCCTGTGTGTCACTCGCGGCACGGGCGATCGGATCTTACCTCGCCTTCATCTCCAGAACGCTGATGGAATACGGAGGGAAGGTGCGGGTGAAGTTCGTGCTCAGTCCGTCCACCTTCGTGGTGATTGGAACGATCCTGGCCGGCTCCGTAATCGAATTCGTGTCAGCGGGGCTACTCGCGCTCATGATGATGGCCTGCCCGCTGGCCTCGACAGCGGCGACTCCGCTCAACGCGATGTGTACTGGTTGAGCAGTGGCGGAACGGTTGACGACCTTCACGTAGATCGCTCCGGTCTTGCTGTCGCGAGTAGCATCGAAGAACATTAAGGGCACTTGTTGCGGCATAGGCGGTTGTTGCGGCCCGGGCGGTGGTTGGTTTCCTCTGCCTCCGCGTCCCGCCCCGGCCGGTGGCGCCTGAGGTTGTGGTGTTCCGGCCCTGCCCGCGGCTTGCGGTGGAGGGACGAATCCTCCCCGTCCGGCAGGCGGCTGCCATTCCCTTGTAGGGACGCCCTGTGCGGTGATCGGAACCACATTGTCGCCGTGATACAGGCTGAACATTTTCTGCGCGTAATACGAGGGCGAGCCGTAACTGGACATGGCGTCGTAGCCGATCAGGTCCGTTTGCCACTGCATGCCACCCTTGTTGACGTTGACGAAGAGGGGCGCGTAAGAGGCCATGATTACGAGGTCCGAATTCCGCTCCATGCCGGTCATCCAAGCGGCATCGCCCAAGGCGGCGCTCATGTTGGGCGTGGGGTCGCCCACGCGGGTGGCCCATTCGCCGACGAAGACCGGCTGCCCCATACGGCGGCGCGTGTCGTAATCGTTGGCGTGAAATGCCATCTCTTCTTCCGAGCGGCGATAGTAGTGTTCGTCGATGACGTCCGCGAAGCGGGTGGTCACGGGAGTGGTGGCGATCACCTTCAGCTTGGGGTACTTGGCCTTGATGGCATCGAAGAATTGGGCGAAGCGGCCCTCGTAACTCCCCACCTGGCGGTCCGCGTTATCCTCGTTCCCCACTTCGACATAGTCGAGCGGGAAGGGCGCCGGGTGTCCGTCCTTGGCGCGTCGCGCGCCCCAAGTGGTGGCGGCGTCGCCCGTCACGTATTCAATTTCTTCGAGTGCTTCCTTTACGTACGGCTCCAATTCGGCTCCGGGCGCAAAACGCGCTCCGCCGCGCAAGGAATAACCGGCATAGACTCCCAGCACGGGCTGCATGTGCAGGTCCTCACACCACTCCAGGAATTCCAGCAGCCCCATGCCGTCGGACGACCAGTATCTCCAGGAATCGTTCAGGTGCCCCGGCCGTTGGGAGATATCGCCGATGGTCTTCTTCCAATCGAAGCGCGTGGCAACCGTGTTTCCCTCAAGATAGTTGCCGCCGGGAAAGCGGAGAAAGGCCGGTTTCATATCGGCCAGGAGTTGCATGATGTCCTTGCGGTTGCCGTTGGGCTGATTGTTCCAGGTCGGCGGAAAAAGTGAAAGCAGGTTGAACCAGACCGTCCCAGGGTTGCCGGTGGAGATGACCAGGCGGTTTTCCGCGGACGGCGAAGCTTTTCCGGTAGTCAAGGTCACTTCGTACTTCTTCCAATCCTGGGTGACACGAGGAATCTGCGCGCTGGCGTGGGCTGTAGTGCCATCGTTGCTGACGATGGCGACCGTGAGCGCCCCGGCGAATCCCGGCGCGGCCTTGGCGTAAAATGAGGCGCGATAGGGCGTATTCGGCTTCACGGGTATGCCCCAAAATCCGTCGTTGGCGATGCCCACACGCTGATTTCCGGAGGCCTGGGTCACAGTCAGCTTAAGGCTGCTGCCGATCGCCTCGTTGAAAGGCTGGGTCGCGTCAAGCGATCTTGATCCGGCGCCGCCACGCTCTTCGACGAGCTGCCAATGAACGGGATCTTTGGAGTCCTCCTTGAAATTGCGATTGCGAACCAGTTCCGCATAAAGGCCGCCGTCATAGGAATAATTGATCTCTTCCGTCATCAGCCCGTAGAGCATCGGGCTGACGTGCGAGGCGACCTGGTCTGCCTTGATTTGGATTTCGACGGCGTTTGCAGACTGGGCACGTAACACAGTTGACGCGCCGAGCAAAACGCAAAGGGCCGCGGGTGGAAGCATTCGCAGAGTTGTGATTTTGGTGGACATACCTTCGGGTCTCCCTGATCGTTTCATGGGACAAGCACGCTTATGATATAGCTTTTGGGCAACTGAGGCAAACGCTTACATGTGTAGCGCCTACTCCTCGCATACCGGCGTTAGCGTTAATCGACGGTGGCTGGACACGAGACATGGCTGATCTACACGGTCAAGGAATAGTTCGGGGGCACAACACCCCTTGACAGCGGGGGCAGATTCTAGTACTGTCCTTGTACGCGCTGACAGTCTGTAGCATCCGATAGGGAGACTGGCAAGGGGGCCAGTTCCGCGCCAAACGCCGGAACCGCAGCACCAGCGCGCAGAGGGGAGTTGTCATGACGCTTCGAAGGACTGCGCTGTCCATATGCCTGGTGCTGTTGGCAAGCGCCTGCTCATTTGCACAAACGGTTACCGGCTCGCTTGTCGGTATCGTTGTCGATCCGTCCGGCTCGGTGATTCCGGACGTGAAAATCCAACTGACCAACCAGGGAACTTCCGCCACAAGCACGGCGACGGCCGACAGTTCGGGACTTTTCCGCTTTACCAATCTCCTTCCGGCCACCTATAGTGTGTCGGTCCAGGCAAAAGGTTTCAAGACGCGGAACGTCACAGATATCAGTGTGGGCCTCAGCGAGAATCGGGATTTGGGGCGCTTGACCCTGGACATCGGTAACGTCACCGACGAGATCACCGTGACTGCCGAGGTGACACCGATTCAGACGTCCACTGGCGAAAGGTCTGCCGTTATTGACGGAGCGCAGCTCAATAACGAGGCCATCCGAGGCCGCGAGATGATGAGCTTCATGCGCATGCTTCCTGGCGTAGTGGACACCACGGTGGGGCGAGATGCGACCGGTGGAACGTCCTGGGGGGCCTTACCTTCAACGGCAGCACGGGTATCACGGGCTTCATGGTGGATGGCGTCAGCGATATCGACACCGGTTGCAGCAATTGCTTTACCCATTTCGAACCAAATATCGACTCCATCGCCGAAGTCAAGGTTCTGACTTCGAACTACCAGGCTGAGTTCGGCCGCAACGCAGGCGGATCCGTCCAAGTGGTCACCAAGAGCGGCACGCAGGAGTTTCACGGTTCCGGCTGGTGGACTCACCGGCATGAGCAATTCAACTCCAACGATTTCTTCAATAACATTACCGGTCTGCCACGCAGCCGTTATCGTTATAACATCGCCGGCTGGAGTCTGGGTGGCCCGGTATTCGTTCCTAAGCATTTCAATATAGGTAAGACCAAGGTCTTCTTCTTTGCTTCGCAGGAGTATACCCGCCAGCTCGCCAACTTCAACAACCAGTTCCGGAGCATGCCGACAGCGTTGGAGCGCACGGGAGATTTTTCAAAGAGCGTAGACAGTAGCGGCAGGCTCATCACCATCACCGATCCGTTGAGCGGTGCGCCATTCCCTGGCAATATCGTCCCCCAGAACCGTATCAATGGTTGGGGACAGGCGATGCTGAATTTCTTCCCGCTCCCGAATGCCTTTTTCCCGCAGGGAACCGCTCAGTACCTGCAGGACAACTTCCAGGCCGCTGGCAGCGCCGCGCATCCCCGGCGCAACGACATCTTCCGTCTCGACCTGAACTTGACGTCGAAGCTGAGCGGCTACATTCGCTGGGGCCACGATGCCGATGACTGGATTGAACTCTTCCAGAGCTCGCAGTTCCTGAAGGGCCCCACAGGCGACCTCACTCAGGATCACCCGGCCCCCGGTCATGGTATCCTCGGTTCTCTCACCTACGCGGCGTCTCCGACCCTGATCAACCAGTTCACCTGGAGCAAGACCCTCAATCACTGGTCCTGGTTTGAAGTGGATCCCGCCGCGGTAAACCGGGACGTTTTGAAGGGCACCACCGGAACTCCGGAGGCGGGACAACCCCTCCCCAGTCTGTTCCCTCTCCACACGGTTGGCCCCGGTGTCGGCGGCAACCAGCTTGTTGAGGGTAAGGCCAATGCATCGAATGGTTACTCCAACTATATGCCTTACCTGACCCTCGGAGGCCCAACCCCGAACACTCCGAGCTATTCGAATGGCAATCCGGAATACTCCAACAACAACATCGTCGACACCGTGACTGACAACATCAGCAAGGTTTGGGGCGCCCACAGCATTAAGGCCGGCGCTTATATCGAGTTCAACCGGAAGGTCCAGCCGTGCGGCTCCTCGGGGTGCAATGGCTACGTCGGCAACTACAGCTTCTCTCCGGATGCCAACAATCCCCTCAACACCGGCCTTGGATATGCGAATACCTTGCTGGGATATTACGCCAGTTATACCGAGTGGACGGCCAAGATTGTGGTGAATGACACCTTCTGGAACGTCGAACCTTATATCCAGGACAACTGGCGCGTCACCAAGAGACTGACGCTCGATTATGGCGTCCGCTTCTACCACCAGACACCCGAGATAGATAAGCAGCCTGGGAACGAGTTCGCGTATTTCGATCCCTCCAGGTACGACAGGGCAAAAGCACCCAGGTATTATGTTCCGGCCCTCGTGGGTGGAAAACGCGTCGCCCAGGATCCGGCTACGGGTGCAACCGGTCCGGTCTCCTATATCGGACTGTTTGTTCCCGGCAGCGGCGACCCTGCCGATGGATTTGTCGTGGCCGGCAAGAACGGCGTCCCCTGGAACACCTACAGCACTACACCGCTCGCCTTCGCCCCGCGCTTTGGTTTCGCACTTGACGTGTTCGGCAATGGCTAGACAGCCGTCCGCGGCGGTTTCGGTGTGTTCTTCGACCGCCTGGACGGCAATCAGGTGTATAACATGGCCTTCAACCCTCCCATCGTATATGCACCTACCGCAAGCTATGGCCAGATCACCACTCTGGCTAGTACGGGCGGACTCCTGGGGCCCCAAACGATCTCGCAGTGGACCGGCTACACCAGGCTGCCCCAGGTTCGCAGCGCGAGCTTCGGCGTGCAGCAGAATGTTGGCTTCGGCGCCGTGTTGGACGTTTCTTACCAAGGTACTTTCGGCCTGAACCGGAACGTCAACGAGAACTTCAACGCGATTCCGATCGGGACTGACTTTTTGCCTCAGTACATAGACCCGACGGTCAGCGGCAACCGGGCGCTAACGCCTGCATTAGAGCGCACCAACTATCCGAGTCTCGGTACCTTGAACCAGTTCGTCTTCAACGGAGTGTCGAACTATAACGGATTGCAGGTGCAGCTTCGCAAGCGGTTCTCTCACGGCTTTCTCTTCGGCGTGGCCTACACGTGGTCGCGCGCCATGGCACTTCTGGCGTTCGACCCGCTGGTTGCGAACAACTACTCACGGAACTACGGACCGCAGGGTGCCGACCGCCGGGCAGACGCTCGGCATCAACTACTCCTACGATTTCCCGAAGCCCGGACGGGCGTTGCACAGCAAACTGCTCTCCGTGGTCGCCGATGGCTGGCAAATCTCGGGTATCACGACCGCCAATACCGGCGCTCCGCTGGGCTTTGGTTTCGGCACCACCAACGCCCTGGATATCACCGGTTCCACCAATGAGGGCGCCCGTTTTGACATAGTCGGCGACCCGTACGCAAATGTTGCCAAAGATCCGCATCTACCCAATGGCGGGCTGGCGTTCAACCCCGCGGCATTCGCCGAGCCGAAGGTCGGGACTATTGGGAATGCCGGTGGTGGCGCCGGTATCATTTACGGTCCGGGATTTGTCAACTTCGACGCCTCGCTCTCCCGGTCGATTCCGATTCGCAGTGACAAACGCCAACTCAAACTGCGGCTGGAAGCCTTCAACGTATTTAACCATACGGAATTCAGCGGCGTCAGTACCGCTTTCACCTTCGATCCCACCGGCAAGAATACGGTCGGGAACACGGGCCAATATACCGGTGACAGAGGACCGCGCATTCTGTCACTGGAATTGCGGTTCCAGTTCTGAAGTCAGCCCGACAGTGAGTGGGACAGACGATCGCCTTTTGTCGTCTGTCCCCCGGCTTTAGCCGGCCAGGCCGGTATCTACCCAAGGATACCGGCCTCGTCTATTTCCTCTGTAAATATGAGCCCTTGGGCGACAGGTCGCAGTAGCATCGCGGCGATCCACCGGATTGCCCGTCGAGTAGCGCTCTGTCTCTCCTTGATTGTAGTTGGCCTCGCGTTTCAGTCCAGCCAGAAGGGCGGGTCCATCGCATTCGGGCCGCAACTGATCCGCGAGGGGAAACTCGACGAAGCCCTGGAAGTCTTTCGACAGGGCGTGGAAGCGGTCCCGAAATCGGGGCTGGCGAACACGGGAGCCGGCGTCGCACTGGACCTGTTGGGCCGCTATCCTGAGGCAAGGAAATATTTCAGCCGAGCCATTAAGGCAGCCTCTACCCCCCTGGAAAAAGCAGAAGCGCAGCGATCCATGGCAATTTCATACGGTTTTGCCCGCGATTGCAGAGGCGCCGAGAAGTATGATCGCGCCGCCTACGAGTATTTCCTCGCGACGTCGGATTTTCTTAACGCCGGCGAAGTGGCCGACGAGCTGGGTCGATTGTGCCTCGATGCCGGGGACTGGAACACGGCTTACGCCTGGTATCAGAGAGGGCACGATGCTGGGCTGCAGGAGCCGAACATTCCACCGGATCACCGGGATCTTTGGGATTTCCGTTGGGCGCATGCGCGGGCGCGGATCGCGGTGCGGCGTGGCAAGGTGGAGGAAGCCCGCAAATACATCGCTACCGCCCGGGCCATTCTGAGCAAGGGTAAGATCCCGACGCAGGAACCATATTTTCCGTATCTAACCGGCTACGTCGCGTTTTACGCTGGCGACTACCGGGCGGCGCTGATGGAACTCCAGAACGCGCTTCAGGCCGATCCGTTCATTCAATGCCTGATCGGGCAAAGCTATGAGATGCTGGGCGACAAAGAGAAGGCGCTAGAGTACTACCGCAAGGCGGCCAGTACGACTGCGCACAGCGTGCCGGCGGCCTTTGCGCGCCCGTTTGCGAGGACCAAGCTGGAGTAGGGACCGCGACCGATGGCTCGCTTCGCCTCCCGCCGGATCCCCTCGGCAATCCACATGCGCAACTGTGGGGTGTGGCTCTCAAACTGGACAAATCGCCATAAATGTGCTAAAACAGACTGCCAGATTGTGACTTAATGCAGGAGGTGTGATGCCCAAGATGGTGATTGAGGTTCCGGAGGAGTTTACGGAAGTGGGAAAGGCGATGGCCGAGCATCTGGCGGCCCTGCAGCGGACGGTGTCCCGCCTCGGTGGCGGCAAAGCGGTGGATTATGCGGAAATTGAACAGGCGATGGCAGAAAGCGGGGCGGACGGAGTTGGCAGGACACCGCGCCATTCTGCAGAGCCTGGACATTGATGTTGCGGCGGTAATGATTGGAGGGGTGCGCTACACGCGGGTGGGACGGTGCCAGGCGCCATACCAGACGATGGTGGGTTCGGTCTCCGTCGAGAGATCGTTGTACCGTCAATCGGGCGAGCGTGGGGGGCAACCGGGCGGCCGGGTAGTGGATCCGGTGAGCCTGCGGGCGGGCGTGGTGGAGGACGGCTGGCTGCCCCGCGCGGCGCGGGTGATGGCCCATGCGGTGCAGCAAGGCCCGTCGCGGGAAGCGGAAGCCAGCGCGCGAGAGTTTGGCCGCCTGCCGTATTCGCGCGCCAGTTTCGAGCGGGTGGCGCATCTGGTCGGGGCTCTTGCGGTGGCGGATCACCAGGACATTGAGGACGCCCTGATCGATGCCGTCGAGGTGCCCGAGGAGGCC
>JAIQFL010000158.1 GCA_020073365.1 Terriglobia bacterium | reverse complement strand
AACCGTTGGTGAGCCATGAAGTCATCGTCAACCTGATCGCAGCCACCACCACAAGAACCGGCCTTCGCGTTCAAAGCCAGTTGGACACAGGCAAGTACCCGAAAGGAATCAAAGTGGGCAAAGAGGAGTTTGCCGCCCTCCAAATGCGCCGCGACACCTTCCACGGCGAATGGAACTACGCCATCCTGCCTCGCTCATGAATGCTACAGTTATTTTCTTACAGACGCTGGTTACGACCGCCTTCCCGAGCGGCGTTTTGAGTTTATTCCTTTCTGGGGAATTCTGGTCTTTTTTCTGTATTGCATGCGGCGCGTGAACTGCCGAAACTGCGGCGTGGTGGTGGAAGAGGTTCCCTGGGGCGATGGCAAACACCAGTTGACCAAAGCCTACATGCTGTTTCTGGCACGCTGGGCGCGTAAACTTTCCTGGAAAGAGACCGCCGAGGCCTTTCATACCTCATGGGATAAGGTCTGCGACGCGGTCGAGTATGTCGTGAAGTGGGGACTGGAGCATCGGACGCTGGCTCCCATTCAGGCCATCGGCGTGGACGAAATCCAATACGCCAAAGGCCATAAGTACCTGACGTTGGTCTATCAGATCGACGCTGGGCTGACGCGGTTGCTCTGGGTCGGCAAAGAGCGGACCATCGAATCCTTTGAGGGATTCTTCACCCTCATCGGAACCGAGTTGGCCTCCAAAATTGAATTCGTTTGCTCGGACATGTGGGAGCCCTACCTCCACGTGGTCCGCGAGAAATGCTCCCAGGCCCTGAATATTCTCGACCGCTTCCACATCGTGGCCAAAATGAATAAGGCCCTGGACGAGGTGCGGGCCGCCGAGTATCGCCGCATGTCTCAGGCCGGCTATGAGCCGGTGTTGAAGAAATCCCGCTGGTGCCTGCTCAAGCGTAAAGAGAATCTCACCGGCAAGCAAAAACTCCGCCTCCGCGACTTGCTCCGCTTCAACCTCAAAACCGTCCGGGCCTATCTCCTCAAGGAAGACTTCCAGCAGTTGTGGGACTACGATTCCCCCACCTGGGCGGGCAAGTTCCTCGACGAATGGTGCCGTCAGACCATGCGCTCCCGCATCGAGCCCATGAAGAAAATCGCCCGCACGCTACGTCAGCACCGCGACCTCATCCTCAACTACTTTCGAGCCCAAAAGCTGTTCTCCAGCGGCGTGGTCGAGGGTCTGAACAACAAAGCCAAAGTTACCATGAGAAAATCCTATGGCTTCCGGACCTATCGCATCCTCGAACTGGCTCTCTACCACTCACTTGCAAGGCTGCCCGAGCCTGAACTAACCCATGAATTTTTCTGACGAGTCATATTTTGAAGCTCTTCGGTCAGACGACGGAGTTCATTATCGTCCTTGGCGTCCTTGATGCGTTTCAAACAAGCGTGAAGGGCCCTCTTGGAGACGCTGAATGCCGAGAGAGTTGTTTCAGGTCTTTTGTTATGAAACTTGCCAGATGTTTTCACTGTCTTGCTCTTTGATACGATGTGGCCGTCACCGAGTTTGGGTTTCGCCCAACGAGCCTGGACCGCCTTTCGAGCACTGGCGCTACGTTGTTCCGGCGTCAGGGCGGCGGCTCTGGCGGGACCGCCTTTTTTGCCGCCTTTGCGTCCCAGTTCAACGGCGGCGGGATCTTTCTGTTTAGCTGACCATAAGTGAATTCTACGTGAGCGCTTACGCAAAGTAAAGTTGACGCCCACGTAGTTTTTGGCAGACTACCCCCCCTTTACCGCAGCTTGCGCGCCCTTTCGAAATCCTCTTTCAGCTTGCCGGTAATCTTGTCGGCCACATCGGCGCTGGCGCCGCGGAACTTCGCGCCCAGGCTCTCTTGGGTGGTGGACCAGATGACATCTCCATCCTTATTCACCAGGCGCACGGCGGCGACGGCTTCGTGACGCCGGTCGGTGGAATGATCCGATTCGTTGTCGCCGACTCCGATGCCCCCGTAGGCCCCGGTCGTTTTGGTGGAGGTTCGGCCGGTTCCGGCATTCATGTGCGCGTTGATGCTGTCAGATGAATTGTGCGCCTCCGTAAAAACCAGGTCCTCGGCGGCGCCGCGCAGCACCACGTCGGCGCGTTCCTGGTTTTCGGTGAGGACGAAAAGTTTGGCGCCCTCCAGGGTGCTGATGAGAATGTCACGCATCTGGGCGGCGGTCTCGCCACCCGTGAGGCGGTCCACAAAAACGCGACGGACCGTGAGCAACTGGCGCAGGCTGTTCTCTTCGATGGCGGCGGGCGAGAGCGGGGTATCGGCGGCGAACGCGGCAGTCGCCACCCAGAAAAGCGCGATGGCAAACCTTCTCATCCCTTGCCCGCCTTTCGTGCTTCCGCATCCTGGTACTCGATACGGCGGCCGGTGCGCGCCTCCAGGCCGGCGAGCACGGAACGGATGTCGCCTTTTTCCACGCGGAAGACCAGCGCCTGCTGTCTGCCTTCGACATCCACATAGCCCAGGGTGACGAAGTGCTTGCGCGACTTGCTGAGCAGCAGCACGGGCGAAATCAGGATGGCGGCGGCGTACCGGCGGCTCACGCTCTGGCCGTACTCCAGGGTGTTGATTCTTTGGTAGGCGATGCGCAACTCGGTGCCGCGGCACTGAAAGACCAGCGCCTCGGCGCCGGTCAGGTCGATCCGGGCACTCGATTTCGCGGAGACGCCGGGGAGCGTTCCGCCGATAAACTGAGCTTTCACACCCGGCCCGGCGGCCGTAGCTGCAAGAGAGAGGACGAGGCCGCTCACCAGCACCAGCGAGCTTCGGAACATTTACTTTGGTTAGTGGCGCGGCGACGGCGAGGTTCTCAGGAATTGTATCTGGACAGGGTGTGGCCGGCTTAAGCCGGCTGACAGACGACGAAAGACGATCGTCTGTCCCACCGGCTAACAGCACTTAGCCCGTGCGTATTTCGCCCGCAGGCGCTCTTCCGAGAAGCGCCTCCACTCCTCGCCCGAGTGGACGCATCCATGCGCTTCCAAATGCCGCCGATAAGCGTTTTCGTCCGCCAACTCGCGCAGCAGCGCCAGAATCAGACGTCCCAGGCGTTTCATAACTCCTCCGCCCGCAGTTGCGAAAGCACGAAGGGCGCTTCGCGAACCGCGGATTCGCGGGTGCCCTGCAGGATGCCGATCCAGATGCGCACCGAATCCATCAGGATCGTCGCCACCAGCACCATGAGGATGCCGCAGATTACCGCATCCAGACGGGCGTTGAAGATCAGGGTCCGGGTGGCGGCCACGTTCGCCGCGGTTCCGGCACCGAGCGCCGCTTCCAACCGGTCAGCCTGGGCCAGGAAACCGATGGCCGGTATGGGGGAGAAGATCTTCTGCCACGCGGCCGTGAAGGTGACGGTCACCAGCCAGACCAGCGGCACGCAGGTGATCCACATAAACCGGGAGCGGTGCATCTTCAGCAGAATGGTGGTGGCCACGCATAGCGCGATCCCCGCCAGCAACTGGTTGGCGATCCCGAAAAGCGGCCACAACGAGTTGATGCCCCCCAGCGGGTCGCGTACCCCTTGAATCAGGAAATATCCCCACGCTCCCACGACGGCGGCGCTGGCTCCAATCACGCCGGGCATCCAACTCGTACGGCCCAACGGCGCGGAGACGTGGCCCAACAGGTCCTGCAGCATGAAGCGGCCCACGCGCGTCCCGGCGTCGATGATAGTGAGGATGAACAGCGCCTCGAACATGATGGCGAAGTGGTACCAGAAGCCGATCACGGCCTGCCCGCCGCCGCTCCGCGCGAAGATGTGGGCCATCCCCAGCGCCAGGGATGGAGCAACGCCGGTGCGGTAGAACAGCGTCTGTTCGCCCACGTCGTGAGCGAGCGTGGTCATGTCCGCTTCGGTGACCGGGAAGCCCCACGAGGAAATCGTGGTGACGGCCGCCGCGGGGGTCGCGCCCACGATGCCCGCGGGCGAGTTCACGGCGAAGTACACGCCCGGCTGCAGTACGCACGCGGCGATCATCGCCATGATGGCGACGAAGCTTTCCAGCAGCATGGAACCATAGCCGACGGGCCAGGCATGCGACTCTTTGGCGATCATCTTGGGAGTGGTGCCGGAAGAGATCAACGAATGGAAGCCGGAGACCGCCCCGCAGGCAATGGTGATGAAGCAGAAGGGGAAGATCTTGCCGGCGAAGATGGGGCCGGTGCCATCCACGAAGCGCGTGAACGCCGGAAGCTGCAGCTCCGGACGCACGAACAGAATGCCCACCCCCAGCATGAGTACAACCCCCAGCTTCACGAAGGTGCTGAGGTAGTCGCGCGGCGCCAGCAACAGCCACACAGGCAACGCGCTCGCCAGGAATCCGTACAGGATGATGCCGATGGCGAGCGTCATGGCGCCGAGCGTGAACACGGGAGCCAGACTCGCCGATTCGGCTACCGAACGGCCGGCGAAAATGCTGGTCATCACCAGCACGAAGCCGATGGCGGAGCATTCCAGCACTTTGCCCGGACGCCAGTAGCGCAGGTAGAGGCCCATGAACAAGGCAATCGGCATCGTCGCCGCGATCGTGAACGTGCCCCAGGCGCTGCCCTTCAGCGCGTTCACCACCACCAACGCCACCACCGCCAGCAGAATCACCATGATGATCAACACCGTGACCAGCGCGACAAAACCGCCCACCTTGCCGATCTCCTCGCGCGCCATCTGGCCGAGCGACTTGCCATCGCGGCGCATGGAGGCGAACAGGATGACGAAATCCTGCACGGCACCGCCCAGTACCGCACCGATAATGATCCAGAGGGTGCCCGGAAGATAGCCGAATTGAGCGGCCAGGACCGGTCCGACCAAAGGCCCCGGACCGGCGATGGCGGCAAAGTGGTGACCGAAGACGATCCACTTGTTGGTGGGCTCGAAATCGTGGCCGTTGCGCAGACGTTCGGAGGGAGTGGCGCGTTGGTCGTCCAGGGTCATCACGCGCGCGGCGATGAACTTGGCGTAGAAGCGATAGCCCACCGCGTAGCTCGACGCGGCCGCAAGCACGAGCCAGATGCTGTTGATGTGTTCGCCGCGGTTGAAGGCGATGCCGCCCACACAGAATGCGGCCGCGCTGGCAACCGCGGCCCAGAACAGATGCCCAAGGATCTTCACGCCCTAGAGTCTACTAAAAGCTAAGGTAACACGGGCATACCTGCCTGCGTCGGTCTTGCCTAGAACCGTTTGAGGTTTCGCAGCATAGAGGACGTCGTGCCACCGGAATGCAGCTCCACGGAGTGGATGGGCTTCCAATTCTCATCCACTGTCCCGATGTACAATGCATTGGGGCGATCCTTGCCCATCATAATGATGGTGTACTTCCGATCCGGATAGGCCAGCGCGCGGAACTGGATGGTGTTCGTTTCGCTCTGCCAGTGGTCGGAGGCAGGTTGGCCCATCTTCTGTACGATCGCCAGATAGTCGTCGCGGCTGGTCAGGTCGAGGTATTGTTGATCGGAGGTGGTGAAGGCCACGCTCCGCTGCCTGAGTTCACCTACCCGATTCAGGTTTACGGCGACGATGTAGAGAAAGATAGCGACCGCCAGCGCTCCGCCAATCAGCTTGAAGATCCGTTTGTCGCTGGATTCCAGCCGGATTCCCACGATGGGCGCGGGTGCACCGCGATCGGGGGCCGACGATGTTGCCGTGGGAAGCCCACCCACGGCCACGGGCATCTCGATGACACGCCGCTGGCAGGGCCACACCGCCCCACCTTTGTATTCGAGTTCCCGGTTGAGTCCGACGATCAGGACGGGATCGTCGATCCGCGACACCTCGCCAACGAACCGGCGCGAGATCCAGATCTCCGAGCCGGTCTTGCAATTGACCACCAGAATCTCCGACCAGGTTGCCTTCCGGAACAGCCACTCGTTGTGTTCGACGTTGAGGATGGCGGGGTAGAAAGAGAACGGGCGAGTAGACAGATGTTCGAGCGAAGGCGGAATGGGGGGCGAAGCCATCAACTGTATTCGTCCTATTGTACTAAGCTTGGCCCAGTGGGACAGACCATCGTTTTTCGTGGTCTGTCCTGCCGCCCCAGAAGACAGACGACACAAAACGATCGTCTGTCCCACCCTTACCCGATCGTCTGTCCCACTGCGTGTTTACTGTTTGTCTTTGCCCCTGTCGGCTTCCCCTTCCTTGCGCATGGAAGACCGGTCGAGCGCCGAAAGCAACGCCTGGGCGGACGCGGGGGGCGTCATGTCGCCCATGATGATCTCTTTGTTAGTCATCTTGTGGCCGTAGAGGTCCGCGTTTAGATCCAGGTCATTGCGGACGGTTCCACCCTTTATCGCGATACCGGCGAACAGGCCTTTGGCCCGCGACCAGGCAAGAATCTCGGCGGACATGGTGACGTCCGTATTGGCGTTAGCGGTCCGGCCCACGGGACCGGCTGCCACCGTGGCATCCGCGCCCAGAGTGAATTTGTCATCCAGCAACTTGTTCATACCGCGCTGATCCATCACCAGCATCACCAGATCGGTGGACGACCCCCCTATCTGAAAGCCGAGGCTGCCACCCTCCATGCGCACCGCGGCGGGCGGGCCCCAGCCCCTACCGCTGTGGTTGCGGCAGGTCACAAACCCGCGTCCATATTCCCCTCCGACGACGAACGCCGCCTTCTTCAATCCGGGGACGATCATGACGCACTGCGCTTTCTCCAGCAAGTCCTGGGGAATCCCTTTATCCGGCGTGGCCATAATCTCCGAAAACACACTCGTGGCCTCGCCCAGGATACCCTGTGCAGAATCTGCCGCAAGCAGTGCAGTCGACGACAGAACCAAAGATGCCGCTAATACTAAACCTTTCATTTGTGGACCTCCGGGCGAGTAGAAGCACGCCGAGGGCCACGGAGACCGGAACCCCGCCGCAGGCGCGTCTTACTTGCGGCCCAACAGGCGCAATCGCACACTGAACGCACGCACCTGTCCTCTTCCGTACGTCAGAAACTGTGGCGTGCCGAGCACATTATTGACTACGTTGGAATTTCCGTTGTTGGTGAGGTTATTGAAGCCGAAACGCCAGGCCCACAAGTAATGCAGCGCACGAAACTGACGTTCCAGGTGGAGGTTGAGATTGAAGTAGTCGGGGAAGCGCACGGAGTTGGGACGGCCGACCAGCAGTCCCTCTTCGTCCACGATTTCGAACGGAAAGCCGGTGCGGTACTCCACCAAATAGGCAGCCGTGGTGTTTCTGGTCAGGAATCGGGCGAAGCTCGGCAACACGCGGTTGGGGAGCGGCGCCCAACCCCACATGTGAAATCGATTGGGCGTGTCCCAGGGGGACGGGCCCCGGCCCTGCGGGCCGAAGATCGGATTTTCCAGACTGTAGTCTACCGCCGCGTTGGAACGCGAACTCGACCGTGTGTAGCCCGCGAACCACTCGAATTTTCCCGCGAAGGTGTGGCGCAACGACAGATCGACGGCATCGTAGCGTTCGCGGCGGGCGTTTATGAGTTGAAAGTTCACCCCGCTGGCAATCATGGTGCTGGCGCCGAACATCTGCGGCGGCGGGAGGAAGGTGAATCCGCGGTTGCCGGCCCGCCGTGTGTAGCCGGACTTGAGGTAGAAGGCGTGGGTGAGCTTCCGCTCCACCGTGAAACTGGCGGTCTGGTAATAGGGGGCTGTCAGAGTATGGTCATTGGCCAGAAAAGAGGTAGCGATGGGGCCCTCCGTGAGCCCCCCAGGCAGATAGAAGGTCGAGAGACTGACCTGATCCTGCTGGCGGCTGATGATGCCCAGGCTGATCGAGTCGTAATACACACCCCATCCGGCGGAAAACTTGGTGTCGTGGAGGCTTCCGGGTGACCATGCCAGGCCGATGCGCGGCGCGATTTCCAGATCGCGGACGACTTCGTTCCACTCCGCCCGAACGCCGGCTTCCAGCACCAGGCCCTCCCGCGGCGTCCAGGCGTCCTGAATGTATTGCGCTCCCTCGAAATTCTTGCGCGCCTGGAAGGGGTTGCCGGCGAAGGTGACGTATCGCGCCACGGAGTTGTCATCGCGCAGAACCTCGTAATCGTGGCGGGTGGTCTCCTGATGGAAAGCCTCCCGCTCGAAATCGATTCCAAACTTCAATTGATGGGTTCCCTGCAAGTGCAACGTCGGCAGAAACAGATTCGCAATCCACTGCTGACGGTAGAAATGGCGGTCCAGGTTGGCAAAGTAGTTCCCGCGATTGCCGAACGGGGTGATCTGGAATAGCTGGCTGCCCTGTGGAACATCGTGCAGGTTGCCGCGGGAATCGGCGAAGCCCACGTCGAGAAGCGATCCGCCAGAAAGGTACATCTGATCGCGAAGAGTGCTCATATAGAGCGCCTGGCGGTGCGTGGTGGTGGTCTCGGCAGGGGTCAGGAAACTGAGGCCGTAGCGGGTATTGTCCGCAATGTTGAACAGGAAACTGCCGGTCAGAATGTGGGTGGGGGTCAGGTTCACCTGGACGCGGCTCAGGTCGTTGGCAGTCAGCCCCGTGGTGTGGTTCTGCCCCTGTGGAAGTCCGTGGACAACGTCATTGCTGTAGAAGGCATCGAAGCCGTTGTGGAACCAGGCGCGGCCCTTGGCAAGGGGTCCGGAGAGTTCCAGGCGGGGCGTCCATTTGTTTACGTGCAGGCCGCCATCGGTGGAGACGCCGGGGATGAAGTTCGTGCCGCCGAACCGAAAACGGTCGTCGCCCATTTTGGTTTCGAGATCCAGCACGCCAGCCGAGCCGCGGCCGTTCTCCGCGGAGAATCGGCTGCTCTCTACGTCCATGGACTGGATGGTCTCGATGTTGACGCGCGTTTCCAGGCGGCCGGTCACGGGATCCGCAATGTTGAAGCCGTTGAGCTTATAGTTGGTCTGGCTGGTGTCGCCACCGTTGAAGTGGACGCGGCCGGCGTTGTCCTGCACTACGCCGTCCATGAGGGGGAGGGCGTTGCGGTAGTCCTGCGGGGCGGGGTATGGGATCGCCTGGATTTCCGTGTTGTCGAGTTCCTTGTGGTCCGCGGGCTGTTTCGGATCTATGGCGGGCGGCGAGTAGGTGACATCGATTCTGTCGGAGAATTCCTGCAGGTGGTTCAGCGTGATGATGAGTTCGGTGGGGCCGGAGGAGAACTGCTGCGACCGGTTCTGGTAGAGGTAGAAGCCCAGCCGCTCGGCACGAATGGAGTATTCCCCGGCTGCGGGCAGGTGGAGGCCGAAATTCCCCGCGGGGTCGGACGACGCCACCGCCGGTAGGCCTCCCGCGGCTGGCCGCACCTCCACTCGCGCCCCGGCGATGCCAGCACCGGTATCGTCTATGATCCGCCCGGCAACGGTCACCTGGGCAGTGAGATCAGCGCATAGGATGACCAGCCCCAGAAGGGCCGGAGCAATGTGAGAGCCCGGAACCATGAATCATGCCCGCGACATTTGCCCGCGTATGTTCAGCATAACGCTCGGCGGCAAGGGGCGGGGGGTTCGAGCTTCGTTTCGGGGCCTGGAGCCCAAGCGGCGGTAGAGTTCGCGGCCTGCCGACCGCCCTCGACGATGCCGATAGTCGTATTGACCAAGAGGTTCTGAACCGGGCTTACACGGACCTGTCGAGCACGGTTTCGAGCAGGACGTCCGCCGCACGCGCGCAATCTTCCCAACGGCTGAATTCCCTGGGCGAATGGCTGATGCCGCCCACGCTGGGTACGAAGATCATGCCCATGGGCCCCAGGGTGGCCATCATTTGGGCATCGTGTCCGGCGCCGCTGGGCAGCCGGCGAGACGCCAGTCCCAGCCTGGCGCAGGCTGCCTCGATGGACTTCTGGACCTCCGCGGTTGCCAGAGCTTCGGGGTGATGTGCCGCGGGACGGATGTCGATCTCCGTCTGGGTCTCGGCGGCGATTTCCCTGGCGCGGGCCACGATCTGCTTCGCCAACGCGGCGATCTTCGCCGAGGAGAGGTCGCGCAGTTCGACGGTCAGCCGCACCAGGCCCGGCACCACGTTGGGAGCGTTGGGACTGACCGAAATCTGGCCGACGGTGCCCACCTGGGCCCCCGCCTCGCGACGCACGATCTGATTCACCGCGACCGTGAGGTAGGACGCCGCCAGCAAAGCGTCCCGCCGTTCGGGCATCGGTGTGGTGCCGGCGTGGTTGGCGAAACCGCGAATCTCCACATCATACCGGTCGATGGACACGATCCCTTCCACCACGCCGATGGGAATGCCGGCCTGGTCCAGCGTTCCTCCCTGCTCGATGTGCAACTCCAGGTAGCAGTGGAATGCACCGGGCTTGAGCCGGGCTTCGGCAATGCGGTCGGGATTGCCGCCCACCTTGCGGATGGCGTCGGCCTTTTTGACGCCGTTCCAAATCAGATCCAATTCGCCTTCGTCGAGATGGCCCGCAGCGGCGCGGCTGCCGGAGAGGCCGTTGTTATACGCGAACCCTTCCTCGTTCGACCACACCACCACTTCCAGCGGCCGGCGCGTCGTGACCCCGGCTTCTGCGAGTGTCTGGATCACCTCGATGGCCCCCAGGGATCCGACGTCACCGTCGAAGTTGCCTCCGCTGGGGACGGAATCGATGTGGGAGCCGAACAGCACCGGGGCTTCGGCGGGGTCCCGCCCGGCGCGTCGCGCGAAGATGTTCCCGGCGGCATCGATGCGCGGCTTCAGGCCCGCGGCTTCCATCAGTCCCATGGTGTAGCGCCGGCCCGCCACGTCGGCATCGGAATACGCCACGCGGCTCACGCCATCGGCGAAGGAGCCGCCGGGCGGGCGGCCGAACACGCTGAGACCTTCGAGATGTTCGCGCAGGCGGGCGCCGTTGACGCGTGGCAAAGTCGGCCGGGCGAACGCGGAGAGCGACAGGGCTGCCAGAAAGTGTCTTCGGTGCATGGTCCATCGTGACACAGGCGGAACGCAGTTTGAGGTGGATCGAGCCCAGCCAAGGTGCACGGGATGGCCCCTGTATCGCTGCCACCCGATCAATGCAGCTTTCAGGTATAATCCCGTCTGTAATGCTCGTTGGAATTGGATGTGCGATTAGCCTCGTGATTGCCATCGTAATCATGCGATCCGCCAGGGCGCGTTCCAAGCAAAACCGGAATAAAATCCTCCGCGACTATGTGCGTCGCACCTACTGAAAGAAATAGGGCCGCTGGCGCACCAGATCGGGCTGGCCAACGAAGGACAATCCTCGCGGGGGTACTGAACGCTTATGTGAAAAATCGCCGCGATAACCCGGTTGGCAGGCGAAAGCGCCTGCCCCACATTGGCACTTCAGGGCTTGCGATTTGGGTGGGGCAGGCGCTTTCGCCTGCCAACCGATTTTTCACAGGCGGGAAGAGGCAGACGAGGAGTTGCGCGAGGACCGGGCCGGAACTGCGATGATCCTGGCGATCGATATCGGCGGCACCAAGTTTTCGATGGGGGCGTTCGACGGCGAGCGACTGGTGCGCCGCGAATCACGGGCCACGGATGCTGCCGGTGGCTGCCCATGGATGCTGGCGCAGATCTCCGAAATCTTTACTGCCTGGCGACGGGACTGCACCTTCGAGCGCTGCGGCATCGGGTTCGGTGGGCCGGTGGATTTCGCCCGGCAACGCGTGGTGCTCTCCACCCACGTGGGCGGGTGGAACGATTTCGATCTGTGCGGCTTCGTACGCGACTTGGCCGGCGTGCCCGCCGTGATGGACAACGACGCTAACGTGGGCGCAATCGGCGAGGCCGAATTCGGCGCAGGTAAGGGCTACTCCCCGCTCTTCTATATGACCCTCTCGACTGGTATCGGGGGAGGGATCTACGCGGACGGCAAGGTCTGGCGCGGCGCCGATTCCTACGCCGGCGAGATCGGGCACCTCACCATACGGCCCGATGGTCCCGAATGCCTGTGCGGCGCGCGCGGGTGCTTCGAACGAATGTGTTGCGGCCTGTGGCTGGAGCGGGACCACGGCAAATCCGCCCAGGCGCTGATGGAAGATCCCGAATTCGTGAAGCGCTACGTAGTCGACCTGGCGCTGGGTCTGAAGGCGGCCATCATGCTGCTCAACCCGCAGCGCCTGGTGATTGGAGGCGGAATCAGCAAAGCCGGCGACCGTCTGTTCGCGCCCTTGCGCGCGGAACTGCGGAGGCAGATTACCCGGTGGTCAGGTGCGCGAATCGACGTGGTACCTTCAGTACTCTTAGACGATAGTGTACTGTACGGTGCCGCGGCACTGGCCAAACGTTAAGTCATCGTGCTCTATCGAACACGCGCTACCCAAAGTGGATTGTAGTTGCGTGCCACTACTCGCTATCCTGAGGACGGGAACGGGTATCGGGGTGGCATGCCGGCAAAACGACTGTTGAAGAACAACGACAGGAAATTTCGGCTCCTCTTTGCGGAAAACCCTCAGCCGATGTGGGTTTCCGATCCCCAGAGCCAGAAGTTCCTGGAAACCAACGCCGCGGCCTCTGCGCTTTACGGCTATAGCCAGGATGAGTTTCGGAGCATGACTCTGGCCGATGTGCAGTCCGTGGAGGAGTGTCTCCGGTTCACGGAAGAACTGAGGGGTCCGGCACGCCCGACCGCATCCACTTGGCGCCATCGCACCAAGAGCGGGCGCATGATCGACGTCGAAATCGCCATACATCAGATCGATTACGGCGGCATCAGGGCAGAGTTGGCTGTCCTGATGGACATCACGGGACGGCGTCACCTGGAGGATCAGCTCCGGCAGGCGCAGAGGATGGAAGCGGTGGGCATGCTGGCTGGCGGGATCGCCCACGACTTCAACAATCTGCTCACCATCATTTCGGGTTACAGCCAGCTCATCCTGGTCAGCCTCAATCCGAATGACCCCAACCGGCATTCGGCCGAGCAGATTATGAAGGCGGGGGAAAGTGCGGCCGCCCTTACCAGGCAACTGTTGGCTTTCAGCCGGCGTCAGGGGGTCCAACCCAGGGTGCTGGAGCTGAACAAGCTGGTGGGCAGCCTCAGCGCCATGTTGCAGCGGCTGATTGGCGAGGACGTGGAATTGCGGCTGGTGCTGCCGCCCGACCTGGGAAGGGTGAGCGCCGACCCCGGCCAGATCGAACAGGTGCTGATGAACCTGTTGGTGAACTCGCGGGATGCCATGGCACACGGCGGGATACTCACCATCGAGACCGCCAACGTGCACCTCGACGAAAGCTACGCGGGCAGGCATATCGCGGTGAAACCCGGACCGTATGTGCTGCTGGCCGTGAGCGACACCGGCTGCGGCATGGACGAAGCCACGAAGGCGCACCTGTTCGAACCGTTCTTCACCACCAAGGGCGCAGGAAGAGGCACGGGCCTGGGACTTTCCACGGTGTTCGGCATCGTGAAGCAGAGTGGCGGCAGCGTGGACGTCTACAGTGAGCCGGGACGCGGCACCTCGGTGAAAGTGTACCTGCCACGCATCGACCAGCCGGTTCTCATCGAGGCGGAGCGTGGAAAGAAAACCTTCGCCCGCGGCACCGAGACCATCCTGCTGGTGGAGGACGATGAGATGGTCCGCACGCTGGTGCGCGAAACTCTGGAGCGCGAGGGCTACAAGGTGATCGACTCCGCCGATCCGGTCGCGGCCCGCCACATCTCGGAAAACTACAAGGGGTCGATTCACCTTCTCATCACCGACGTCGTGATGCCCAAGATAGGCGGCCGGGAACTGGCGAATCAACTCATTCGGCGCCGGCCCGGCATGAGGGTTCTGTACATGTCCGGCTATACCGACAATGCCGTTCTGAATAGCGGCATCCTTCAGAAGGAAGTAGCTTTCCTGCAGAAACCCTTCACCCCCGCAGGTCTCACCGAAAAAGTGAGGGAAGTGCTGGAAGGGGACGGGAAGATCCTTTCGGCCGGCGAGTAAGCCGGGGGGGCCAGGGGCCAGCCATGGTTTACGGGATAAGTGGCCGTGCCGCAGGGGCCGTGCCTCATCGAAACGTTGCGATGCAATGCATCTGGTTCTTCGGGCTTGTCCTTCCAGCCATAGGTGCTACCCCCGCCGGGCAATTCCCCGTTCGGTTCGAACCTTCGACCGCCGGCGGCTTTGTGGCTCGTGCCTCAAGCGGCGCTTCCTACATCACGCCTTCGGGCACCCTCCGTCTATCTCCGCAACTGGAGATGCGGTTCCAACGCGGAGCGCCGGCGCCGCGCTCTTTCGCCTCGGGCAGTCTCCCCGGCAGGACCAACGATTTTCGCGGCAGCGATCCGGCACGGTGGCGTATTGGCATCCCGCAGTACGATCGGATTCGGTTTGCGCAGATCTGGCGCGGTATCGATGTGGTCTACCATGGCGCTGGATCCCGGCTGGAGTACGATTTCGTGGTGGCGCGGGGTGCTTCGCCCGAGCGCATCCGATTGGTTTTCCACGGCGCGGAGAGCGTTCGCCTGGGATCCGGCGGCGAGATGGTAGTTCGGGCGTCCGGCCACGAGTTTTGTTTTCATCCCCCGCGGATTCTCCAAGACGGGAAACCGGTTCGCGGCGGCTATCGCCTGCTGGTCGGAAACGGCGTGGGGTTTCAAGTGGGGCGGTACGATCATACCCGCGCGCTGGTCATCGATCCCGTCCTCGGGTATGCCGCCCTGTTCGGCAGCCAGGGCAACGATCCGATTCAATCGGTGGCGGTCGATTCCGCGGGCAACGTTTACATCGCCGGAACCACCCTCTCCGAGATCCCGCTGGTGAATCCGATCAACCCGAAACCGGGCGCAGGCAACTGTTCCCCGACTCCCGCCAGAACCTTTGTGCAATGCGAGGACGCCTTCGTCGCCAAGTTCGACCCCACCGGTGCGAAGCTGCTCTATTCCACGTACCTGGGCGGCGATGCGCGCGACTTCGCCGCCGGTATCGCCGTGGATCGCGACGGCAATGCCTATGTCGCCGGCACCACGGAACCGGCGGGCTTTCCCACGGGGCCAGGTCAGGCTTGGGTGATGAAGCTGAACCCCAGCGGTTCCGCCCTGCTGTACAACCGCAAAATCGGCGGCGTCACCACAGCCACTGGGGTCGCCGTGGATACCCAGGGCAATACTTACGTTGCCGGCACGAGCTTCGCGGTCGACTTTCCGGCGGTCAATGCTTTACAGGCACGTGCGCCGGTGTCATCGCTCCTGGTCACCCACGATGGCGGCGCCACGTGGCGGCCGCTCAACAACAATCTCGGCGCGGTCACGGTAAACTCGCTCGCCATCGACCCCACGCGGCCGGCAACGCTTTACGCCGCGACCTCATCCGGCCTGTATAAGTCGCTGGACGCCGGCGCAAGCTGGACGCAACTCCTCCCCGCAGCTCAGGACGCTTCCCAGGTTGTTCTCGATCCAAAGACCCCATCGACCCTGTACGTGCTTTACGCCGATTCCGCCAACAGCCAGGTCGCGAAGAGTGTGGATGCCGGCGCTACCTGGCAAGTCCTCACCGGCGCACTGCCACCGCCCAGTTTTCCGGCGCCGGGCAGGCAATTCGGAGCCCTGGCTCTCGATCCTTCGAATTCTTCGGTGGTGTGGCTGACCGGCTTCGCTAACCAGCTTCCCTCCATCTACAAGAGCGTGGATGACGGGGCGCACTGGAGCGACGTCCATGACTTCCCGGCCTTTTTTATCGGCGGGCAGGGAGACTCGATTTCCGGCGGCGACATACTGGTGGACCCGAAGAACTCCTCGCGCGTCTACGTCTGCTGCGCGAATCACCTCGCTGTTAGCCTGTCGGCCGTGTTCCGCACGGACGATGGAGGAAAGACCTGGGTCGAAGGCGGGCAAGGCCCTACCGCGGGATCGAGCGGCATCTGGCCGCCTGTGCTCGATCCGCGCGACGCTTCGAGTTTGTATGCATCGTGGTACGACGGCCTGGTGCGCAGCACGGATGCGGGTCAAACCTGGTCAGACGTGAAGCTTCCATTCGGCGCGCCCGCGTCGCGCTACAACTCCGGCAGCCTGGCGATCGATCCATCGGCCGTGCTGTATCTACTCAATGAAACCGGACCGCTCTTTCGCAGCCCCGATGGCGGCGCGAACTGGACCATCCTTCAGGGGCCGTGGGCGCAGGGAGCGCGGATACTGTCGCTCGATCCCGTCAGCCCGTCTTCCACGATTTACGTGAGCTCGCCGGGATCCGGAGGCGCTGCGGCTACACATGCCTTCGCTGCGAAGCTGAGCCCCACGGGCTCCATCCTCTGGGCAACGCTGATTGCCGGATCCGAGCAGGATGAAGCACACGCCGTCGCGGTGGATTCCGCGGGAAACGCGTACGTCACCGGCACCACCAATTCCCTGGATTTCCCGCTCGTGAACCCCGTGCAGGGTACCAGAGGCAAGGTGGTGGGAAACGGTTTCGATGCCTTCCTCACCAAAATCTCCAGCGACGGAAGCAAGCTCCTGTATTCCACGTATCTCGGAGGGAGCGGCGACGATGCCGCGAATGCCGTCGCTGTGGATTCAGGCGGCAATGCTTACATTGCAGGCTCTACCAACTGGGACGACTTCCCGACCGTAAATGCCATCCAGGCGGCGCCTGTGAGCCGATCGGGCTCGTCCTTCGTCGCGAAGCTCGATCCCACCGGCCGGAACCTGCTGTTTTCGACCTATCTTAGTGGAAACGGCGACTACCCTTTCAACGATACGGCATCCAGCATCGTGGTAGACCCCCAAGGCACCGCCTGGGTAGCCGGTCACACCGGGACCTATTTCGCACTGGTCCACCCCATTCAGTCGAGCCTGGGCCCGAGCGGCGCCGCTTACATTGCGGAACTGGCGTCGTCGGGCAAAGGGGTTGCATTGGGTTTTTCCACGTATCTGGGCGGATCGTCCGGCGACAGCATCGCCGCGCTGGCAATGAGCCCCACCGGCGGCATTTGGTTGGCGGGCGCGACATTTTCACCTGACTTTATCGGCAATCCGGGGACGCCACCGTCATCCGCCGGCTTTCTGGCGCGATTGGACCTGGATACTCTCCCCGCACCCACTCCCGGCGTCCCACTCATCCGTGCCATCTACAATGCGGCCAGCCTTCGGCTGGGGGACGTAGTTTCTCCCGGCGAAATCGTGAGCCTGTTCGGAGTGGAACTGGCGCCTGGGACGGACTCGGCGGCCGCCTATCCACTGCCCCCGACGCTCCAGGGGGTAAGCGTGACGATCGCCGGCATCACTGCTCCGCTCTTCTATGTCTCCCCGGGCCAGATCAATTTCCAGGCGCCGCTCGAGATGCCCCTGGGCGCAACGTCATTGGTGGTGAAGCGCGGCAGCCAGTCCAGTGTGGAACGGCCTGTCCGCGTCATCCCCTTCAGCCCCGGGATCTTCACGGCGGGGAGCGATGGCTTCAACTCACCGGTAATCGTGCATGTCTCGGACTATAGCCAGGTGACGGCGCAGAATCCTGCCCGCGCGGGCGAGTTCGTAGCAATTTTCTGTACGGGTCTGGGGGTGACCGGCGCAGGCGTTCGATCGGGTGACCCCGGACCGCCCGGCCCTACGCCCGTCCCCCTTCTGGTGGAAGTAGTGGTCGATTCAGGCGTCGCAGGTCCGGTGCTGTACGCGGGACTGGCCCCAGGTTTCGCCGGCTTGTACCAGGTGAATTTCCAGGTTGTCGCCAATGCGACGCCGGGGACGAAGCTGTTATACGTATCGATGCTGGGCGTGGCGTCGAACCTTGTGCCGCTCTATGTGAGCCAGTAAGCGCCAAAGCTGTGGTGTTCTCGAAATAACTGGACAGGCGGAACCGACTGTCCCACCTTCCGCTCTGAAGTTTCTACCGCGCACAGCCGATAAGAGAAGCAGGTGAGCTCGTAATGATGTCTCCCTCCGAAATCACGATCGAGAACCATCCACTGGTAGACATTCTGGCGGCGCACGTCGAATGGACGCAGGACCCGGAGCGCGGACGCCGCTGCCAGTGGAGCGGTGTGACTCTGAATGAAGTGGACCTGCGAGACGCCAGGCTGGAGCGCGCGTCCCTCAATGGGGTGACGCTGCTCGACGCGGATCTGTCGCTGGCCGATCTGCGCGGTGCGGCCGTCGATTCGACGGACTTCGGGGGCGCCCTGCTCAGTGCCGCGGACCTCACCGGCGCGCAGGTGAGCCGCTCGCAGTTTCTATCGAGCCATCTGTCGGGAGCCCACTTCGGCGAAGCTAGAATCTGCGAAGTGAGTTTCGCGGAGGCACGGCTGGAAGCGGCCGGTTTCCAGGACGCAACGGCCCTGCGCACAAACTTTTCGGGCGCCCTGCTGAAAGGCGCCTTATTCCATGGCGCCAGGCTCACGGAGTGCGATTTTACGGGCGCGCAGATAGACGGCGCGCAGTTTCCTCGCGCGCATTTGCGAGGTTGCCGCCTGCTTGGCGTGACTGGCAGTGGCGTCAACCTAATGAATTGCCGGCTTCACGATTGCGATTTCTTTCGAGCCGAACTGTTAGGCGCGAGATTCAACCGCGCGGATTTTCAGGTTGCCTGTTTCGTCAACGCCGATCTGAGCGGCGCGGACTTTCGGGGAGCCTCCTTCGGCGGGAGCGACTTCTCGGGAGCCGTGCTGCGGAATGCGCGCATGGGCCAGGCGAAGCTGCTTCTGGCGAACCTTTCCGGGGCAAACCTGACCGGCGCGCGAGAACTCACGCAACAACAGCTCCAGCAAGCGCTCACGGATACGCACACGATTCTACCGGATGGCAGCCGGGGACCGTATGTCAGGTTTTCGGGCGCCGAGAAGCCTAGAGCGGGGGGACGCGACAACCGTCATTTCGACACGGCACGCACGCGGTAGGCGCGGGCAGAAAGGGCTACGGCCGGACTGACGGTGGAGCAGGCTTCATCTTTCTAACCATGGCCCCGTAGGCGCGGGCAGCGAGGGCTATGGCCAGGCTGACGGTGGGGCAGGCTTCAGCCTGCCAACCCTGGCCCCGTAGGCACGCGGCAGCGAGGGCTATGGCCGGGCTGACGGTGGGGCAGGCTTCAGCCTGCCAACCCTGGCCCGTAGCGCGGGCAGCGAGGGCATGGCCGGGTTGACAGGGTAGCTCCAGGAAGAGCGCGACCGGGGGTCGCTCAGCGGAGAGGGCGTCCGCCCCACTTTTTCAGTCTGTCCCACTGGCGCGACAGGGTTGGCGTATCATCTGGCTAGGGGAACTTATGCGCTTGCTTGCCATGCTGGTGTTCGGCGCACTCGCGGCCGCCGCTCAGCAGAGCTCCGAGTTGCTCTTGCACCAGAAGTTCGAGAATGACGCGGGGCGCCTGGCGAACTGCGATCTGTCCAAGGCCGCGGGCCTGGCGTTCGATATCGCGTCGGAGCACGAATCCACGCTGGTGGTCTCGCTGGAATCGAAGCAGGGCAAGCGCTACACCGTCACCATTTATCCACCCGGCGGGCGCGAAGTATTTCACGTCAAGCTCAAACTGGCCGATTTCCAGGGTCCCGGCAGGCTCGATCCCGCGGAACTGAAGTCGCTGGCGATTAGCGACATCACCGCCGCGAGCGGGGGCGCCCCGGCCTCCAACACGATCTGGATCGGCAAAGTAGAGACGCTGTCCAACTGATTGTGGAGAAGCAGAGTCGCGCACTGATTGCCGGGTTTCTGGGAGCGGCCACCGCCTTGACGTTTTTCGGATGGCTGACAGGCGAAGTGTTGCGCGGCGCAAGCATGCGCTTCGATACGTCGATTCGCGACGCCATCCACGCCTGGGCCTCGGCGCCACTCACCTACGCCATGCGGGGCGTAACGCAACTGGGGTCGGTGGGTGTTCTGGTTACGCTCGGCGTCCTGGTGGTCTGGCGGCTGGCGGTCCAGGGGCGCCGCCGGGCGGCGTTGATTTTCGTCGTGGCGGTGGCTGGGGCCGAGGCGCTGAATGAGATCCTGAAGCAGGTGGTTCGGAGGTCGCGGCCCGAGGCCTTTTTCGGGCTGTCCGATCCGGTGACCTACAGCTTTCCCAGCGGGCATTCGGTGATGTCGGCGTGTTTCTACGGGGTGGTGGCGGCCATCCTCACCACGCGGATGAAGTCGCGCGCCGCGAGGATCCTGACTTGGACCGGGGCGGCGTTCCTCGCGGCGGCTATCGGATTCTCACGGGTATATCTGGGCGTCCACTACCCGAGCGACGTGTTGGCCGGGTATGCGGCGGCGGTGATTTGGGTGGGCACTGTCAGGGTGGGGTACGAGATCTGGCTGCGGCGGCGGGTGTAGGACGGAGGGAAGGCGCGCGGAATCCGGCCATTCGCCAGGAGGCGAGGCGCAAGGGCGTGGGTCTCACCGAAACGCAGGGTTTTACCGCCGTCTTCGAGGCGATCGACACAGCCTGGAAAACCGCCGCTGTCGAGGTCCTGGCCCGGGAAATGCTGGGCGGTGGATACATCACCGTGCTGATCAAGGGCGATGTCGCTGCGGTTCGAGCGGCGGTCGACGCGGGCAAGGCGAAGGTGGAGGGACTCGGCGGCCTGGTGGCGGCCAAGGTCATTCCGAACCCCCGCAAGGTGTGTTGTCACTTTTGCCGAAGTAGAGTTTCATTTCTCATCGGCTGGTTTCATTTCTAGCGGCAGTGGTTGACGAACGCCCTTGAATTCGATACAGTTTGGCACGAATGGTCTCGCGTCAATGAAGACGAGCGGCAGATGGCTGGCCGGGCTGGCGTTTCCGGTGGTCATGGGGATGACACTCGCCCAATCGCCGCCTCCGGATGCTGCGAAGCTTTACGAACAGCGTTGTGCCGCCTGCCATGGCCACGACGCATCGGGATCGGACCGGGGCCCGGCGCTCTCGCGCAGCCGGCGCCTCCGTACCCGTTCCCTCAGCGAGATTCACGACATTATTCAAAAAGGCACGACCGCTGGCATGCCGCCGTTCCCGCTGCCCGAAGAACAGTTGCAGGCACTGGCCGGTTTCGTCAGGTCCATGAACGCCACGGCATTCGATGCTCCGCCCGATGGCGACACCGCCGCGGGCGAGCAGTTCTTCTTCGGCAAGGGTCAGTGTGCTTCCTGCCACACCGCCCTGGGGCGCGGCAAGTCGGTAGGTCCCGACCTCACCAATACCGGCCGCCAGCTCACGCTGGCTGAGCTGACGCGCAAGCTCAGAAACCCCAACGCTCAGGTATCGGATAGCTATGCCACGGTCAGCGTCCGCATGCGAGATGGCAACACGGTCCGCGGTTTCGCCCGCAAGGAGACGCTTCATTGGCTGCAGTTGCAGACGCTGGAGGGCCGGCTGATTGTGCTGGCGGACGGCGAGTACGAGATCACGGGACGCGAAAAGACATCGGCCATGCCGCCGCTCATAGCCACGGCCGAGGAGGAGCGCGACTTGCTCGCTTTCCTCAGCCGCCTTGGCGGGTTGCCCGCGGGCGCGCTCCCTGGCGGCGGCGAAACCGTGGGCGACGCTATCGATCAAGCTGCCATCGACCGGATCCTGCGCCCCAAGCCGGGAGAGTGGCCTACTTATAACGGCAATGTAAACGGCAACCGGCACAGCCCTCTCGACCAGATCAACCAACAGAACGTGAAGAAACTGGCGATGCAGTGGGTTTATTCGATGCCCTATTTCGGCCTGGAGACTACTCCCCTGGTGGCCGATGGTGTCATGTACATCACCGGCCCCAACCAGGTGTACGCACTGGACCCGCGCAGCGGACAGGAAATCTGGCGGTACTCGCGGCCTCGCTCCACCAGCCTCACCATCGCGGCGGACGCTGCCAAGGGCGCGAATCGCGGGGTGGCGCTGCTCGGCGACCGTGTCTTCTATGCGACCGACGATGCCCACCTGATCTGCCTGGACCGGCTGACGGGAGCGCTGCGCTGGGACGTTTTCATGCCCGAAGCGCCGCAACACTACGGCGCTACCGCCGCACCGCTGGTAGTGGGCGCAATGGTGGTGGCCGGAGTTGCCGGCGCCGACGACGGTATACGTGGATTCCTCGCGGCCTATAAAGCCACCACCGGGCAACTGGCCTGGCGCTTCTGGACCGTCCCTCGCCAGGGCGAACCCGGGTGGGACACATGGCAGGGCAATGCCGTGGAGTTCGGAGGTGGTTCGACCTGGCTCACGGGCAGTTACGATCCCGATCTTCGTCTGCTCTACTGGTCCATCGGCAATCCGTTTCCCGATACCGATGGCAGCGACCGGCAGGGCGACAATCTCTATACCAACTGCGCCGCCGCGCCCGCCGCCCGGCGCGCCGCCGCTACCGCGTCCCGCACCGCCCCGGCCGTTCCCCGCAGCGGGTGCCGGATTCAGGCCGAACTGCGTGCTGCGGTAGGTGCCACAGTTCTCGATGGTCATCACGTAGTACAGGCCGGTGGCCGGGTTGTAGGCCGTCGACATCCAGTTGGCGGCTCCGCGTATGTCCGGGCAGGTGCGATGGGGGAACGCCGTTCAGCGTGCCCGGCGGCGAACCGCCCCGGCGGTACCTGAGAGCCATCGAGACGCAAACAGGCAACATCGCCTGGGAAATCGAGCAGAAAGTCCCCACGCCCAACTACGGTGGAGTGCTTTCCACCGCCGGCGGCGTGGTGTTCTATAGCGAATCGAGCGGCGGATTCGCGGCCGTTGACGCAAAAATGGGGCGCACGTTGTGGCACTTTGAGACCAGCCAACCGCCTAAGGCCTCGCCCATGACCTACATGGCGGGCGGCCGCCAGTATGTGGCGATCGGCTCGGGATCGAACGTGCTCGCATTTGCGTTACCCGAGTGAGGGAAGGAGAACGAAGCAATGTCCGCTAAAAGGCAATCCCGCCGCCAGTTTCTCGGAGCTTCCACCGGCGTTACCGCCGCCGTGGCGGAGGTGCTCGCGGATCCGCCGCACGCCGCTGCGCAATCAGCCGGAGTGAAGAAGGCAGATCTTCCCGATCTGACCATCAAGGAAGTAAAAGTTTATGTCGCGGACCTTTCCAATTTTCGCCGGCTGAACTCCAGCGAGACCGGCGAGATTCTTTCGGTAGTGACCAACAGCGGCCACGAGGGGAATTACACCATCGGGAACCGCGGCCTGACACCGAACTGGCTGGAATGGGCCAAGCCCGCGTTGCTCGGCAAAAACGTCATCGATCTGCTGCCCACCATCACAGCCACAACCGGCACGAAGGAAACGTTCGGCTTCAGCGGGGGCCGCTCCGGAGCGCCCGGCGGAGGCCGTGGCGGCGCGAATGCTGCTGCTGGCGGCGGAGGCCGAGGCGCGGCCGGCGGTGGAGGCGGCGGTATAGGAGCGGGCAACCGCGGGGGTGGCACCTGGCCCAACTTCTACACTGCCGCCGCCGAGGTCTGCATGTGGGACATCCTCGGCAAGGCCGTCAACCGCCCCATCTACAAACTCCTGGGCGGCACCAAAGACCGCGTGATGGCCTATGCGAGCTCCCAGCATCTCCCCAACGTCGAGGACTACATCGCCGACGCGCTCAGCGCCAAAGAGCAAGGCTATAAGGGATACAAGATCCATCCCGGCGGCGGCCAGAAGAGAACCGGTCCGGCTATCCCAGCGTATTTCGGCCACATCGAGGAGATTAGGACCATCCGCAAAGCCGTGGGCGACGATTTCGTTCTGGCGCACGACCCGGTGCAGCGCTATAACCTCTTTGAGGCCCTCAAAGTAGGCCGCGTGCTCGACGACCTCGATTACGCGTGGTTTGAGGACCCTATCCCCACCACCGATCTGGAAGGTCTGGTGGAGCTGAACCGCGCACTCGACCTCCCGCTCCACGTCGGCGAGTTCCTGACCTCCATCTCCGGTTTCGCCGAATATATCCGCCGCGGTGCGCTCGACGTGGCGCGGTTGATCGCGGACAATGTGGGCGGCATCAGCGGATCCATGCGGGTCGGCGCACTGGCCGATGCCTTCAACCTGGAATGCACGCCGCACAACTGGGGCAATCCCACCGATCTCGCGGTGCATTTCCACCTCGAGTTGGCGATGCCCAACGCGTACTGGTTCGAGATGCCGCATCCGGCCACCGCGGTGGACCGCCCATACCAGCCGCAGTTCCGCATCGATAAGGATGGCTATGTCTTCGCGCCGATGGAGCCGGGGCTTGGCTATCCGATCGATCACAATGCCCTTGACAAGTTGATGAAGAGGATTGACCGTTAAGGTCGGAAGGAGAGGAATCGATGAAGGATCATTCGCAAGCTTCCGGAAGAAGGGAATTCCTGCAGACATTGGGCGGCGGTGCGCTGGGTTTGGCGTTGGCCGGCAGGGGCTATGCTGCGGTGACGAAGCCGTTGCGGGGCGTCTTTCCCATCGGCCAGACACCTGTCACCCCGTCCGATAAGCTCGATCTGGACTGCCTCCAGAACGAAGTCAAATTCTGCAACCGCTACAAGGTCCACGGCTTCGCCTGGCCGCAGATCGCCAGCGGTTGGACGACCCTCTCCGAAAAGGAAAGGATGGATGGCGCCGAAGCCATCCTCGCCGCCGGCAAGGGCGGCAAGACGGCGCT
>JAIQFL010000610.1 GCA_020073365.1 Terriglobia bacterium | reverse complement strand
ATTTCGGACGTCCTCCTTTCGTCGCGGAGGACAAAGACTGAACGGCGTCCTGCAGAGCCTCACGAGCCGGAAGAAAGGAGTGTCATCCACCTGGTCTTGGTGTACCCAATTTCAGGATCATCTTGCATTGGAAACGATTCCTAATTTCAGGATCATCCTTGGATTGGAAAATGCTCGGATGGCCCGGTTCCGCGTTCCCCGGCCAGGCTGGCCTCTTCGGCTATGCGCGGAGGCTCACCTGGCTTGCGTTTCCAGGACGATCACGGAAGCGATCTCGCCAGGCGCCTTGTCGGGCAGCGACACGGTCAAGCGGTCATTCTGCTGGCTCAGCTTCAAGGGCGAGTGACGGGCATCGGCCAGGAAGTAGGCCTTGGTGACCTTGCCCTGCACCTTCGTCAGCTCAAACGAGCCAGCCGGCCACTTGAACAGGTGGATGAAAAGCTTACCCGGCTTGGTAGTGCAGCGCCAGTCCTTGGCGATCTTGAAACCGGGGTTGCCCTTCTTATCGCGCACGGTATTGTCGACCTCGCCGAGCTCGTCGCCGAAGGGCGTGGGCCCTGCGTCGTAGACAGCCTCTCCATTCACCTTGAGCCACCGGCCCACTGCGCGCAGGTTGTCCTGGCTGGCCTGCGGGATAATGCCCTCGGACGTCGGCCCGACGTTCAGCAGGTAATTACCGCCCTTGCTCACGATGTCCACCAGCTTGAACGTGAGATCCTCGGGGGTCTTCCAGTCGGTATCGTCTTTCTTGAAACCCCAGGTGTGATTCAGCGTGGCCGGCACTTCCCAATCCTCGTTCACCACGGTGTTGGGGATGGCGTTGTCGCCCATCGAGCGATAGTCGCCCTTGATGCCGAGGCGCCCATCGAGCAGGGTCGCCGGCTGCAGTTCGCGGGCGATGTCTACGAAACGCTGGGCCCGCCCGGACTGTTCCCCGCTCATCATGCGCGGCGTGTCGAACCAGATCAGGCAGATGGGCCCGTATTGGGTGAGCAACTCCCTCACCTGCGGCTCGGATTTTCCGCGGAGGTACTGGTCGTAGTCCTTCTTGTCGTCGGGGCCGAAGTCCCAGGTGTTACCGGCGCCGTTGGGCTCGTGCCAGTCCTGCGCCTGCGAGTAGTAGACCCCGAACTTGAGACCATGACGGGCACAGGCGGCGGACAGTTCCTTCACTACGTCCCGCTTGAAGGGAGTGGCGTCCACCACGTTATACTTGCTCACCGTGGAATGATACATGGCAAACCCGTCGTGATGTTTGCTGGTGATCACCACGTACTTCATGCCCGCATCCGCGGCCATCTGGGCCCACGCATCGGGGTCGAATTTCACCGGATTGAACTGCTTGGCGAGCTGCTCGTACTCGGTCACCGGGATCTTGGCACGATTCATGATCCATTCGCCGATGCCGGCGATCGGCTGGCCCTTCCACTCGCCTGCGGGGATCGAGTAGAGACCCCAATGAATGAACAGGCCGAATCTGGCTTCGCGAAACCACTTCATCCTGGCATCCTGCTGCGTCGCGGTGGTCTGTGCGATAGCGGCCGACGCACAGAGGCAGGCCAAGACCGCGTTGGCGACGATCTGGCGCGGTAAAATCCGGGCAAATCTCCGTATCATTTATTTGTATCCCCTGTTCTCTTTCTGGCGTGGACGGTCACGCGGTAATTGTTCTCGGCGTTGAGATTGATCAACGCGACGAACGCCCGGCCCTGGTACATGCCAACCGTTCCGGATTGTGAAACAGCGGCAACCTCCCAGCCGGCCGGCAGCAGAACGGTGTTGCGAAGGCCGTGCAGCGCGCGATCGAACACCAGGTCTCCGTTCTGGACCTTATACCCCGAATCCTTCAGTGTGCCCGCGATCTTGATGTGAACGCTCTGTTTGTCGTCGACGATCGGGACATCCAGCTTCGCCACCATCATTTTGCCTTCCTTCACCGGAATGAAGGCCTTGGCCGTATCCAGGTCGATCACCTTCAGATCCTGCAACGGCAGGTAGGCCAGGGAATCCAGCCTGGCTTTGTCGCCCTTGCGAAAGTCGCTGTAACTCTGCTCGACCTGAATGTCATGCGTTTCCGGGGCGCCCAGATCGTAGAGCGTCTTGATGTCTTCGAAGAACATGTCGGTGTAGGGGAGCGGCGGGAAGTCCGCGGTGGTCTTGCGAGCATGAATCGTCACGGGATTACTCTGTCCGCTGGGGTTCGCGAATGCCAGCTTGAGCAATCCATCCGCGGTGGTGGTGAGTTGGGCCGCGACATTGGACGACAGGAACGCGAAGCCCTTGGGAAGAACCACGCCCAGCCGATAGCCGCTCAGGCTCCTGACCCACACGATATCGTCGCCACGCATCATGTACGTGCGCGGATCCTTGTAGGTCTTGTAGATCAGCACGCGGCCGATACCACCCTCCGGAACCGGAATCGGGAGGATCGCGCGAATGGCGTGATTCTCGGGGTCGTCGCCCTGCTGCTGATAGGTGAACTTCAAAGGCTTGCCCGTGCGCGGATCATAGACTTCAATATCCGATCCTTCACTACCACCACGCGTGGCATTGACCAGTTCCGTGGCTCCCGGCCGTGTCTCTTCCGGCCAGAAGCGGATCCGGAACTGTTCCGTGCCCGGAGCGAGTATGACATATTCGGTGTAGGCGTCCTGTGTGAACAGGCGGGTCAATGGGGGCGTCGGTCGCAGTGATCCGTCGGGGTTTGTGCCGCCGGGGAAGGGATTGTTACCGCCGCGCTGTCCCCTCTGCTGAGCGGCGGTCCCGGCGGGAATCGCGATGAGGAGCAAGGCGATGGCGACGCCTCTCGGAACCCCTGTCATGCATTGGCCGCCTTTCCCAGAACTTCGTGCAAGCGGTGGGCGACCGTCAGTTCCTCGCCGGGTTCGAGCATCCAAACGCCCACCACGATGGTGCTCTCGTCGGACGGTAAGCCTCCGCCCCCCTTCCTGCCAGTCGCCGGATTCAGTTCGATGCTGGGAGAACCCTTGCGTAACTCGGAAGCCACAGCCAGGGGAGAGACCTTCACGCGATTCTGGTCATAACGGAGCAATAGGTGCGGAACGGCGTTGGCGGCGACGTTGGGGATAACGATGCTCGCTTCGAGAGTGGGAATGCTCTTCAGTTGCGCCGCAATCCGCTCCGCGCGCCGGCGAAACTCCGTTTCCATGGCTGCGTCGGTTTGGGAGAGGAACCAATCCAGAGCCGCGACCATCCCGACGATCTGCTCCTTTGCCACCTTCATTCCGCGACCGATGGAATCGGAATTCGGGCTATTATTGGGCACCGCGGCGGCAATCAGGTCCTTCCTTCCCAGCAGCAATCCGGCATTCTGGGGGCCTCGGATGCCTTTGCCGCCGGAAAAGGCCACCAGGTCAAAGCCCATTTGCGTGTATTTCCAGAGGTTGGAAATGGGCGGGACGTCGGCAGCGGCGTCGTTGAAACAGGGCACTCCATGGCTGTGGGCCACGCGCACCCAGTCCTCGCGGCCGATCTGCCCGGCTTCCGCGGCGTTGAAGTAATGCGTCATCACGGTACGATCGTTGAACGCCGATTCGTACTGTTGGATGGTCTCCACTTCGACGAAGCGGATGCCGCAGTTGGCGAGCGCGTGGTCGTAGTCATAGCGGTGGGCTTTCTGCACGATGACCTCATTCTTGAGGCCTGCCAAATCGATGGGGATGTTGTGAACCGCGGCTCTCTTCCCCATCGTCATACACGCGGCCGTGCCGAGCGTCAGTGCGGAGGCTGCTCCGGCGGTCACGAGTGCGCCCTCGCAATGCAACAGGCGGGCGATGTATTCTCCGGCCGCCTTCTGCAACTCCGCCAGGCGGACCGGGTGTTTCGCCGCGCGCGCCACGGCTGCCTGCACGGAGGGCGGCATGGTGGATGCTGTCAGCGCGGTATAGGTTCCCGCGGCGTTGATGATTTTGGTGACACCAAGCTTGTCGTAGTAGTCTTCACCTTCGGCAACCTTGTGCGAGTCCGCCGCCGCGAGGGGGCGGCTGGCCAGCCCTCCGGCGGTCAGAATCGCGTTGCTGAATGCCAGGAACCTCCGGCGCGTGCCGCGAAAACCGCTCATGACGTTCTCCTTTCTCGACCGGGATGTTGATACTGTATCGCAATGGGGAACCACGTGCTACCGGCCGCGACGGGCGGACCAAACCAAGTCACAATGGTAGATCCATGCAGGATTACGACGTAGCCTTGAAGCTCCTGTTGCAGGGATCGGCGAAGCTCACGATGCGCGAGTTGGCCGGTGCCGCAATCGAGAAGTGGCTGGATGTGGAGCTACCCAAAGTGCAAAACCTTCGGGCGGACCTCCTCGGCGAAACGGCAGGTGGAGGACTCATCCACCTGGAACTACAGAGCCGAAATGACCCGATTATGCCGTTGCGCATGGCCGAATACTGTCTCGGCGTGCTTCGGCTGTTCGGCAAATTCCCTCGCCAGGTCTTGCTCTACGTCGGCGAAGCGCCCCTGCGAATGGAGAGCGAACTGCGCGGCCCGGATGTGTCGTTCCGCTACCGCGCCCTCGACATTCGCGAT
>JAIQFL010000157.1 GCA_020073365.1 Terriglobia bacterium | reverse complement strand
GACACCGTGATGCCCGGGCGCACCGGTTTCGAAATCTGCCAGTATCTCAAGATGACCCCGCGCCATCGCCACGTCCGCGTGATTCTCACCGCCGGCGTGCTCGAGCCGCTCGACGAGGCGCACGTCCAGCGCGTGGAAGCCGATGGCACGTTGAAGAAGCCGTTCGAGGCCAGCGCGCTGCTCGCGGCCGTGAAGCCGCTGGCAGAAGCCGCTACCGCGGCGCGCGAGGCCGAGCAGTCCAGTCGCGGCGCCGCCAAGCCCGGCGGTGCCGAAGCCAAGGTGATGGCGCCCTTTGTGGCGGTGGTGGACCCCGAACAGGTGCGCGCTGCCGTGACCGTGGCTCTCGACGCGGCCATGGACACCATCGTGGAAGAGATCTCACGGCGCGTGCTGGCGGCGCTGAATAACAACCAGTCCGCTCCGTTGACGGCCCCTCCGCAACCCGAACTGCCCAATCCCGTGGCGCCCCCTCCGATGCCGCGCATGGAACCGGTGCGCCGTGTGACTCCGTTGCGGATCCGCTCCAGCTCGCTGATGGGATTGGAGCTCAGCCGGCCGGAGCCGGATGATCCAGCGCCCGAACACCCCCACTAAAATATGCCCGACAACAGCTTTGACGTAGTCTCCAAGATCGAGATGCCTGAGGTGCACAATTCCGTGCAGCAGGCCCAGAAAGAGATCCAGCAACGCTACGACCTGAAAGACTCCCACTCCAGCATCGAAGTGGTCGATAAGGACAACAAGATCCTGCTGGCCAGCAAGGACGAGTTCAAACTGAAAGCGGTAATCGATATTCTGGAGTCTAAGCTGGTCAAACGAAAAGTTCCGCTGAAAGGGCTGAGCTACGGAGAGATCATCCAGGCCGCCGGGTCCACGGTCAAGCAGGAAATCACGCTCCAGCAAGGCATTCCCACCGAGAAGGCGCGCGAGATCGTCAAGAAGATCAAGGACAGTAAGCTCAAGGTGCAGGCCTCCATCCAGGGCGACTTCGTGCGGGTTGCCGGCCGCGACCGCGACGTGCTCCAATCCGTAATCAAGCTGCTCCGCGAGACCGATTTCGGCATCGACATGCAGTTCATCAACTACCGCACAAACTGACGTGGCGCGGCGCATCGAATCGCATTGGATCCCCGGCCCCGCGGGCCGTCTGGAAGCCCTGCTGGAGGAGCCTGAGGACCGGGAGCCCCGCATGGCGGCCGTAGTCTGCCATCCGCATCCACTCTACGGTGGCACCATGCATAACAAGGTGGTATACCGCATCGCGCGCGGTCTGCGCCGCACCGGGGCGGTGGTCCTGCGGTTCAACTTCCGGGGCGCCGGCAACAGCCAGGGCGAGCACGCGCACCTCGCGGGCGAAATCGAAGATGCCCGAGCGGCACTCGCCTGGCTGCGCGATCGCTATCCCGCGCTGCCTTTCGCCCTGGCCGGTTTCTCCTTCGGCGCGCGCGCCATCACTCGTTTGGGCTGTGTCATGGAAGGCGCCACTTGGCTGATGGCCGTGGGTTACCCCCCAAGCCACGGCCCCACGGAATACTTCGAAACCTGCGGTGTCCGCAAGATCCTGATCCAGAGCACCCACGACCAGTACGCCCCGCGCGCCGATGTGGAGTCCCTCTACCAGCGCCTGCGCGCGCCCAAGCAACTGATTTGGGTCGAGGCCGCCGATCACTTCTTCGCCAACGCCTTGGACGAGTTGGAAACCCGCGTAGCGCAGGCGATCGACCTGCCGGCGTCACACCAACGTACGGGACAGCTTTAGCCGCTTTCGGGCCGTAAAACACCAATCGCGGTGGGCAGGCGGTTCCACGTGCCAACGCCGGTGGCTCCGTTCGTGGTGGGGCAGGCGGTTCCGCCGGGCGGTTCCGCCTGCCAACGCCCGCTTGCGGGCGCTCGGCCGAACGGGCGCTTTCTCCTGCGATGGCCGGGCTTTTGCCGTTCGCGACGTGGCGTTCAGAATACGATCTTCATCACCAATACGATCAGCCTGGGCTCGGAAGTATCGTCGATGGACGACGCGGCCAGCTTCCCGAATTGCGAATTGGTCACATTGTTGGACGCCAGGTTTCCAAACCAGGGATGGTTGAACGCGTTATGGAAATCGGCCCGCACCTGCCAACGCACTCTATCCTTGATCGGAAACTCCTTATAGACGAACATATCCCACACGTTCAGGATCTTACTTCCTACATCGGGGAAGATAGTGGGGAAAGTCCGTAACGTGAACGGGGCCTGAGCCTGGGTTGGGAAAAGCGAAGTGTTGAACCACACGTCATAGGACGGATCGAATTGCGTGCGGCCGGCCTTGTAGTGCCCGGGCAGCAGAAACTTGATCACATACCGGCCGGATGAGTTCGAAACCGTCCGGGACGAAGTGTTCCGTTCCAGGTTGGTGACCACCACCTCGGCCCCGGGCACGGTCGCGCCCGTTGTGTCGGTGCCTTGCCCGTAGTATCTTTCTATTATTGCGGTTTCATTTCTGCGATAGTATCCTACCGGTCACTTGGAGGGGCACCCAGAGTGAGGCCGATGTTTCTCCCCGGCGTGGAGCAGAATCCCAAGCCGAGCGGGTATCGCAATTTTATCGACATGATGCGGTCTACCAGCGCGGAATATCCGCAGATCTGGCACCTGTTCGCCTATCTGCCGCAGGCCACCGAGCACCTGGCGCGGTTTACGCAGGAGATTCTGCGCGGCCCGGCGCCGCTCAGTCCGGGACTGCGCGAGCTGATCGCGGCCTACACTTCCTATCGGAACGAATGTCCCTTTTGACTGAAATCGCACGCCGCAGTTGCGGCGGAACTGCTGGGCGACGAGCAACTGGTGTGGAGCGTCCTGCGCGATCTGGAAAACTCCGCCCTCGACGGGAAGCACAAGGCGTTGTTTCGATTCGTCGACAAGGTGAATCGCGATTCGCCGCGGATTACCCCCGAAGACATCGAGCCTTTGTACGTGGCAGGCTGGGACGATGAAGCCATCTATTTCGCCATCACGGTGTGCGCGTTGTTCAACTTCTACAACCGTTGGGTGGATGCGTCGGGGGTGCACGCCCTCTCCGAGGAGGCCCATCGCCAGGGAGGAAAGCGAACCGCGGCGCATGGGTACGTGCGATGACGATGAGCCCGCTCCACGGATAATAGGGTGATATGAAGAGATTCCTTGTCGCCCTCGCCCTCACCGCCGCCTGCGGATTCTGGCTGCTCCTCGACGCTCAGTTGAGCGGCGCCGCCGAGGCGCGCCTGTGGCGCTATCGGAATCTGGGGAAGGCCTTATACGAGAACCCCACCACCCAGATACAGGCCGTGGAGCAGTTCCGCCAGGCCCTCGCGCTGGCTCCCAACTCCGCTCGTGAGCAGTTGAACTATGGGCTCGCGCTCCTGCGCGCGGGAGAACTCGGGACCGGCATCGCGCAGTTGGAAAAGGTGCAGAAACTCGCGCCCAATCTCCCGCACACCTGGTTCAACCTGGGCGTCACCTGGCAGAAGCAGGGCGACTTCGACCGCGCCTTCCCCCAATTCCAGGGCATGGTGCGCCGGGTCCCCAAAGAGCCGGTTTCCCATTACCACCTGGGCGCCCTTTACAAGCTGAAGGGGGACACGACCGCCGCCATAAAGGAGTTCGAAATCGCGCGCGACTTGAACCCACGCCTGGCGGCCCCGCATTTCCAGCTCTACGGACTGTATCGGGCGGAGCGCCCGCAGGATGCCGCAACGGAGCTGCGCATCTTCCAGGATATGAAGAAGCAGATGGAGGGCGCCGCCGTTCCGGAGGACATGGACTGGTGCTTTTACTCCGAGATCTACGACCCCCTGGATGCGCCGCGGCTGCCGCCGCCGGCTCCTTCCGTTTATCGCGATGAGAAGCTCGGAGCGGGCTTCGAGGGCGTGACCGTGCTGGCGCTGGACGGCGCGCGCCCCAGCTTGATTGCGTGGTCTCACGAGCGTGTGGCTGTCTATCGAAACGGCAGCACCCTCGTCCCGGACTCGGGCCTGGAAGGCCTGCGCGACGTGGTCTTCCTCGCGCCCGGCGATTTCGACAACGACGGGCTTCCCGATCTCTGCGTCATCACCACCAAGGGCGCGGCGGTATACCGCAACGTAAACGGCAAATTCCAAAAGCACGCCGATCTCGCTTCGGGTTCGTTCCGCAAAGCGCTCTGGATGGACTACGACCATGACTACGACCCCGACCTGTTCCTGATGGGCGACGATTCCAGGCTCCTGCGCAACAACGGTGAGGCGGGTTTCAGCGACGAAACGCGCCGCTTTCCATTTGTTTCCGGCCGCGCGCTGGAGATTGGACGGTTCGAAGTGGAACCCGACACGCCAGGCTTCGATTTTCTGGTGAACTACGAAGGCAGCCGGACCGTGCTGTACCGCGACAAGCTGGGCGGCACCTACCAAGCATCGGAGAGCCAGGTCGCGTTAGCGGCCGTTGAGCCCGCCGCGATGGCCGATTTCACGGGGAATGGCCGTTTGGACAGCGTAGTCCTCTCGAAGGACGGCGCGCTGGTGCTGCGGCACGACGTCACTCCTAACTACGGCAACTGGATCGAGATCGCGTTGAGCGGCGTGAAGAATGCCAAGCTGGCGCTGGATGCCAAGATCGAGGTCAAGGCCGGAACCTTCTATCAGAAGGCGATCTACGAAGGCGTTCCCGTGGTTTTCCGTCTGGGCGCGCGTACCCAGGTGGACACCGTCCGCATCACGTGGCCGAATGGGCTGATCCAAAACGAAACGCTGCTGCCGGTGAATCGCGTGACGCCCATCAAAGAGGCGCCGCGCCTCTCCGGCTCGTGCCCCATGATCTTCACCTGGAACGGCGAGCGCTTCGAGTTCGTCACCGACGTGCTGGGCGTGGCGCCACTGGGCGCCAGTTCGGGCGACGGGCAATATTTCCCGGTGGATCACGACGAGTACGTCTCCATTCCCGGCGAGCGCCTCAAGGCTCGCAACGGGCAGTACGAAATCCGGGTTACGGAGGAACTGCGGGAGGTGTCGTACATCGACCAGGTCAAGTTGATTGCGCTGGATCATCCGGCGGGTATCGACATCGTGACGAACGAGAAGTTCAAGTCGCCGCCGTTCCCCGAGTTCCGCCTGTTCGGGGTGGATCGGCGGACTTATCCGGTTCGGGCGCACGATGACAAGGGCAACGACGTGCTGGCGGCCGTTCGCCGGCGCGACCAGGTCTATCCGGATGCCTTCCAGCGCGACCATGCGGGTGTGGCGGAGTTGCATCGCCTGGATCTGGATTTCGGCGCCGCGGCGCAGGCGAATCGCGCGGTGCTGGTGCTGAGCGGGTGGGTGGATTGGGCCGATGGCAGCACCTTCCTCGCCGCCATGCAGGCGCACAAGGATCTGACGTTTCCGTATATCCAGGTGAAGGACGCCGCGGGCCAGTGGAAGACCGTGATCGAAGACATGGGCATTCCATCGGGCAAGCCCAAGACCATGGCCGTGGACCTGAGCGGCAAGTTTCTGTCGGCTTCGCGCGAGGTGCAGATCGTCACCAACCTCTGTGTCTATTGGGACGAGATCTTCCTGGTGGAGGACAGTGCCGCGCCGCCTTCTCGCATGACCACTGTACCGAATGTCTCGGCGGACCTGCACTTCCGTGGGTTTTCGAAAGCCACGATCCATCCGGAACGGAAGCAGCCGGAGCGGTTCGACTACCAGACCGTGAGCTTCACCTCGATGTGGAATCCGACCAGCGGGAACTATACGCGCTACGGGGCAGTCGACGAGCTGCTCGCGGAGCCCGACGATCGCATGGTGATCATGGGCTCGGGCGATGAACTGCGCCTGCTGTTCAACGCCGGGGGGCTGCCGGAGTTGCCCGTTGGATGGAAGCGCGACTTCCTGCTGTTAGTGGATGGGTGGGCGAAGGATGCGGACGCCAACACCGCGTTTTCGCAGACCGTATTGCCGCTGCCCTTCCACGCAATGAGCCGCTATCCGTATCCGGCGGTTGAGCGCTTCCCGCAAGACCCGGTACACGCGGAGTGTTTGAGGCAGTACAACACGCGCCCCGCGCTACGCCTGATCCGGAACCTTACAAGTGGGACAGACGATCGCCTTTCGTCGTCTGTCAGCCGGCTCTCAGCCGGCCCGCGGTGACCCAGGAGTAAACCATGCGTCGAATCCCAACCTTCGCATTGGCATTGCTGATTTTGAACAGCATCTACCTCGCGGCATTCCCCCGCCCCACCATCTTCTACATGGCCAACGTCGTGTTGCACCTGGTGATCGGGCTAGGCCTGATGGCGTTGGCCGTGCCGCTCGCGCGCCGGTATCCGCGCGAGTGCGGAATGTTTCTGGCGGCGGGCGTGCCGGCGTTGTTCCTGGCGGTTCGCGGGAATACGTTGCCGCACCAATGGATTCTCTGGCTGCACATCGCCCTGGCGGTTACTGCAGTCGCGATGATCGCATGGCGCAGCGGCCGGTTCAGGACGCCGCTCCTGCTGGCTTCGATCATCGTCGTGGTTGCCGCGGCATATCCGCGCGGGTCGGGCGAACCCATCGCAAATCCCGCGGTCGTTCCCATCTCCATGGACGAAGAAGGCGCCGGATCCCGATCTCCCTTCGCTCCATCATCCGCTCAAACCAACACCGGCCGGATCATTCCCTCCAACTTCTTCATGGACTCTGAATTCTGCGGGCAATGCCACAAGGACATCTATGAGCAGTGGAAGAGTTCCATGCACCACTTCGCTTCGTTCAACAACCAGTTCTACCGGAAATCCATCGAGTATATGCAGGATGTCACAGGCACGCGTCCCAGCAAATGGTGCGCCGGATGCCATGACCACGCGGTGTTCTTCAACGGCCGGTTCGACCGGCCGATGCGCGAACAGATGGATACGCCCGAGGCGCAGGCGGGCCTGGGCTGCATGTCCTGCCACGCCATCGTCCACGTGGCCAGCAGCATGGGGAACGCGGATTTCACGGTCGAGTATCCGCCCCTTCACGAACTGGCCAGCAGCCACAATCGCTACATCCGGGCCACGGATTATTTCCTGACGTACCTCAACCCCAAGCCGCACAAGGCCACCTTTCTGAAGCCGTTCATGAAGTCGGCCGAGTTCTGCGCGGGGTGCCATAAGGTACATCTCGACGTCCCGGTGAATCGCTACCGGTGGGTTCGCGGGTTCAACGACTACGACAACTGGCAGGCCAGCGGGGTTTCCGGTCAGGGCGCGCGCTCCTTCTACTATCCGGCGAAGACCCAGGCTTGCGCCGATTGCCACATGCCGCTGGTCGATTCGCGCGACCCGGGCAACCGCGACGGCAAGGTCCACTCGCATCGCTTCCCCGCGGCGAATACGGCCGTGGCGGCCGCCAACCAGGATCAGGGGCAGATGCAGGTGACGGAGCAGTTTTTGAAATCCGGGTTCATTACCGTGGACATTTTCGCGGTGTCACCGGTGGACGACCACACAGGTGAAACCGCCATGACGCGCCGCAGCGATGTAGGGCAGGCGCTTTCGCCTGCCAATACCGTGCAGGCCAACACCACCTTCGCCGTGGGCGAAGAGGCCGAGGCGACTGGCCCGGCCCTAATCCGCGAAGTGGGTAAACTCTCCGCCCCCATCGATGTCGCCGGAACCGCGCTCGAACCCGGAAGCACCGCGCGCGTGGATGTAGTGGTGCGCACGCGCAAGATCGGGCACTTCTTCCCCGGCGGAACGGTGGACGCTTTCGACGTCTGGCTGGAACTGCAGGCCAAGGATGCCGATGGCCGCGTGATCTTCTGGAGCGGAAACGTGACGGATAACGGCGCGGGTCCGGTGGAACCGGGCGCGCACTTCTACCGCTCGTACCAGTTGGACGCCGAGGCCAATCCCATCAACAAGCGCAACGCCTGGCAGGCGCGGAGCACGTTGTATGTCAGGCTGATTCCGCCCGGCGCGGCCGATGTGGCGCACTACCGCGTGAAGGTGCCGGCCAATGCCCGCGGCCCCATCAGCTTCACCGCCAAGCTGAATTACCGGAAGTTCTCGTGGTATTACACGCAGTTCGTCTACGCCGGACAGCCCAAGCCCGGGCAGGACCCGGCGCTGCTGGGGCTGGATCACAACGGCCTCGAATACCAGTTCCTGCCCGCATCGATACCGGCGAATGTGTCCGGGAAGATTCGCGGCCGGATACCCGATATGCCCATCGTTACGCTGGCCCAGGCCAACGCTACGGTGCCGTTGGGGCAGCCGGGCTGGTCTCCCGTGGTGCGGAAACAGGATCGCGAACGCTGGAACGATTGGGGCATCGGACTGTTGCTGCAAGGCGATCTCAAAGGGGCGGAGTACGCGTTTCGCAAGGCTACCGAAGCCGAGCCCGAGTACGCCGATGGTTGGCTGAACGTGGCGCGCGCCCTGATTCAGGAGGGTGAGACGGATGCGGCCAAGCCGTTCATCGCCAAGGCACTCGAGATCAATCGCGAACTGGGGCGGATCTGGTTTTTCCAGGCGGCGATTCAGAAGGCGGATGGCGATTACGATGGCGCGTTGCAGTCGCTCGAAGTGGCCAGGTCGAAATATCCGCGCGACCGCGTGGTGCTGAACCAGATTGCGCGGATTCTGTTTCTCAAGCGCCAATACGCCGCCGCGGTGGACATGTTGAAACAGGTGGGCGGGGTGGATCCGGAGGATGTGCAGATGCACTATACGCTGATGCTGTGCTATCGCGGTTTGGGCGACCTGGCGGGCGCCGCGCGCGAAGAGGTTCTGTTCCGGAGATTCAAGGCGGATGAATCGTCGCAGGCGATCACAGAGCGGCGCAGGATGATCAGCCCCGAGGATAACAATGAGCGCCAGCCGGTTCACGACCACGAAAGCGCCGTGAAGGCGGTGCTGCAATGAGCGCAAACCGGGGACAGACGGAACGTTCACCGCGCCTTCCGCACAACCGGGGAAACGTTCCGTCTGTCCCCGGTTTGCTGTGCATCGTGGTAGTCGCTGCCCTGGCCGCTCCGCCCTCCATCACCTTCACCGACATCACCGCCCAGGCGGGCATCCACTTCGTCCACAACGCCGGCCGCGCCGGCAAGAAGTACCTCCCCGAGACCCTCGGCGCCGGCTGCGCCTTCTTTGACGCCGATGGCGACGGCTGGCAGGACATCCTCCTCATCAACAGCAAGAACTGGACGCCGGGCGGTAAGCGCTCCCTTCCAGCGCTCTACCGCAACAACCACAACGGCACGTTCACCGACATCACGCCGGGCAGCGGACTGGACGTGGACATGTACGGAATGGGCGTGGCCATTGCGGACTACGATAACGACGGCCGCGAAGACGTCTACATCACCGCTCTCGAAGGCGACCGCCTCTTCCACAACGAAGGCAACGGCAAGTTCCGCGACGTCACCAAGGCGTCAGGCATTCAGAACGCCAACTTCGGGACCAGCGCCGCATGGCTGGACTACGACCGCGACGGCAAAGTAGACCTGTTCGTCGCCAACTACGTCGAGTGGAAGCCGGAGAACGACCTCGCATGCTCGCTCGATGGCTCCGCGAAATCCTACTGCACGCCGGAGTCCTACACGGGCACGCGTTCCCGCCTGTTCCACAACCTGGGCGGCGGACGCTTCGAGGACGTGGCCGAGCGCGCCGGTGTCGGCGACCCCACCAGCAAGTCTCTGGGAGTCACGGTGCTCGACTACAATGGCGACGGATGGCCCGACCTTTTCGTGGCCAACGACACGCAGCCCAACAAGCTCTATCGCAACCTGCAAAACGGAACCTTCAAGGAAGAGGGCATGACCGCCGGCGTGGCCTATGGCGAAGATGGCGTGGCGCGCGGCGCCATGGGCGCGGACGCGGCCGACTACGACCGCAGCGGGCGGCCGCACCTGCTGGTGGGTAACTTCTCCAACCAGATGCTGGGGCTCTATCACAACGAGGGCAATGGGCTGTTCGTGGACGAAGCGCCATCATCCACTGTGGGGCGCGCCAGCCTGCTCACACTGGCCTTCGGGGTATTCTTTTTCGATTACGACCTGGACGGGTATCCCGACATCTTGGCGGCCAACGGTCATATCGAGGATGAGATCGGCCGCGTGCAGCCCAAGGTGAGCTACCGCGAGACGCCGCTGCTGTTTCACAACCTGGGCAATCACAAGTTCGAGAACGCCACTGCGGCTGCGGGCGGCGCCTTCAATCGCCCGATTGTGGGACGCGGCGCGGCCTACGCGGACTTCGACCACGATGGCGACCTGGACGTGCTCATCTCGACCAACAACGGCCCGGCCTACTTGTTCCGGAACGATGGCGGGAATCGCAATCACTGGCTGTCGGTGAGGCTGGTGGGAACGAAAGCGAACCGCGATGGCATCGGGGCGGTGGTGCGGGTGGAGAGCGCATCGGGGAAGCAATGGGCCATGGTCCGCAGCGGTTCGAGTTACTGCTCACAGAGCGACCTGGCGTTGACGTTTGGCTTAGGCAAAGACGTGTCGGCGACCGTCTCGGTGGATTGGCCGAGCGGCACGAAGCAACCGCTAGGCACGGTCGCCGCGGACCAGCGGATTTCGGTGGATGAGACCCGCGGGCTGACGAAACTCCCGTAAGACTTTCAAACCCCCCTCCCGCAAACTTTCCCAACCAGTCCCCCACCTGCTCCGTCTGAAGGTGGAGGGAGAGAATCATGCCAGGACACGTGTGGCAGGATCTGCGCTTTGGTGCGCGCCAACTTCGCTTGAATCCGGGATTTGCAGTCGTGGCGGTGCTATCACTGGCGCTGGGAATCGGCGCCAACACTGCCATCTTTCAACTGGTGAACGCCGTGTATCTCCGCTCGCTCCCTGTCGAGCAGCCGGAAGATCTGGCGTATATCGATTTTGTGCGCGGCTCCATGCGCTCGGGGTGGTTCTCCACCCGCAGCGCGCGCTTTACCTATTCCCAATGGGAGCAGATTCGCGATCATCAACAAGCGTTTTCCGGGATCCTCGCCTGGAGCGCTACGCGTTTCAATCTCGCGGCGGGCGGTGAGGCACGGTACGCCGAAGGCCTGTTCGTCAGCGGCAACTTTTTTCGCGTGCTGGGTGTTCAGCCGCTCATCGGGCGCACGTTTGCTGCGGACGACGACCGCCTCGGCTGCGGCTCTCCCTCCGCGGTCGTCAGCTACGCGTTCTGGCAGCGCGAGCTTGCCGGCGATCCCGAGGCGCTGGGGCACACTGTGACTCTCGATGGCCGCCCGTTTCCCGTCATCGGCGTGACCGGCAGGGATTTCTTCGGTGTCGAAGTCGGACACCGGTACGATGTCGCGGTTCCGCTGTGTGCCGACCCGATGTTTTTTGCGGACTCTAAGGGACGCATTCCGGGAAAGACGGCATGGTGGCTTTCCGCCATGGGACGCTTCAACGCGGGTTGGACGGTGGAACGCGCCCGGGCCCACTTGCAGACGCTTTCACCCGGTATCATGCAGACCACGCTTCCGCCGGCTTACCGGCCGGACGATGCCAAGCGGTACCTGGCCAACAAACTGGACGTGACCCGCGGAGCGACCGGCGTCTCCGGGCTGCGGCGCGAATCGCCGCTTTGGCTTCTGCTCGCCACGACCGGCCTGGTGCTGTTGATCGCCTGCGCGAACCTGGCGAACCTGCTGCTGGCGCGCGCCAGCGTTCGCGAGCGCGAGATTGCCATCCGGCAGGCGATCGGTGCGTCGCGCGCAAGGCTGATCGCGCAGTTGCTGGCGGAGAGCATGCTGCTGTCTTTGGCGGGCACCGCTTTGGGCGCGCTCGTCGCGCAGACGCTGAGCCGGGGCCTGGTGGCATACCTGAGCAATCCGACTGACCCGGTCTTTGTGGGGTTGGGCCTCGATCTGCGGGTGCTGGTCTTCATGGCCGGGGTGGCGGTGGGCACGTGCCTGCTGTTCGGCTTGTTGCCGGCGTTTCGCGCCACACGGATCGCGCCGGCTTCGGCCATGCGCGCGGGCGGGCGCGGTCTCACGCCGGGCCGCGAGCGTTTCGGCTTGCGCCGTCTGCTGGTAGTGGCGCAAGTCTCGCTCTCCCTGGTGCTGCTGGTGGGGGCGCTGCTCTTCGTGCGCAGTCTCGAGAAACTCCTGGCCGTGGATGCCGGCTTCCGGGCCGAAGGCGTTACCGCCGTCAGCTTAGATGTTCGCCCCGCCCACTATGCCAAGGATCGGCTGCCGCTCGTCTACCGCGACATGCTCGAGCGGCTTCGCACGACGCCGGGTGTGGTTTCCGCCGCGCAAGTCTTGCTCGTGCCTGTCAGCGGAGGTGGGTGGGACGAAAACACCTGGGCGGATGGCTCGACCGGCAAGCACACGGACTGCTACTTCAACCGCGTCAGCCCGAATTATTTTAAGACCATGGGCACCGGGCTGGTGAGCGGCCGCGATTTCAACGACCGCGATACGCTCGGCGGCGCGAAGATCGCGATCGTGAACGAAGCATTCGCCCGGACCATTTTCGGTGGCAGCAATCCGCTGAGCCATTCCTTTCGGACGAAAGGGCCTTCGGGCAAGCCCGACCCGATTTACGAAGTGGTGGGGGTGGTGCGAAACACCAAGTACTACGAGCTCCGAGAAGATTTCATGCCGGTTGCGTACTTCCCCATGGCGCAGGACGACGACCCGGACACGGGAGCGAACTTCGTGGTTCGAAGCTCCGCTCTGCCGGGCGAACTGATGCGGAGCCTCAAGTCCGAAGTGGCCGAGGTGCATCCCGCCATCGGCATCGAGTTTCACAGGCTCGCCGACCGGATTCAGGAGTCGCTGCTGCGCGACCGCCTGATGGCCATGCTGGCCGGCTCTTTTGGAGTACTGGCGGGGATGCTCGCCACGCTGGGCCTTTACGGCGTGATTGCTTACATGGTGGCGCGCCGCCGCAACGAAATCGGCGTGCGGGTGGCGCTCGGCGCCGATCGCGGGCGCGTGGTGAGGCTGGTGCTTCGCGAAGCGGTGCTGTTGTTGGCGGTGGGGCTCGGGATCGGAACCGGCCTCGCGCTGTGGGCGGGACGGGCGGCGGGCGCCCTGCTGTTCGGGCTTAAACCGTACGATCCGCCGACCCTGGCGGTGGCGGTTCTGCTGCTGGCGAGTGTAGCCCTGCTGGCCAGCTACTGGCCGGCCCTGCGGGCGTCGCGGCTGGAACCGATGTCCGCGCTCAGGGAAGAATGAGTTCTTCGTCCACCTTTTGCCTGCACACCCCTGCCTGTACTTATCCTCACACCCTGCCTTGATTTCGTGCTTTAATCGAGTAAACCGTCACAGGTGAATCCAACCGAGCGGCGATCGTTTCTCGCCCTCCGGGGTTAGTCTACAACGCTGTTTCGGAAAAGGAGATCTCATGTTCGTAAGGCTACTGCTGGCTGCGGTACTCGCAACCACTCTCGCATCCGCCCAAGGCAAGAAGGGCGGAGGAGGGGGCGGCAGCGGAATGGGCGGCGACGCAATGGGCGGCGCAATGCGCATGCAGCGTCCGACCAAGATCGAGGAATTCGCCGACAAGCTGAGGCTCAGCAAGGAACAGAGGGACGAAGTCCAGCCGATGCTGGCCGCTGCCTACGTGGAATCTGCGCCGTTGCGCGACCAGATGGACAAGGGCCGCGTGGCCATCGCGGGCGCCATGATTGAGGGCAAGAACGCCGACGACATCAAGAAAATGCTGGACGATTACACGTCGCTGGCCGCTCAGATGACGGCCATCGAAACCAAGGCTTTTGCCAAGGTGGTTGGCTCGCTGAAGCCCAATCAACAATCCAAAGCCGCTCCGGCGTTCGAACCGATGGCCGCGGTGCTGGAGCGCCCGGCAAGAGCCGGCGGCGGTGGCAGAGCGGGCGGCGGGCGAGGAAGGCAGTAGAGGAGATCCCATGTTCTACAAACTTTTGCTGGCTGGTATTTGCGCGACCACGTTGGTTTTGGCCCAGGGCCGTGGCGGCGGAGGTGGCGGCGGAATGGGTGGGGGCGGCGGCGATAGCGGAGGCGAGGGCGGCGGAATGCGCGGTGGCGCCAGCGAGGGCGCCGGCATCCAGATGCCTCGTGTGGTGACCCGCATGGACACCATCTCCGAGATGCTCCAACTGAATAAGCAGCAGAAGAAGGAAGTGAAATCGATTCTGGACGAGGGCCAGAAGGAAGCGGCGCCGGTGCGCGACCAGATCGCGAAGAGCCGGTTAGCCATCGGGGAGGCCATTCAGGGCGGCAAGAGCGACGACGATCTCAAGCCGCTGGTAAACAGCCAGGCCGCGCTGACGGCTCAGATGGCCGGGATCGAGCTGAGCGCATTCGTCAAGATCTACAAACTTCTGGACAAAGAGCAACTGCAACAAACCAGAGGTGTGTTCCCCATGATGAAGGGCATCTTCGAGGGTAAGAACTGGAATAGCGCAGAGTAGAAGGGCCGCACGGGCAAGTCCGGAACGTCCGGAACGGACCCGCACCCCGGGGATCCGCAAACCGGAAATGCCCGTGTCACCAGAGCACGGGCTGGCGAACGGGGAAGTTGCGCAGCACTTCCTCCACCGTAGGGTCAGGCTCCAGCTTGCGCCATAGCGCGAGATACTCGGGCTTCTGCAACGCGAGGCCGGCAAACAACAGACACGGTTGACGAACCGGCCACTCCTTGTCGTACATCACGTCCGGCGGGGCGGCCATTTCTTCTTGTCCTGAATGTACGGGAACATGTAGGCGACCGCCTTGGCCATCCCGCGGCCATCCGGCAACTGCCACTTCCACAGGTCGTTTTCGCGCGTCGAAAGCGTCTGGGTGGCAATCGCCAGGGCGTCCAGGTTGAACAGGGAATAGCCGTACGGCTTGGTGCGGCGCAACTCCTCGGGGAAGCTGCCGTCGGGGGCCTCCTGGTTGGGAATCAGCACCGTCTGGAAGCGATTCCGGCAGTAGGCCGTGACGCCGGCATTGCCGGTGAGCTGGGCGAAGGCGGCCACCTGCGTCACCCAGCAGGAGGCGTGATTGTTCTTCGTATCCCGTTCGGCGATCCCGTAGGGGTGGGTGGTCATCCACTCGATATAGGACGCGAACCACTGCTTCACGCCGTCCAGGTCCGCGGGCGGGAGCCCCAACTGCCGGGCGGCGCGCGCGACTTCCACCAGGTGGAGGGTATCGATGATCCCCGTGCCCCGGCCCGTAAACCGCCCCTGGATGGCTTGCGCGTACTGGAGATTGGGATTCATGCGGGTAGCATCGTCCACAAACCAGGCGCGCAGGTGGAGGGCGGCACGGTCGCGATACTTCGGGTCTCGCGTGATCTTGTAGGCGGCCGCCAGTGCCGGCACGATAAGGCTCAGGCGGATCATGGCGCGGCGATGCTCGACGAAGTTATCCGGGTTGCTCATCCCGTCGCGCTGGATGTAGGGGCCGCCGGGGTTCTGGGGATCGGGCCACCAGTAGTCGCCCTCGGAGAAGAAATCGTGCTTGCCGCCGGCGCTGCGTGGGGAACTGGCGGCGGTGACAGTGACCGGCGCCTCGGAGAGATAGCGGCCGGCGGCCTTGAGAACGCGGCCTCGCTCGATCGCGGCCAGGTCGAACCGGCCGGCAGCGCGAACCAATCGGGCGATAGGCAGCGCCGAGGCGCCCCGCAGAAAGTTACGGCGCAACATGGCGCCCCTATTTTAACGCTAAATACATGGCGTGCGGGGTGGCTCGTGCCGTTTTGTGCGCATGTGTCGCGTATTCAGGAGCCAAGCAAGATGCAACAAGTCGTCGGCCGGACCGCCTGTCAGAATAGCACGGACCGTCCTCTTGATTTCAAGTGGACCTCCTCCGGTAAGATGTCTTCCATGAATCGTATCCTGATCATTGGAGCTACCGGCAGGGTCGGCCGCCAGGTTGTATCTCAATTGCCGGCCACGGGCGTGCGAGTCCGCGCGCTCGCCCGCAACCCGCAAACGGCTGGTTTGCCGCCACACGTTGATGTCGTACGCGGAGATCTCACTCTCCCCGAGACACTTGATGCATGCCTGGATGGCATCGATGCGGTGTTCCTGGTGTGGACCGCCCCGCCGGCCACTGTTGCTCCCGCTTTGGAGCGAATCGCGAAGCACGCCCGGCGTATCGTATTCCTCTCCGCTCCGCTCAAAACGGCACACCCCCTCTTCCAACAGCCCAATCCGCTCCGAGCGCTGGGCGAGCAAATCGAGCGGCTGATCGAAACCTCAGGACACCAGTGGACGTTCCTGCGGCCCGGAATGATCGCCGCGAATGCCCTGTGGTGGTGGGCGCCGCAGATCCGCGCCGGCGATGTCGTGCGCTGGCCCCATCTCGACGCTCCTACAGCTCCGATCGACGAGCGTGACATCGCCGCGGTGGCGGTCCGCGCCTTGTGTGAGGATGGACACGCCGGAGCGGAATATGTTCTGACCGGGCCTCAATCCCTAAGCCAGTTCGAGCAGATATCGACGATTGGTGGTGTGATGGGCCGCTCACTGCGCATTGAAGAGATGTCACCAGAGGAGGCGAAATCTGAGTTGCTCCCTTTCATACCTGAACTCGGCGTGAAGATGCTGCTCGACGCCTGGGCTGCGGCAATCGGTCAACCGGCGTTCGTGACATCCACGGTCGCAGAGATCACTGGAACGCCGGCGCGAACGTTCCGCGACTGGGCGGCCGATCACGCCACGGATTTTCGCGCGTGATCGGAGAGCGCCCCGGGCCCCGCACGCGCAAGCCAAAGGCGATCTCCGACGGAACGTCCCTGGCCGCAAAAACGGGACGCGGCGAGCTTCGCTCGACCGCAGGCAGGCGGGGCACCTTCTGGGCCCGCCTGCCCCACGAAACCTATAGCGCGGCTTGGGCGCTCAGCGTCCGATAGGGGTTCCCGACTTCCTGCGCGTCCACCACGGCGACGGCCGCTACGTGGACGATGTCGTTCACTTCCGAGCCGCGCTGTAGCACGTGCACGGGCTTGGAAAGGCCGGTGAGCAGGGGCCCGATCAGCTCCGCCCCGCCAATCCGATGTAACAGCTTGTAAGCGATGTTGCCGGATTCGAGATTGGGGAAGATCAGCACGTTGGCGCCGCCCTTGAGCGTACTGAACGGGTAGGTCTCTTCCATAATGTGCGGGGTGACGGCGGTGTCCGCCTGCATCTCCCCATCGATCATCAGCCCGGGGGCGCGCTGCCGCACCAGGTCCACCGCGCGGCGGACTTTGTCGGCGAGCGGATGGCGGGTGCTGCCAAAATTGGAGAAGGACAGCATAGCCACGCGCGGTTCCTGGTTGAACCGGCGCGCCTTCTCCGCGGCCATGATGGCGATTTCGGCCAGGTCCTCGGCTGTCGGTTCGATGTTGACCGTGGCATCCGCCAGGAAATAGATGTCGCCTTTGGGGGTGATCAGCACATAGACCCCGGCCACCCGCTTCAACTCCGGCCGTACTTCAATCACCTGGAGGGCGGGACGGATGGTATCGGGATAGTGCGTGGTGAGGCCGCCGATCAGCGCGTCGGCGTCCCCCAGCCGCACCATCACGCTGCCGAAAGTGGTGTGGTTGAGGATGGTTTGCTCGGCTTCGGTGCGGGTGATGCCCTTGCGCTGCCGCAGGCTGTAGAACTCCTCGGTATACACCGGCAGGCGTGGAGAATTCGCCGGCTCGACGATCTGGATGCCGTCCAGATGCAGCCGCAGCTCGTCGGCCTTGGCGCGGATCTTCTCTTCATTGCCGAGCAGGATAGGAGTGGCGATCTTCTCGTCCAGCAGAATCTGGCAGGCGCGCAGGATCTTGCCCTCCTCGCCTTCCGTGAACACGATGCGCTTGGGCTGCCTCTGCGCCTTGTGAATCATGGAGCGCATCATCTCATGGGCTTTGCCGAGGCGCTTTTCCAGCTCTTCGCGGTACTGTTTGATGTCCACCGGCAATTGCGCGACGCCCGTATCCATGGCGGCCTGTGCCACGGCTGACGCCTCCCAGATGAGCACCCGCGGATCGAATGGCTTGGGGAGGATGTACTCACGGCCGAACTCGAGGCGGTCTACCCCATAGGCGCGCAGCACGGAATCCGGCACGTCTTCCTTGGCCAGGGCCGCAAGCGCACGGGTAGCGGCCAACTTCATCTCGTCGTTGATGGTGGTGGCGCGCACATCCAGGGCACCCCGGAAGATGAACGGGAACCCCAGGACGTTATTGACCTGGTTGGGGTAGTCCGAGCGCCCGGTGGCCATGATAGCGTCGGGACGCGTGGCCAGCGCCAGGTCGTAGCTGATTTCGGGGTCGGGATTGGCCATCGCGAAAATGACGGGGTTCGGAGCCATCCCGGCGATCATTTCCGGCGTGACGCAACCGCCGCTCGAGAGGCCGAAGAAAACGTCGGCGCCGACCAGCGCTTCGGTGAGGGTGCGGGCTTCGGTCTTGGCGGCAAATCGCGCTTTGTAGGGGTTCATTCCCTGGGTGCGGCCCGCGTAAATCACCCCCTTGGTGTCGCACATGAGAATGTTTTCGCGTTTCACTCCCAGCCGCACGTAGTGCTCCGCGCAGGAGATGGCGGCGGCCCCCGCTCCACTGAAGACCACTCGGATGTCGCCGATCTGTTTGCCGGAGATTTCGAGCGCATTGAGCAGCCCGGCGCCCGAGATGATGGCGGTGCCGTGCTGGTCGTCGTGGAAGACCGGAATCTTCATGGTCTTCCGCAGCTCCTCCTCGATATAGAAGCACTCCGGCGCTTTGATGTCTTCCAGATTGATGCCGCCGAAGGTGGGCTCGAGAATCTGGCAGGTGCGAATGATCTCCTGGGGATCCTCGGTCGCGAGCTCGATGTCGAAGACGTCGATATCGGCGAAGCGTTTGAACAGCACGCCCTTCCCTTCCATGACGGGCTTTCCGGCCAGGGCGCCGATATTCCCCAGGCCCAGCACGGCGGTGCCGTTGCTGACCACCGCAACCAGGTTGGCTTTAGCGGTGTATTTGTAGGCGAGGCTGGGATCGCGCTCAATTTCCAGGCACGGAACCGCAACGCCCGGCGTATAGGCCAGGCTGAGATCCCTCTGTGTGCGGCAGGGTTTGGTCGGGGTAACCGACACCTTGCCGGCAGGAGATGAGGAATGGTATTCCAGAGCATCTTCAGGGCGGATAATCATGGAAGCACTACCTTTCCGGACAAGGACGACGGGTTGTCCGATTGCAGCCTATCGGGCTGCGAAACTCCTTTGTAGCACGTCGCGCGGTACGACGGATATTCTTGCCTATGGAGGATTGCCGATTGGTTCACTCCCACGCCGACAGCGACCGGTACGGACGGGTGGATCAGCTGGGAGCATCCCGCGGCCGGCGCGAGGCCCGGAACAGATCGACAAACTTCAAAACTGCTTTCAGCACCCTTCTGGACCCGCCGCATACTGCCTCAGTCGATCTCGACGACCTCGACGCCGGGCCCATCCGCCGCGCCGGCAATATACGCCGAGGGGGCGCTTGCTGCGTTAGCTTTCCGAAGACGTTGAGCCGATTAACGCCTCCCGGATGGCCCAACCGGTACGTCTTTCCGTCGATCTGGAGAGTCTTGGCGGATGTGATCGTAATTTCGAACGTGGTCGTCAAGTAGCCGGTCGAGGTGTCGTGGCGCTGCTGACTGCCGGCTGGCTCGCCTTGCGCACGCCCCGCGGCATCGCAGCTCCCGCCGCAAAGAATCGCGTCCGAGCTGGGAGCCGGATACATCCTCACCGGCGCGGTGCAGCACGACGGCGGGTGTTGAGTCTCCGAATCCAAGTGTTCGGGCGCGCTTTCGGAGCTTGAGACTGCGTCGTCGTCTCTGCGCGAGGCGTAGAGTGTCTGTGGTGTGGCAAAAGATCGGGCGACTCTGAGGCGACGAACACCAAAGAGCTTGGGCCACGAATGAACACGAATAAGACCAAAGCAACCCCGGCCACGGTGGCTCCACGACCCTGGTCGCGAACTCAGCCGATGCCTGTTTCGTGTAGTTCGTTCTATTCGTGTTCATTCGTGTTTATTCGTGGCCCAGTCGTTTTTGTTTTGTTCTCCTTGGGGCTCATATCTGGAGCGCAGTCGTAGTCTCTGTTCCTTCATCTAGCGGCAGATCGGCGCGTCTCGCTGGAAACCCTTGTTTGACAGGCATGCGGAGCCTCTCCGCCGGCGCCCTACCCAACTAAACGCGTGCGAAAGTCCCGCCTAGCTCAGCAATCCGGCACTTCGGAGCAACGGGTTTTACGGTGATGTGGAACTCAATGCATGCGGGGAGGCCGCTGATTTGCAGTCACACCGTTCGCCTGCGCGGTGTGCATTCGATCAGTGGCGGGCTCGTGTGAGCGAAATGGGCCCTTTTAGGAGGACCACGCGTCGTAGTGCTATGGCGTTCGCAACGCAGGGGAACACCCAACTGCCCGGTCCGAGAAGCTAGCGATCCTTGATCAGCTCATCCAATTGGAAGGCGTGGCGGATGGGATGCATGACAGCGTGCTCCAACATCGAGTCGATACAGTAGCGCGTCTGCCATCGCGATGGGTACTCGGGAGTCTCCAATTGTTCGTGGGAAACTTCCCGTAGCGGGCCGGCCCGCCACCGCTCGAGAACGTGCTCCACGTAGTCGTCCGCATCGCGGACTATGGCAGTCGCGTCCGGGGCAGGTCGGATTGCGGGGTCGGGTAATGTCAACACCTCGCACATCCAGACCAGGTATCCGCCGGCCGCGTTCAGCACATGCCGTCCTAATGCGCCCAGCGAGGCATAGGCGGGGTCATCGGTCGGTAGGAGCCTCACCGAGGTCGCCAGGGCCAGCCGCCAAGTCTGGACGAAGCGGCGAAGATGTTCCTCGTGCAAGAGCACCATAGCGCGTACGGCACGAGAGCGGTATAGGAAATTGGATGACATTAGGAGAGGATAGCCGATTACAGCGTCCCCGGGGAAGCAGTGCGAGCGGATGGCCCGCTGCTCGCGGCCGGAACTTGTCGCACCCGGTAAGCTTTGAGACCCCGCAGCAACCGTAAAGCTGGGCTTTCCTCGTTTCTGTCGCATTCCAGACACGACCAAGAATCTTTGGCTCCTCGGTCTGCGGTTCGCGCCTGCAATGCTGGCGAAGAAGCCCATCGTGCTCGAAGCCGAAGGGCTCGGCCCGAGACGGTTTCACGGAAGGGCCGTGCTGCTGGTCAATCGCCACACCGCCAGCGCCGCCGGGATGATCGTCGCCTTTGCGCGCGAGAATAGCTTGGCAACCATGTGGCAGACAGCAGCCGGCCAGCGATCTTCTCTCCAACGAAGCCACGGACAACTTTGCCTGCGCAATCAACTCTTTTCGGAGCGCTCCTGCTGCGAGAGCCGGTTAGAACGATTACGTTAAAGACGACCCGCTAAGTTCGTGCGGAACAATTACAATGGCGACCCGACAGAATTTCGCGAAGCCGGCCTTGCTATTCACCTGCCTCAATCTTCCCGCATGAGTATGGATGGATCGACGGCAAGCGCTCGCCCGGCTGGAATGGCGGACGCTGCAATGCCCAGCAGCCCCATCGTCAGCACCGCGCCGCCCACCACCACGGGATCCCGCGGATTCGCCTGATACACAATCTGCCCCAGCAGGTGGCTCGCGAAGACGCCCGACAGCAGACCCACCACCGATCCCACGCCGAGCAGCACGATTGGCCGCCCTACCGCCGCGCTCATCACTTGCGTCTGGCGCGCGCCCAATGCCACGCGGATGCCCAGCTCCTTCTTCCGCCGGCTCACGCTGTAGGCCGCCATACCGAAGATGCCCGTCACCGCCAGCATCGCCGCCAGCAGGCCCATCACGCCCAGTGCCACTGTCGCCGCCCGTGCCGGGAACAGTTCCCCCTCGAGGTCACCCGCCCAGTTCTGCACCGAGATTGGCACATTCGGCTCGATGCGGCTCAGTGTGCGTTTGATCGCCGCCGCCATCTCGCCCGGCGCCCGCCGCGACCGCACCACGAAAACCGTTTCGCGTTGCTCGCTTTGCGACAACGGCACATACACCACAGGCTGCGGCGACTCTTGCAGGTCGTGGTATTTACCGTCCTCCGCCACACCCACTACTTCCGTCAGGTTGCCCCTCAAAATGAAGTGCTGTCCGATGGCCCGCGTTCCGCCCCACATCTTCCGCGCGAAGGTTTCGTTCACGATTGCGACATATGGCGTCCTTGTCGTGTCATGCCATGAGACATCCCGCCCGCTCAGTAGCCGGGTGCCGGCAGCCTCCAGGTATCCCGGCGACATCATGGTAAACACGTACGGCGCCAGCGCGGAATTGTTCAGCTTGAAGTCAGTCGTGCCTGGCCGGAAAATCGGAATCCCACGCATCCCGCCGGTGAAGGGCGTGCGGCTGACCGTACCCGCGGCCGTCACACCGGGGGTGCTCCGCAGCGCCTCAATCATCGCTTTCACTTTCTCGATCGCCACGTCGTCTGCCTGTCCCAGCTGGCTTAGGTCCAGATCGGCCAGCATCGCTCCCTGCGGCTGGATACCCAGGGGAACGTGCAGCGCGCGCACCATACCGCGCACCGCCACCAGGGAGGCCGTTACCAGCAGCGTGCAGATTGCAATTTGCGCGCCCAACAACAGGTCACGCAGGGCAAACCGGTGCAGGTGCATTCGATCCGCCGATCCGCTCTTCATCATCTGCAGCGGATTGCTCTGCCACGTCTGCCACGCCGGAGCCATCCCAAACAAGAGCGCGCTTCCCAGTGTCAACGCCAGGCCTGCCAGGTACACACGCGCATCCACGCTTACTGTCAGAGAGCCAACGAACATCTGCGACCGGTTCAACACACCCAACAGCAGGTCCGCGCTCACCACCCCCGCTGCTCCGCCCATCAGCGATACCATCACCGCCTCGGTCAGCAGTTGCCGCACCAGCCGCCGCCGGCTCGCTCCAAGGGCCACACGGAGCGCCAGTTCCCGGCTGCGATCGGCCGCGCGCGATGCAAACAGAGTTGCCAGGTTCGCGCATGCCGCCCCGAGCACCAGCAGCGCCAGCACGGTCACGCTGTAAAGAAATCCGCGAATGACATCACCATTGTCCCCGAGAAGTCCCGGATGGATCAGCCGCAGCGGCTGTCCGTCGTCGGTCTCCGGATACTCCTTCGCCAGCTCGGCCGCAATCGCATTCAGATTTTCCGTCGCCCATTGGGGCGTCACGCCCGGCTTAAGGCGGCCAATCACCGTAACAGTGATGGATGTCCGGCTATGCAGGTAGTCCGCCCCCTCCACCTGCTGCTCGTTCACCATGGGCATCCAGTAGTCCGGCCACACAAACTTCTCCGCGCCGTGGAACCGCGCCGGCGCCACGCCAACCACCGTAAACGGATGCTTGTTGAGCACCACGGTCGTCCCGGCTACGCCCTGATCGGCATGAAACGCGCTTCGCCACAGAGCATCGCTCAACACCACATACGGCGCTGAATCCGGGCCATGCTCATCCGCCGCGTGGAAGAACCGTCCTACCTCCGGCTGCACGCCCAGGAGATCGAAATAATTGCCGGTGACCAAATCGCCGTGAACGCCCATCACCGCGTTACGCCATTTCAGTCGCGCATGAGAATATCCATAAACTCCGGCCATCCCGCTGAAGGTGGTGTTCCGCTGCCGAAAATCCTCAAACGCGGGATACGACGTAGTCAGTAGCCGTGCGGTCATCCACGGCTTGTGGCGAATCTGATACAGGCCCTGTGGGTCGCTCACCTCCAGCGGCTGCAGCAGGACCGCATTCACCACTCCGAAGACGACGACGTTTGCCCCAATCCCCAGCATCAGAGTGACTAAGGCTACGATTGTGAACGTGGGAGACTTGCGAAGCAGGCGAAGCGCGTAGCGAACATCCAGCAGCAGGTTCTCCACGAATGGCAGGCCCTCTTCGGCGTGGTAGTCTCCCCGAACCGCCGCCATCGCCCCGAACCTCAGGCGCGCTTGGCGGGCTTCCGCGGGAGTCATGCCGGCGCGGATGTTCTCTTCCGTTTGGGCCGCTATGTGCGATTCAATCTCTTCTCGGAGCCGTTCGTCGCCGCGGCGCCTGGCCGTGAAGTTGAGAAGGCGTGTGAATAACCGATTCAGGGCTCTCATCCCAGGTCCTGCGCTTTCACTTCAAAGAAGCGCGCGATGATCGCCGCTCTCTGCTCCCAATCGTTCTTTTCGGCTTCCAGTAATTTGTGTCCCGCACGCGTCAGCCGGTAAAAGCGCGCTCGGCGGTTGTTCTCCGAGGGGCTCCACTCCGATGCGACGGCGCCCTCCTGTTCCAGCCTCAGCAGGACGGGATAAAGGGTACCCTGATTCACCGCGAGCAAGTCACCACTGATTTGCTCAATTCGCCGCGCGATGCCATAGCCGTGCAATGGCCCCAACACATCGAGGGTCTTCAGTACCATCAGGGCCAGCGTGCCCTGCTGAACATCCATTTTTTGCTTCATGCCGTCTCGCTTTACTCTGCCTTCATTTGGCTTGCCAACACGAGGATGTCATATTTTCCATTGGGAAAGCAACAGGTGTGTGCGCTGCCCGCCTCCCCGACCATTGGCCGGAACACGATCACGAGCACGAGGAAATTTCCCCACCAGTCGTTTCAAGAGTTTACGGCCTCAAATAGACCCTGGCACCATTCCCGTGTGCCACCATGAAGTCAGGTAGGATATCCAACCCACCAAAGGCCGGCCTCCCCAGACTGACATTTCGTCCGGTGCGCCCCGGCCTTTTCCATTTTTGAAAGCACTTATGATGAAACCTCCGCAACCCGGCGCCCATCCCAACCGTTCCACGGGCCCGCGCTCCGCCGCCGGCAAGGCCCGTTCCAGCATGAATGCCCTGAAAACCGG
>JAIQFL010000609.1 GCA_020073365.1 Terriglobia bacterium | reverse complement strand
GCGCCGTCCATGTTGATGTCGGCCACCAGGCTGCGGATGGGCACGGTGGGAAAGTGCGCGAAGTAGTCGGATCCCAGCAGGCCTTTCTCCTCGCCGGTGACGGCCAGAAACATCATCGACCGCGCCGGAGCCTTGGGCAGGCTGGCGAAGGCGCGGGCCATTTCGATCAGCGCGGTGACGCCCGAGGCGTCGTCCACAGCTCCGTTGTAGATGCTGTCGCCGTTCACGGCTCTTCCAATGCCGAGGTGATCGCTGTGGGCGGTGTACACCACGTATTCGTTGGCAAGCGCCGGATCGGAGCCGCGCAGCACCCCCACCACGTTGGGACTGGTAACCGCCTCGTGGTGGCTCACTGCGTGTAGCCGCGCGCTAACCGCAAGGTCGAATGCCTGCGGCTTGCCGGCTGCGGCGTCCATGAGCACCGCGGCCCACGACTTCGACGCGCCTGCGAATAGTCGCTCTGCCGCCGCCAACGACAGCGTTGCCGATGCCTTGAGCTGCGGGAAGAAGTCGTTGGGAACCCCGTCGGCGTCCAGCCAGCGGAACGCCGGCAGCTCGGCTCCGATGACGGTGCGGAACCAGGGCAGGATCTTTTCGCCGTCTGGCGTGCGCAGCCCGATGATCCCGACCGCCCCCCGCGTCGCCGCTTCCCTGTACTTCTCCCGCCCCGAGGCGAAGTGAGCGCGCTCCTCGGAGGGGAAGGTGCTGGGCGCGCCCCCTAGCATGGCCACGATCTTGCCTTTGACGTCCATGCCGGCGTAGTCATCATAGTTGCGATTGCGGTTCACGACTCCGAAGCCAACGAACACCACCGGCGCCTCGACACTCGCATCGGGCGAACCCGCGTTGCCTCCCATCAGGAAATCCTCGCCCCACTTCAGCGCAGCCGTCGGCTGGCCGCCGCGGGTGAGGGAGACCTCGCAGTTGGCCCGGTCCACGGTGATCCGGCGAAAGGGGACGGTCTGGAAATAAGTGCCGTTTGCGCCTGCGGGCTCCAGATCGGCGGCCTCAAATTCCTCGGCGATATACTTTGCCGCCAGTTCCTGGCCGCGCGTGCCGGTGCCTCGGCCTTCCAAGAGATCGTCGGCCAGGAAGCGCATGTGCGCCCGCAGCGCCGCCTTGCTGAAGTGGTTCATGATCTGCTGGGCGTCGCGTGGGATAGCGCTGTCCTGTGCGCCTGCCGCACCCGCCAGCGTGGCTGCCAACATCACTGCCGCAACTCGTAGCTTCACAGTGTGCTCCTGATGGGATGGTTCAATCGCCACGGTATCTTCATCGAACCTGGAAGAATCGTCCAGCGTTTCGTGATCCAGCCGTGGAATCCCGGACCCGCGACTCGACAGAAGTGCGAACATGGGTTAGTGCGGGGGGAAGAAACATTGGCCTCATAAACATCGTGGAGATGGCGCCCGTGCTCACAGTCAAACCAGCGGATCTGCTCAGGGGCACTGGATAGAAGAAAGGCCGCAGTTCCATGCTCGTTAGGAGTGTTCCGAAAACCTGATGCTGCTCGAAGCTGCAGCTCGCTGATTCCGCACATGCAATGCGTGCGCTTTGGGCCATTCCGAAACCACATGTTTGTGGAACGCGTGGCGCGCTCGCGAACGGCTCCAATCAACATCATCTCACTGGTAGAACTCGTAGCCGCCGAGGCCGCGTATGCAAATGCCGACCATTGCCGAGCCTCAGAATCGACTCGGGATCTCTGTAATGCCTAAGTAGTGACATGCCCATATAATGAAGCGATGACGCAGCTAAGCGTCGATGCGCTCTACATCGGTCTCCGAGATGTCTTCGATACGTTCCGCGGCCAGCTCGCGCTGTCGGACTATCGCGACACCATATTGGCGGCCGTTGCCCTCAAGGCAGCTGAGGAGCGAGCGCGGCACCGCAATCTCCTCTCCGCTAGGCAACTGCTCCCTGGATCCATGTCTGTACCGAGGCTAACGTCTGGCCAATCAGCTTCTCCGGCGTGGGGTGACCTCATTGGCCTCGCGCCCGAAGACCTCGCCACAGTTCTCCAACGCAGGCGACACTTGGTCGAGGAACGAGAGCCGTCTCTCGCGGGCGCGCTCGGTGGGCTCGATGAGGGTAAACCCGCTACTCAAGGGAAGTTGCTGCAACTGCTCGTTCGCGCTCTAGCCCGTATTTCGCTCGATCCTGCGACCTTTGAAGCGCCTTGGATTCTCGGCGCTGCGCTCGATCGACTCATCGTGCAGCTCGCTCATGCGGAGCGGAGTCGTGGTGAATACTCCACGGGTGGGGGAGTAGCTCGTCTTCTCGCAGGACTCGCGGATCTGGGCCCAGGGCTCTCCGTGCATGACCCTGCAGCAGGCGCATGTCGGCTCCTCGTCGAGTGCGCTCGACAAGTAGCTGACGTTGGTGCTGATCCTGGCTCCTTGCGTATATCCGGGACCGAGAACAACAAAAGTTCCTGGGCACTTGGACGAATTAGCCTCTGGGTCTGCGGACTCGACGCACGTGCCGTGAGGCTGGGCGACGCACTGGCAACTTCGGACGGTCTTTTCGACCGCGTCATCTGCGATCCTCCATTTGGACGAATGCCCGCGACGGCAGGTGGCGCCCCGCACCTTGGTGTCCCCCGTGGGACGAGGTTGCTACAGCTTGAGGACGCGTTCTTGTGCCGTTCACAGCAGCTATTGGCAAGTGAAGGCCGCGCCGTCATTTTGGTTCCGCAGGGCAGTCTGTTCCGCGCGCAAACAGCTGCCATCCGCCGCAAGCTGATCGAAGAGCACCTTCTTCGCTCAGTCATCCAGCTGCCCGCTGGACTCCTGTTTGGAACCAGCATCACTACCGCGGTACTGGTGATTGATCGCAAGTGGGAAAATGGCGTTGTCTTTGTCGATGGTCGCAGTGCTGCCTGGGACGTGAAGACTGGCGACATTGCTTCAGCCGACGTCAAATCTATCCGCGCAATCGTTGCAGGCGACAGCGCTGGCCTGCCAGCCCGCACTGTTCCGTACGAGGATCTTGCTGCGGCTGATTTTGTGCTGACGCCCGATCGGTTCTTACGCATCGAACGCGAGACCGATGTGGTTCTTGTTTCTCAAGGGAATGGCGAAGACCAGCTCGACTCAAGAGAGATCTTCTTGGGGGAAGAACAGCAGAGAGCCATTGGAGAGATTACGACCGCGCTAACTGAAGGCGCAGTAGTGAATTTGGTGGGGCCTAGGGGCACAGGAAAAACGACGCTCCTTCGTATTCTCCGTGAACGGTTGACCGATGCGACTGTGGTCGCGATTGGATTAGCTACGCTCGAGCGGAGCGCTTTGCTGAGTCGTCTGCGCCAGGAACTCTCATCTTGGCAGGGCCGCGAGGGCAGGTTGGTGCTTCTGCTGGACGATTGGGACCGCGCGGCGAACCTAGTGGACGAGAAAGAAGTCGCCGACTTTCAGCGGCTGCTCTACATCGTGGTATCCCGTGGGTCTGGCAGTGGTGTCGTGTTCGTATCTCAGCGCCCACTTGCCGAACTTCAAGAGGACTGGTCCCGAGAGATTCTGGCGCGCAGTGCCGTCGGAACTACGAACACAGTAACACTCGGGTTGCCTGCTGCGAGAGACCGCGAACTGTTGGAGAGGCGCATGCGCACCTTATGGGATCGACTCGCGCATGACCCGACCGTTGACTTCAGCACAACTGCGGCAGAGCTCTGGGCTTCTCCTCTAGGGGCTGAGTTGACGAACGAGTTCGGTGACTTGCAACAATCCGGTCACCTAGCGAAGTGGCTTTCGGCGTATTTTGATTCAGGCAATTGGGAACGATTCCTTCGAGAGCTCGCGGCACGTGAGAACTGGCTCGGTAACGAGTGTCGCGCGCTGGGCTTCGACATTGAACATGACCGTGGCCAATTCGGCGCGTTCTTGGTCAGAGCGAACCTCTCGCCTGAAGAGTTCGTCGGCGAATTGCTTCGCCCCAGTGATGTCCGCAGCCTCTTCCCGGATTTGAATGATTTTCGCGAGAAGTCGGCAGCCGTACGCGAGGCATTTACGCGGTGGAAGGTCCAAGAGGACAGGCCGTGACCGATAATGCCACCTCTCCGGTGCGGCGGCTATATGCTGCTCTCGCTGCACTCGACTCCGCAAATGCAGTCCATGAGAACCTCCTCACCATGGAAGACTCCGTCTATGCGAAGATGACCGGCGACCCGGAACCCCGCTTTTGTGAGTGGGCGTACCAACGGCTCGAGTACCGAACGCTCGTTTCTGATCTCCTCGGCACCGTTCTTCGTCCCACAGACGCAACGCGTCTTGCGCTCAAGTCTGGTTGCGATCGTCAGCAGTTGGAGGGTCTTGCTGCTGCGACTGTCTTGCGTGAGGCCCTCCGAGTGCTCGGGTTACAAGAGCCGGCAGTGCCGACGCCGGTCCGGGATGGTCTCGACGAGTTAAAGCGTTGTTGGTGTACGCTAGACGAAGCCATTAAGGACACGCACCCGGCGTCGCTGGACGACTCAGCCGTGGACAGCCGATCTCCAGCAGTCGACCTCGGTCGCAGGGGGGCTGAACGCCTCCTGAAAGTGCTCTGCTTTTTCCTCTGGGACAACGGATTTGAGTAGGTGATCCAG
>JAIQFL010000156.1 GCA_020073365.1 Terriglobia bacterium | reverse complement strand
GCTGACAGAGCTCAACTTCGCGGTCCGGATCTTCAGTCTCAACTACGACCTTTGCCTCGAACACCACGCTAAGGAACGGCCGCTGGAGATGGGGTTCGACAAGACCACGGAATCTTGGGATTTCCGCCGATTCGAAGCACGCGACGAAGAGGCGCCGCACATCTACCTGTATAAGCTCCACGGCAGCATCACGTGGTATCGCGAAAAACATGAAGGCAACATTCTCAAGCTCGCCGCCACGCCACAAGCAGAGCCGGATCTGATCTTCGGAACGGACTACAAAATGCAGTACATCGACCCGTACCTCTTCTATGCGTATGAACTTCGGCGGTACAGCCTGGAGGCGAAGATCATCCTGACCATTGGGTACAGCTTCCGTGACGACCACATCAACAGGATTATCACGCAAGCACTCCAGCACGATCAGAGCCGCGTGCTCGTCGCGGTCTCTCGCAGTGCCACCGGTGCCATCAAACAACTCGGCGGTAGCGGACCGCAGTATCGGGCCTACGACCAAAATGCCGCGGCCTTCCTGCGCGACATTACCATCGCCAAATTGGAAAACCTTGCCGGTATCCCCCACGACGAAACGCCTTTCACGGCAAGACCGCCCACAGCAACCGCATAGGCCATCCGCAGCCCCGGTATCTACTTGGCCGCTCTCTGTTCGGACTTGATTGCTGCGGCTTGGCCACGCGGAGAGAAGAATCGACGTGGCCGGTCCATTTGGTCGGATTACGCCCTGCCCGTAGACGTGGGTTCGGGCATTGTCCCCAAGTCCCGTTCTGGGAAGTTGCAACCAAAAGCGGGCCTCAAGACTGGATCGCCCACCGCAGACTTCATCTTGGCAAACGGCCTTATCTTAGCGCCTATGGGGCGGACCCCACGGGGTACCCCCAGTTTCCCCCCCAGTTGCTTTTCGAGACCGCACCGCGAAAACAGGCGCCACCTTGCGCCGCGGAACGCAACCTGGCAGTACGAGACGTCCCGCCAGCGTCGGGGGTATCGTGGGCGCGCCAACATGAAAAAGCCGGAGCATTCCAGCACTGGCAAGCGCGGATACTTCGGAAAACGTAGGATCGCTACCGGATAGTGAGCAGTTGAGAAACACCGAGCCGCGGTCGGAACGGATTGTTTGCGCGTGAACGCACGTCGGAGCACCGACCGGAGCTGAGATCGGCTGTCATTCTCCACCCGAGCGGTATTGGTAGCTTACGCGGGCCACGTCGACATATCCGCTGCCCGGACCGTAACAGAACAAACCGAACCGGGCTCCCTTCCCGAATCCGGGGTGAAGCGTGATTTGCTGTCCGGAATCGGACCAGGACCTTCCATCCAGACTATACAGAAGACTGGCGGCGCCCTCGCGGTATTCTCCGCGAAGCCACAACGTTCCGCAGGTGCCGGTCGATGGGCCGACCCGGCAGCCGTCCGCTGTTTTCTCCGCGCCGACCCAACTGAATTCCGCTCCGCTGAGGAACGTTAATCCCGCGCGTTGGCCTTCTGACAGACCGGTGAGGTCCAACTGGATCTTTATCGTTCCGAAGTCGTCCCACAGCTTTTGCGTCAGCGTGTTCCGCGCAAGGCTGAGGTCTTCGGCAGGGAGCCCGTAAAGTCGCAGAAACCCCTGGCGGGCGCTGAGCGACCACGAGGCAGCTACCGGGTTCTGATTCCACTGCCAGATCGGATTCAAGGTCTCCGCATCGAAGCTATCGCTGGTCAGGGGGCGGTATTCTTGTTCAGGCATGACGGCGGGCTTCTTCCATACGTCTACTGCTTGCCCATTGTCTCCAAAAACCGGCCAGTCGTCATCGCCCCACTTCACCGGCTCCAGATAACAGATGCGGCCCAACCATCCAGTCGACTTGAAGCCGATGAACCATGCTTCTCCGTTGGGCAAGTCCAGCAGGCCACCCTGATGAGGTCCGTCCAAGAGCACGATCTTGCGCTCGTATGGTCCGTAGATGTTGCGTGCGCGCTCCACAGTTTGCCAGCCGCCCTCGACGCCGCCTTCCGGATGCGAAATATAGTAATAGCTATTGCGCTTGAACATCTTCGGTCCTTCCGCGATAGGACCCGTGTAAACCGTCACGCCATCATCCAGCAGTTGTGTGCCATCGGCAGTCATCCGGTGCAGAATCAGCGGGCCGGCACCGACCTTGCTGTGGACCAGGTAGGCTTGCCCGTCATCGTCCCAGAACGGGCACGGGTCCTCCCACCCGCTCACCCCTTTGACAGTAACCATGTCCGACCATTTGGCCGCCGGATTCGTGGTATGCCACATGAACAGACCGTCCAGGGGTGTGCAGACAAACAGGTAGAATTCGCCCGCATGATAGCGAAGCGCCGGAGCCCAAGTACCTTCGCCATAGCCCATCATCTCGTCGTACTTCTGGCTCATCGACAGCCGATCGAAAACCTGTCCGATCACGTGCCAGTTCACCAGGTCCTTCGAATGCAGTACCTGAATTCCGACGAAATGAAAATCGGAGGCCACCAGATAAAAGTCGTCTTCGACGCGAATCACATCCGGGTCCGAATAATCGGCCTTGAGGATGGGATTCCGGTAGTAGCCGTTGCCGAGATCGCCCCAGGTCACCCTATCTCTCGTCGCAGGGGGCACTGTGCGGTTCTGTCCTTCGCACTGGGAGATGATCGCGACGGAGAACGCCACTGCCAGAGCGACCCTACTCACGAGCGGCACTTCCTCCTCCTAGCCTACTAGCCTTTGGCGGTTTGTGAACAGAACGGAAGCCTTCTCGGAACTGAGCCAGCGTACCACAATAAGGCTTCACCGAGCCATCGACGCGTTCCGAGCAAATGATCTGCGCGTGAACGCAGGTCGCGCGCAGACCGGGTTTGAGTCCGTTGGGTGGCGTAATACCTATTGTAGGTGAGACCTGCTCGGGCCCGGACGCAGTTGCGCGCGGTTGCGGACCTGCCGACGCTACCGCAACTACCGCCTGCGCCGCGGTTTTATATCGAGTGTGATCGAGCGGGATCGAAATCTCAGCGCCAGCCTCGCGTTGGTACCGGTGATTCTGGCGGCGCTCCTGGTTGCAGGTCGCGCACCCACTCAAACCAGCCCGCCGCCTGCCGCTCCGCCGGGCTTGGACAGAATCCAGCATTTCGTCTTCATCATGCAGGAGAACCGCAGCTTCGATCACTACTTCGGTACGTATCCCGGGGTCGAAGGCATACCTCCCGGCGTTTGCGTTCCCAATCCGGCCGGCGGGCCGTGCGTGGCGCCCAGCCACGATGCCCGGCTGGTCAACCAGGGCGGAGCGCACAACTGGGCCAACGCGCTGAATTGCATCGACGGCGGGCTGATGGACGGCTTTATCGCCGGATCGACGCAGAAGCCCGGGGAGGTGATGGGATGGCACGATTCTCGCGAGCTTTCCAACTACTGGAACTACGCCAGCCTCTACGTCCTGCAGGATCGGCTCTTCGAGTCCATCACTTCCTACAGCCTGACCGCCCACCTTTACATGCTGGCGGCGCAGAGCGGCGGATACATCGGTACCGGCCAGCCCCAACGCAGTCTTACTCCTTTTCCGTGATCACGCGACTGCTGGGCAGCGGTAAAATCGACTGGCGGTATTACGTGAACCGTGGCAAGACCGCCGGCGCCGCCGATGGCGCCGGAAAGCATCGCTACGGCGTTCGGCTCCAATCTTGCCGCCACTTCAGGCACCGGGACCATTGTCACAATCCAGGACAGCGCCGGAACCGTGCGCGAGGCAAGGCTCTTGTATGCCTACCCGCGGCAGGCTGCTTTTATTATCCCGGCCGGAACCACGACCGGCTCCGCAACGGTGACGGTATCAAGCGGCGACGGAACCATCTCCACCGCGGCCACAACCCGGGCTAACTAACATCCGTGCACTTCTTTGAGCTTCGCTTGCGTCGCGGTGCCGCAAATTCCGTCAACGTGGATTTTGTGGTCGCACTGAAATTCTTCCACGGCGGAACGAAACTTCTCACTGGTTTCGTCTGTATCTTCATCGATGTCGCCCGCATCGTACCCCAGGTTATTCAATCTGGCGATCTTTCCGCTCAGCTCGTCCACAGGATCCATGTGTCCGATCCGCAGAGGGATCTCGAGGTTGTCAACCACCAGGCTTCCGATCTCCGACCGGAACGGCAGGTCATCCTTCCGAATCCGACCGTCCGGGTCGGTGCTTAGGTCCTGCTTGTCGCCTTCAATGGTAAGGCTGCATGGGGTATCCTTCCTGGGTTCGTCGTTTTCATCCTTCACGATGATCTCAAGATCCAGCGTGTTGCTTGGCACCTGCCAGATGTGAATCTTGGTCGTCGGCCGGCTTTCCGTCGGAGGCGATTTCTCCGGCACCTGTAGAACGTCGCCCGGGTTTAAGACATTGGGGCTCGACCTCTTGGCTTTCAATTTGCTGTTGGCCCCGTCGTCCCAGATAGTGTGGAAATCGCGGAAACCATATTTTTCGGCAATACGGGTTAGGTGTTCACCCTGGCGGACAGTGTGGTCGCTCATTTTCAATGCCAGGCTTCGGCGCCTCAACGCGCCTGAGACCTTCGATCATTATAACGGCCCTTCTATAGGTTTGCGACGCGGTTCCACGAGATCGGGGCGCAACTGCCGCAACCGCGACAAAGCAGCGTTGGCTCCTCCGATCTTGCTCTATCGTGTCGATTTCTACCGCCCTCATTCGTAATTCAGGTAGCAGTAAAATCCGATAGAGAAGACCATGCAGATACGACGACAGTTCGTAATGACCGGCCTCGTTGCCTTGGCAAGTCTTAAGGCCGGAGATCCCAAGCCCGATACTCGCAATCATGCGGGCGCCACAGCCACCTCCATCCTAATATGGACCATGAAATCGCTGCTGTGCCTCGCTGTACTTTGCGTGCCACTACGCGCAGCCGACCCGCATATCTCCGCAGAGGAACGCACTCAAGTCCTCAAGTGGCTCGACGAATCGCATATGGAATTTTTCGCCGCCATCGACCGCGTCTCCGAGGCTCAGTGGAAATGGAAGCCCGCGCCCGAGCGATGGTCGGTAGGTGAGACTGCAGAACATATCGTTCTGGCCGAAGCTCTGCTCTTTGACTTCGTCCGAAAGGCTGTGGCAGCTCCTCCAAACCCAGCTTGGGAGGAGCAGACGAAAGGCAAGACAGAACTCCTCATCCGGGTGATGCCGTCGCGACAAGGCAAGGCGGTGGCGCCCGAGCCGATCGTGCCGCACGAGGGGCTCACGCGCGCTCAAGTCAGGGAACGTTTTGAGAAGCAGCGCATCGACATCCTAAAGTTTGCTAGCGAGACCCAGATGGCCGTGAAGGAACATACGGTCGTGCACCCGTTCCCCACCTTCGGCACGCTCAACGCTTATCAGTGGCTCATCTACGTGCCTCTGCACACGATTCGGCACGACAAACAGATCGCGGAGGTCAAAGCGACTCCTGGATATCCATCAAACTAGCGCAAATGTGGTACCCCATGCCGGCCGTACATCGGGTGGCGGTGAATCGGGCGAGTGCAACTCCGCTCAAGCGTTTCCATCGCCATTCTGCCCCCACCGGATGATGTCCTCGAGCGCGCTCAAGATATGATGCTCCATCAGTTGCTCCGCGGCTTTGCCATCTCGCTGGCCGATGAGCTCGACCAGTTTGTGGTGCTCCTCGATGGCGCGCACGGGCCTCCCGATAATGCGGATCGTCTTGGCCATGAGCATTTCACTCTGCAAACGGAGCTGGCCCATCATCGGGAACAGGTACGAGTTCCGGGCCGCTTTCATGATGGCCGCATGCAGATCCCGGTTGTAGATGCGATACGCATCCATGTCTCCGGCTGCCAGGGCCGCTTCGCCCGTTTTCTGGTGTTGCCGCAGCCAGGTCATCTCCTCCTCGGTGATTCGGCGGCACGCCAGGCGAACACTGAAGCACTCCAGGGCAGCCCGCAGCTCGTAGAGCTCGCGCACCTGCTGTTCGGTATACTCGCGTACGAACCAACCCTGGTACGGCACCTTGATGGCCAGCCCGTCTCCTTCCAGCCGGTGCATCGCTTCCCTTACCGGCGTGGTGCTGACTTCCAGTTGGCGTGCGATGACGTCGGGACGCAACGGTGCTCCGGCCTCGATCTGGCCGCTCACGATGCTGTTCACCAGCGCCTGGTAGACGCGGGTCCCCAGTTGCGGCGTTTCGGACAGCGGTTCGAGCATTTGACCCAAGGGGTTCTTGGGGGCCTTACCACTTGGCATAGACGGCCTTTACGTTGGTGAAGAAATCCCGGGCCGTCGGACCGATGGAAAAAGCACCTTGACCGGAATCCTTCCTTCCGCCGAAGGGCACGTGTGCCTGGCTCGCCGTCCCATGATTGATGTGTATCATACCGGCCTCGATCCCCGTAGCGAACTTGTGCATCAGCTCCGGCCGGGAGGTGAACACCGCGGCCGCCAGTCCGTATCGGGTTCCGTTGGCCACCGTCAGCGCTTCTTCGGCGTCACGTACACGAATTACCGGCAGGACCGGCCCGAAGATCTCTTCACGCGCCAAGGGCGAGTCCGGCGCGACACGGTCGAAGACCGTGGGCGCATAGTAGTAGCCGTCGCGGCCGGGGTTCCCGGTGAGTGGACGGCCGCCCGCCAGCACCGCACATCCCTCCTCGATGCCCTTCCGCACGTAACTATCCACGATCTGGAATTGCGCCTTGCTGATCAGCGGCCCCATGGTGGTGCCTTCCACCAGTCCGTCGCCGACCCTGATCTTGGCAACCTGGCACAGAATGCGCTCCACCAGGGCATCCGCCTGTGCCTCGCCGACGATCACGCGGCTGAGTGCCGTACACCGCTGGCCGCTGCAGAGAAACGCAGCCGATACGATCTCCCGCGCGGCGCCGTCCAGGTCGTCGTAGTCCAGCACCACGGCGGGATTCTTGCCGCCCAGCTCGAGCTGCACGCTGGCGAAGCGGCGTGCCGCCATCTCCGCGACGCGACCCCCGATGTCGCTCGAACCCGTGAAGCTGATGCCTCGCACACGCCGGTCGGCCACCAGGCAATCCCCCACGGACGAGCCCGGTCCGATCACCAGGTTCACCACGCCCGCCGGCAGACCCGCCTTCTCCAGCAACTGCATCAGGTAGACCGCCGACCAGGGAGTCAGCGAGGCGGGCTTGAAGACCACCGTGTTGCCGAATGCGATCGCCGGGGCGATCTTGCGCACGGGCGTCACCACCGGAAAGTTCCACGGGCTGATGGTCGCGACTACGCCCAGAGGCTCCGCTACGGTCTGGCACGAGAAGCCCGCGCGCTCGCTGGGATACGTCTGGCCTCCGGGGCGGCTGGCTTCTCCTGCCATGTAGCGCGCTTCGACTACCGCTCGCGACACCTCTCCCAGGGCTTCGCCAAGAGCCTTTCCCTGTTCCAGCGTGACGATCTTTCCCAACTCGCTTCGGGAGTCCTCCAGAAGCTGTGCGAACCGGAACAGGATCGCACCGCGTTGCGGACCCGGCGCGCTTCCCCAAGCCGCCATCGCCGAGCTGGCGGCTGCCACGGCCGCCTCGGCATCCGGCTTCCCCGAACTCGGATACTCTCCCAACGCCTCTTCGGGATGCGCCGGGTTGTGCGTAGCGTAGTAATCCCCCGCCTCGGGGGCTACCCATTTCCCGGCAATGAAATTCGCATACGGTTGCATGGCTAGATCACCTGTCTCAAGATGCGTGCCAGGTCTTCGGCACAAGTGCGGCGAGGGTTCACCGGAACATTTCCGCTCTTCATCGCCTCGTCCACTACCCCGCGGACATGCTCCTCGCGCAGTCCGTAATCGGCCAGACTGCTGGGGATCCCTATGTCGTGCGCCAGGCTCCTGACTGCGCTGACCGCGCGCCCGGCCGCTTCCATGCGCGGAAGATGCTCCACCGATTCGCCCAGCGCTTGGGCCACGTCCACGAACCGGTCCGGCTCGGCCAGATAGTTGAATTCCATCACCGCCGGCAGAGTCACCGCCAACACGATTCCGTGCGGGACGCGCAGATTCCAGCTCCCCAGCGGCATCGCCAGAGCATGCGCCAGTCCGAGCCGCGTGGGGTTCATGGCGACTCCCGCCATGGTGGCGGCGAGCATCATGCCGTAACGCGATTCCCGGTTGCGCCCGTTCAAAACCGCGCTGCGCAGATGCCGCCCGATCAGTTGGATGGCTGCGAGCGCGAGCGCGCCCGAGATGGGCTGGCACGCATTGTTGGTGTAACACTCGATAGCATGCGCCAGGGCATCCATGCCGGTGGCGGCGGTCAGGAGCGGCGGCAATCCCAACGTGAGATCCGGATCGCACAGCGCCACCGTGGGATAGATCATCACGCCGCCGATAGCCACCTTGATCGATCGGGTGTCATCCGTGAAGACCGACCACAAAGTAACCTCACTGCCGGTCCCCGCAGTCGTGGGAATGGCAATCATGGGCATCGGCCGGTTGCGGACCTTGTGCAGGCCGACATAATCGAGGGACGATCCCGCATTGGTGGCCAGCGCCGCCACCGCTTTGGCTGTATCGAGCGAACTGCCGCCTCCGATTCCGACCACTACGTCCGATCCGCTGCGCTTGAGTTCCGCGGCTGTCTCATCGATCAGGGCGGAGCCGGAATCGGGTTTCACCCGGTCGCAGAGCGTGAAGCCCATATCCGCCTTGCGCAGTATCGCGGTGACCTCGTCCAGAATCCCGGCAGCGCAGACCCCCGGATCGGTAACCAGGAATGGCCTGGTGGCGCCGGCAGACCGAACGCGCTCCGGCAAATCGCGCAGGACGCCACAACCGAAATGGATGTCGGTGGGAACCGGCAGAAAGTTGAAGGTCTGAGCAACGTTCACGTTCATTGGCAACGGCCCTCCGGTTGGCACTGCTCTTCGCGGCTTTCGGGAAAGCGCACACCTACCTCGCCGCCCAGGTGCGACAGTTGCGCCACCACTTCCTTTGGCAACAGGATCCCGAGCCTCCGGTTGCGTGACTCCGTGGCGAACTCCAGTTCGCCCGGCGCCAGCACGCGCTCCACACCGGGCGCCGGAGCGGCAGCCTTGAGCATGCGCAGAATCTCATCCATGCGGCGCGCGAATTCATCGGCTGGCAGGAACAGGTCCGTCCGGTAGGCGGCGAAAACATGGCCGAGATTCTGCACGGCTCCAAGGTTCTCCAGCGTATTGAGGTGCAGGGCAAACGCCGCGCCGGTCAAGACGCCGGAAAAGATATCGATGAGGAACGAAATCGCCGACCCCTTCGGTCCGCCAAATGGCAGCACCGCGCCCGCCAGCGCCGCGGGCGCGTCGGTGGTGGGCCGGCCGTCGGGATCGATAGCCCAACCTTCCGGAATTGGCAGGCCGCGGTGCGCGGCAACGATGATCTTGCCGCGCGCCACCACGCTCGAGGAGGCGTCGAAGACCACCGGCGGTTCTTCGCCCGCCGGTATGGCGACGGCCATGGGGTTGGTGCCGAGAAACCGTTCTCGGCCGCCGAACGCGGCCATGTTGGGTGGAGCGTTGGAGACGGCACAGCCGATCGATCGCCTGGGAAGAGCCCGCTCCACATAAAAGGCGGCGGCGCCGAAATGGTTGCTGTGGCGAACACCCACGAAACCGGCGCCGCACTTCTCCGCGAGGTCTAAGGCTTCGTCCATGGCGCGGCAGGCCACCACCGGGCCCAGGCCATTGTCGCCGTCCACCAGTGCCACAGCCGCAAACCGGGACTCCACGGTGATGACCGGCCGCGCATTCACCACCTTTGCCTGGATTCTCCGGGCGTAGACCGGAAGCCGGATCAGGCCGTGGGAGTCCACCCCGCGCAACTCGGCAAAGAGCAGGCAACCGGCCACCTGTCGCGCATCCTCAGGCGGCAGATCCAGCCGCTCCAGCACGGCACAGGAGTACGCCAGCAGGTCGTCCGCTGAGAAACGCCGGCCATCCGGCGTCCCGGCGTTCCTGGCTTCTCCTGAGGGACTGTTCACTTCCCGGCCTTCAGTCGCTCCAGACCTGGCAGCCCCAGCAGTTCGAGAGTCGTCTTGCCCAGGCGCAACTGCTCCATCAGTTCCGCCTCTCTTTCGCGGCGCGCCAGGGCGGCTTCATAGACCTGGTCCGCGCGATCCTGCTCGATAATGACGATTCCGTCCGCGTTCCCTACGACAATATCTCCCGGACGCACGGTTACGCCGCCGAACTGGATGGGAACATCCAGTCTCCCCGGCCGTTCCTTGGTGCACGCACCGATGGCCAGGCCGCGGCTGAAGACCGGAAATGCGTGTTCCGCAATCGCCTCGATATCGCGCACGGCGCCATCCACAGCCAGTCCGATCACGCCGCGCGCCTGTGCCGCCACGGTCAGGATCTCGCCCCAGGCTCCCGTTAGGAGATACCCGCCCAGGTTGGCCACAATCACTACGCCAGGGACCGCTGCGGCCACGGCGTGGTGCAGCATCAGGTTGTCGGCCGGCGGGCACTCGACCGTAGTCGCCACGCCGCACAGTTGTGCTCCCGCCCATGCGGGCCGGATCGTGGGATCTACCATTCCCCGGTGTCCCGCGGCCTCATAGAGCGTCGCCGGATCGAAGCCGAGAAAACGGTCAACCGCACTTTCGCATTTGATGTTCATTTAGGTGCTCACAGTCCTGGTTGCCGGCTTCACACCGCCGGCCCGGCTCAAATCGACCCCGGCCATGTCGGCCACTAACTGTGCCGCGGCGGAGAAATCCGCGCTGCCATTCCCCGCTGTACTGGCCGCGGTAAACAGTTGTGCCACCGCGGAAGTCAGTAACAGCGGAACCCCTTGCGCGCGGGCTGAATCGAGCGCGAGATTCACGTCCTTCTTCATCAGGTCCAGCTTGAATCCGGGCAAAAAAGAGCCGGAGAGCAGAAAACCCTGCAAACGCAGGTCCATCATCTTCGAGTAGCCTGACGATTCCTTAATAACACTGTACAACGTGGCAGGTTCCGCGCCACATCTCACTCCCAGTGCGAAGGCCTCCCCGATGGCCAGGAGGTGAGTGGCCGCCAGCATCTGGTTGACCATCTTCACCACCTTGCCCTGTCCCAGGGGACCTACGTGAACGATGCGGGTGCCCATGGTGGCGAGCAGGGGACGGCACTCTTCCAACAGTGCCGGGTCGCCGCCCACCATAATAGTCAGCGTTCCCTGCGCGGCCGCGGTGGTTCCGCCGCTCACCGGGGCGTCCAAAACCCGGCCGCCCACCGCACTGAGCGCCCGCTCTGCCTGCAACAGGCTCATGGCGGTGGCCGTGGTCATGTCGATCAGTACCTTGCCCTGTGAGAAGCCCTCGGCCAGACCGTGAGCCCCCAGGACAGTCTCGTGGAGCTCCGCGTCAGCCGGCAGAATGGTGATGACCACGTCGGCTGCCCGTGCCACCTCCTCCGCCGTGGATAGCACGCAAGCGCCCAGGGCAGCCAGCGCGTCGGCCGGCTCGCGGCGCTTGTGAAAGGTCGTGAAGACAGGATACCCAGCTTTCACGACACGTTCCGCCATAGGGGCGCCCATGGCGCCCAACCCGATAAATCCGATATTCACTGAGCTCCTTTCTCCTGGCAGGCAAGAGTGCCTGAGCCGCTTCGAGCGTGGCGCAAACACTCGTGTTTTGCGCTTGTGCACGTGATCGACATGCCAATTGGCAGGCGAAAGCGCCTGCCCCACAAGCTCCAACTCATGTTCAGAACAGGATCTTCATACCGAACTCGATGATTCGCTGCCAGGCATAGGCCCCGGTCAACTGCCCGAAGGCGGTGCTCGTGGGAGTCGTATTCGGCGCCGTGAATTGCGGGTGATTCAGTGCGTTGATGAACTGGGTAGTGAACTGGAGACCGAGCCGTTCCTTGACCTGTGTGTTCTTGATCACTGACATGTCCCAGTTATTCACGCTGGGGGCCCGAACCTGGCTGATATAGGACGACAGCGTGACAATGTTGGACGCGAGCTGTTGGCTGGAGGTTCGATTAAAGGCGCTGACGTTAAACCACTGGCCAACGCTGCGCTGGCCCGCGGGCAGCAACACATCCGCCATGGTCTTCCCCGGCAACAGGAGGGCATTGCCAAATGCCAATGGCCTCCCGGCCTGGTTCGTATAAACGCCCTGCACCTGCCAACCGCCGATAATTCTCGACAGCGTTTTGTTTGAACTGCCCAGGTGTTTGCCCTGGCCGAAGGGCAGCTCGTAAATCCAGCTCACTACCGAGCGAAATGTGTGGTCCAGGTCCGAAATCACCTTTTCCGGTAGCGGATCGGTGGCATTCAGGTAGCTGGTCGCCTGCATGAACTTCGAATAACTGAAAGAGTACTGCGCGGAGAGGCCGCTCGAGAGACGCTTCTCGGCACGCACCTGCATCGCGTGATACCAGGAGAAACCGGAGTTCATGGACGCAGAGATCCCAGTGAATTGCGGATAGGGTCTGAGCAATTGTGAAGTCGAGACCGTCGTGGAAGCCAGGCTTGTGCTGGGCAGCAGGGGGTAGAACGGGTTGGCCACCTGCGCACCCAGGAAATTGATGGTAGCCTGGTCGCGCGCCGGCAGAGTACTCATATACTGTCGTGGAACGGGATCGAGATCCTGCGTCACCCGCAGCCTGGTGCCCCGATTCCCCACGTAGGACAGTTCGAGGAGAGACCTCCCCGGGAACTGTTGCTGCACCGCAAACTGCCAGCGCTGCATGTAGGGGTTGGTCGTGCCGGGATTGAAGAAGCTGATGCCTTGACCAAGAAACGTGGACGGCCCATTGGCCGCTCCCGCCGGCCTCACAAAGCCACCCGGAAATGGATTGGTCAAGTTCGCGACGTAGGTTTGGCCGTTGTCGAGCGACCCCACAAAGGCGGTCGACGAGCTGAAACCGCTCTGGTTGACGTTGAGGTTTATGACGCCCAACGGTTCGTAGTAAATGCCGTAGCCGCCACGCAGGATGGTGGTGGGCCTGAGCGAGTAAGCAAAGCCAACCCGAGGCATGAACTCCTTGGTGCTGGTATTCCAGAGACCGCGTGGCTGCCCGCCCACTCCTGCAAAAGTCAAGCCGCCGCTCACCTTGAACTGGCTCGCGGGGACCTGTGTGATCGGGTTCTGCGCGTAATTCTGCAGCACCTGGGCAGCAATCGGGAGAGCCGCGGCGGGGTCGAAGCCCAGGACGCTGCGGTTGAACCGCTCGGTGAGAGGCAATGGCAGCTCGTATCGCAGCCCCAGCGTGAGGGTCAGTTTCGTGCTCACTTTCCAGTCATCCTGGGAATAGAATGCCCAGTATCGGGTCTGCTCCGCATAGTCGGCATTGATGGGTATGGAGCCGCTGGAGGGGATCCCGTATAGAAAGCTGGCAAAGCCTTGGCCGATCGGCGATGAGGCGGAGTTATTGAACGGCCCGTTCGTGTATGTCGAGCCGAAGCTGAAAGCGCCGGAGGAACTGCCGAGGTCAAAGGCGTTCCGTTGATAGATGCGGTAAGCCACGCCCGAACGCACCGTGTGTTGTCCGATCACATTGGTGATGTTAACGGCTGCTTCATAAGTATTGTAAGTTGTCTGCGTGTCGCCGTTATTGCCGTTATCGCTGTCCCCGCCGCCCACGACCGAGTAACCGCTGGGGGCGATACGGGGAATCTTTAAAGCGCGGGTATCCAGTTGCTTGATCTGATTGATGAACTGGGACGAGAAACCGAGCGAAGCCAGATCCCAGCCGTCCTGGTAGGGAGAGTATCCGAAGTAGAAACGCGTCAAGGTGAAGCGCGAGTCGACAAAGAATCGCGGCGATGCCATGTAGATGTTATCTACGGAGAGGCCACGGTTGAAGCGGAAGAAGTTCTCGCCAACGGTTTTTTGCTGGCGCACATTTTCGGGGCGCTGGAGGGTCGTGAGATTCCCGCGAACGTAGAACCGCTCCTTGTCCGATACGTTATGATCGACCCGGACCAGCTCATTCCCGTAGGTATCCTGCGCAGCCTTACCCATCGTATAGTTGTTGGTCCCATCGATCGTCCCCGCCTGGTTGGGAAGATCCCACAGCTTGGCCATGTTCGCGGCAACCGGGTTAATCTGGCTCTGGGGAATGACATTGTTAGGCAGCGGCTTTCTGCTGAACTGCCCGCCCGTTGCAGGAACGGTGGAGTACGGGTCGTAAATCTGGTACTGGGAGCCGATCGCCAGAAGATTCGCGAAGTCGCCCGTTCTCTCCGCCAAGGTCGGTACCGCTTCGACCACCCACGGGGAAGGGTCGAAACTGTAGATCCACTCGAATCCCAGGGTAAAGAAGCTCTTGTTGCGGCCATTGTAAAGCTTGGGTATATAGAGTGGGCCGGTGAGGCTGTCACTGGTACGGTGAACCCGGTTCTGGGGCTTCCCCGCGGCGAGCCGGAAGAAGTTGTCGGAATTGAGCGCGGGGTTCTGCAGGATATAACTCGCCTGTCCATGTAAGGTGTTTGTGCCGGACTTCAGGGTCATGTTAACTGCGGCGCCCGGCATGAAGCCGAATGCCGCGTCGAAGGTTGAAGTCTGGACCTTGAACTCCCCCACCACGGCCTGTGGTGGCGAATAGGCGATCTGTGTCCCTTGCATGTTGTTCGCGCCATCCACCATGAACTCGTTGCTCCCGCTCCGCGTGCCGTTAATTGACATGGTCGAGGGCGAGGACGTGTCGAACGGCCGGATGTACCCTGCACTCTCCGGCGTGAAGATCACGCCTGGTGAAAGGGTGGCCAGGACGAGAACCATCCCGTCTTTCGTAGGCAGGTCCGCAATTGCCTGGCTGGTGATCACTTGTACCATAGAAGCCGTTGAAGTGTCCAGAATCGCGGCCTCGGTAGTGACCTGGACGCTTTGCGATGCCTCCCCGACTTCCATCTTGACGTCGATCGTGACGCGATCGCTTTCCCGGACGGCGATGCCATGCCGCGTGTAGGTCTTGAAGCCGCGCGACTCTACCGTCATGCTATACGGACCGGGCATAAGGAACGGCAGGATGTAGTCGCCGCTTCCGTTGGTGGTAGAGGTGTAATGTACGCCCGTGTCGTTGTTGACAGCGTCAACTTTGGCGCCGACGATCACGGCTTCTGTCGGATCGGCGACGCGTCCCAGTAGTGTGCCCCGCGATTCCTGGCCCGCCAGGGGAAACAAGGAGCAAAAAAGACCAATGATCGGCAACAACGTGGTTCGAACTCTCATGGCAGGTCTCCCTTTTCGAGTCGCCACGAACCCGTAACCCCCTTCGGCTGGGAAGAGGCTCCCGCCGGGCTCCGTAGCTTCTGGCTTTGACGACGCCGCACGTGCGGTGGGTCGGACTTTGGTTCACGTCCCAAGAGGGCTCGACTCCCGGGGCGCGGTAAGGCAACGGCAGTTGTACTACTGGGTCATAACTTCGGCACCCGGCCTCCAAGAGTCTACTTCTTGATAGGCTTGTCACTGGCCGGTGGCGGTTCGGTGTGGCCGGTCACCGTCCAATCCCGGGGCTTGCCGACACGGTCATAGATTTTCCCGCGCGCCACTTCGTCGTCTTCGAAGATCCAGCGGGCGATCTCCGCCACCTGCTCGGCCTTCGCGCGCGGCACCACCGCCACGCCGTCGTTATCCGCCACGATGATGTCGCCGGGCATGACCAGTACGCCACCGACTACCACGGGCTCGTTGTAAGATTCCACCCACATCCGGCCCTGGTTGATGCCACGCGGCGCCTGCATCGGATCCTGGTAGACCGGGATTCTGGTGAGCGTCAACTCGTCGGTGTCGCGGCACACCGCGTTGCCTACCAGACCGCGCAGCCCCAGGCCCGTCATCGAGAGCGCATTGTTGGATCCGCAGAAGCCGTTGTCGTGCGCCTGGCCGTCCACCACCAGAATGCTGCCCGGGTGGATCAGCCCCATGTAGCTCGGCGCTCTGCCGCTGTCCGCACGCATTTCCGCCGGTGGGTTCCAGCCGCCGGCTTCCCACTTGCGCTCTTCCGCATGGGATGTGAACTTGGGCCACGTGTCCTGCGCGGGCACCAGCCGGACGGTGATTGCCACGCCCCAAATGCGATGAGTAATCTTCTGCTCGTCGCGCCATAGCGGCCGGATGTGCTTGTCCATCATGGTGACCTCCGGCAGGCCCACGGCGTCCAGGCCGTCAATCACATCAGCAACGCGCAGCCCCTCGTAGAGTTTGAGCATTTGCGAGTCTTGCTCCGCAGTGTAAGTCTGGGTTTTCAGGTACTGGTGGGAGGGCGGTGGGGCCGGCCGGTTCTGCTGGTTGCCTTGTCCCCAGGCCATCGCGGCGCCTAGCACTAACAAAACGATTTTCTTCATACCGATTGATCCTTGTCTTCCGGACAGGTCAGACGCCTGCCTCTGCTCCGTAGAGGTTGTCGAGCCGCTCCGCGCGAACGGGCGGGCGGCCCATCCATGCTATTCCCGATGCGGCGGTCGCACTCAACCGCGAATGGACAATTTTGGTAGTTCGGGCGTAGAATATCCTATATTTGATATCGTGTCAAGGTGTGCGACCCGACGTTTTCGGAGACTTGTGGGGTTAGTTGGTTTCCCGCCTGCCGGATTCTTGTACAACGGGCGGCCGGCGTCGTGTGCCGACCCGACGCGCAGGATTCCACCCTGCCCACAGGCAGCTAGTATCTGTTATTCAGGAGAACTGGAGAACCGCTCATGAAGAAGATGTGGACAGCGGCCTGCCTCTTTTCGCCGCTGATTGTGGCCGCGTTCGCGGTGCCCGCCTCTGCCGCCGTGCATGTGTGGGAAAAACAGGAACTGACCTTTCAATCCGCCCGTTCCTTCGCGAACGCCTATGCGGACGTGACGGTCTGGGTCGATCTGACCGGGCCTAACTTCAACAAGAGGGTCTACGGCTTCTGGGATGGCGAGCAGACTTTTCGCGTCCGGGTGCTGCCTACCGAGCCTGGAACCTGGACCTGGCGTAGCGGGTCTAATCCGCCCGATCAGGGTCTAGCAGGCAAGAGCGGCACCTTCACCGCAGTCGCCTGGAGCGAGGAAGACAAAGAGAAGAACCCGCTGCGCCGGGGTTTTCTCCGTCCTACCGCCAATCATCACGCCCTGGAACAGGCCGATGGCACTCCGTTCTTCGTCATCGGCGATACCTGGTATGCAGTTGGCACCAATCGCTTCAAATGGTACGACGACGACCAGGAACGCCCCATGGGTCCGACGGCAGGCTTCAAGGACTACGTCCGGTACCGCAAGGCGCAAGGCTACAACTGGGTGAACGTGATCGCGGCTTTCCCCAATTGGATGACCGACGGCGCACCCTGGAATGTCGTCATGAACGATCCCGATCGCACCACCATCCGTTCGGCATGGCTCGAATTCGGCACCGGCAGCGCCAAGAACATGGACAACGAGGGCGGCCGGCCGTTCTTCTTCCCCGGCAAGGTGCCCGGATACGAGAACATGTTCCCGGATATGGATAAGCTCAATCCCAAGTACTTCCAGTTCATCGACCGCAAGATCGACTACTTGAACGACCAGGGCTTCGTCCCGTTCATCGAAGTCTCCCGGCGCGACGCCAGCCTGATTTGGAAGAAGTACTACCAATGGCCCGACTCCTACTCGCGCTTCATCCAATACGTCTGGACGCGGTATCAGGCCAACAATACCGTCCTCAGCCCCATTCACCTGGATATCATCAGCCAGTCGGTCTCACCCGACGACTTCAACCAGGCGATTCAGGTGGTGATGGACAAGTATGGGCCGCCGCCATTCGGTACGCTGCTCTCCGCGAACGCCAATCCTTCGACGCTGGAGAATTGGGGCGACGACTCCTGGGTCACCTTGCACCAGACGGGCAACATGCGAGAGCACAACAACTACTGGTATCTGACCGAAATCTTCAATCAGCCCCATCCCAAGCCGGCTTTGAACGGCGAGCCATATTACTCAGGCTATGTTGACGCGCGGGGTCTGAACGGCGGACGAGGCTATCAGTTCGGCGCTCCCGGCGGCACCGAAAAAGACGACCAGTTCGTACGCTCATCCATGTACGGCAATTTTCTGTCCGGTGGCCTCTCCGGCCACGTTTACGGAGCGGAAGGCATCTGGGGCGCGGATATCGAACCGGTCGCTCCCATCAAGATGTGGGATGCCTTCCAGTGGAACTCGGCCGCCCAGATGCGCCACCTGCGCACGTTTGCCTTATCCATCGGCAAGCGCTACCAGGAACTGGTGCCCATCGCCGACCTGGTATCACCCAACAAGAATCCCGAATTGCGGGCGTACGAAGGCTGGGCTTACTGCGCCCGCACGCCCGACCGGAACATCTTCCTCGCCTATTTCGAGAAGGGTTGTCCGCGCAGTCAGATCCGCGGGGCAAAGCTGAACGGCAGCTATCGGGCGGAATGGTTCGACCCGCGAAAGGGAACCTGGCTCGACGCCGGCACCGGCACCGTCCGCTCTAGTGTGATCGGTGTCATCATGCTGCCCGACTTCCCCGAGAGCATAGACTGGGGACTGCGGTTGACGTATACCGGTCCGGCGCCGCCGCCCCAGGGAGGACGCCGTGGCAACTGATCGAGACACCAAGGCACCGCGCGCCCTCGCGGTTGGCGGCGACCACGCGGGATTCCCTTTGAAAGGCCCGCTGATCGAGTTCCTGCGCGGCCAGGGACACACGGTCCAAGACTGCGGATCCTACGACCCGGATCCCGTGGACTTCCCCGATATCGCCAGGGCCGTTTGCGACCTGGTCCGCACCGGGCGCGCCGATCGAGGGATTCTGGTTTGCGGTACCGGCGTCGGCGCATGCATTGCCGCGAACAAGATCCCCGGCATTCGCGCGTCCCTGTGTCACGACGTTTACTCGGCTCATCAATCGGTCGAACACGATGACGTCAACGTGGTGGCGATCGGCGCACAGGTAATCGGAGCCAAGGTGGCCGAGGATTGCCTCCGGGCTTTCCTTGCCGCGGAGTTCAGCACCGAAGAGCAGTTCCGGCGCCGCGTGGCCAAGCTCGGCGACCTGGAACGGCAGGCGGCCAGGGAGTTAACCGGCACTCCCTAGAACAGGGGTCCACAATGGAAGCCTCGATCAGAGTTCGTGAGCGGCATCCCTGGCGCCTGGTTCTGCTGTTAGTTGCGGCCATGATCGTGAGCTTCTTCGATCGTGGCAACCTGGCCGTCGCCGCGCCGGTTCTGGCTCCTCAGTTGGGCCTGCCTCCCTGGGACCTGGGGCTGCTCTTGTCGGCGTTCTTCTGGACTTACGCCGTGTCTCAGATCGCGGCTGGCTGGCTGGTGGATCGCGTCGAGGTCCGCTGGGTTTACGCCGGAGGCTTCCTTCTGTGGTCGCTGGCCACGCTATCGACCGCCGCCGTGGGTACGTTCGCCGGCCTGCTCTCGATGCGTCTGTTGCTGGGACTCGGGGAATCCGTCACCTACCCCGCGAGCTCGCGTATCCTGGCCGCGGTCATACCGGAGGAGCGCCGCGGTCTGGCAAACTCCCTGGTCGATCTGGGCGCCCGCTTGGGCCCTGCTCTGGGGACCATGTGCGGCGCCCTTCTGGTCGCCAGGTTCGGATGGCGAACTCTTTTCGCCATCACCGGCGGTGTGGCCTTGGTCTGGCTGATCCCATGGCTCGCGTGGGCGCCCCGTAAGCTGAGCGCGCGAAGTGCCGAAGGTGGCGCTCAATCGCCGGTGGGACCGAACTGGTCGCAACTGCTCCGGCGCCGATCGGTCTGGGGCTCGTGCGGAGGGCTTTGCGGGGCCAACTACGCGTGGTACTTTCTGCTCAGTTGGCTGCCCTCCTACCTGGTCCGGGAACGCCACTTTACGCTGAACTCCGTGGCCCTCTGGGGCGCAATGCCCTATCTCTTCATGGCCGTATCCTCGATCAGTTGCGGCATTCTCGCGGATCGCTGGATATCTCGTGGCGCATCCGCGGTCCGGGTGCGCCGGGGGTTTTTGGTGACCGGCCTCATCATGACCGCCGTGCTTTTGCCTTCCACCCTGTTGCCCCGCATTGAATACGCCGTAGCCGGATTGTTCATGGCCTGCCTGGCGTTCGGAGTATACGCCTCGAACCTCTTTTCGTTGACCCAGACGCTCGCCGGTCCTGAGGCCGCCGGACGCTGGACCGGACTCCAAAACGCCTGTGGGAACCTGGCCGGGATTGTCAGTCCGGTGGTTACCGGTTGGATTGTCACCAGGACGGGTCAGTTCCAGTTTGCGTTTGTGGCGGCCGGAATCGCGTGCCTGCTGGGCGCTGCCAGCTTTGGTTTCCTGATCCGCGTCCCGCACGAGAGCCGGCGAAGCGCAGCGGGTGGTTGATCCGAGACAGGCAATCGCCTCAGCCTCCGCCCTCGCCCGCTCCAGCGCGGCCGGAATCCCCATACCCGCATCCCTTCCTCAGCGGGGATCTCTCCCTGCCTGTAAAACAGGGACGAAACAGGCGGAACCGCCTGCCCCAACAACGCCGGCAAGCACGCAACTGATAACCGGCCCCGCCCGTGAGGGAGGCCGGAACGCGGCAAGCTGTCCTCCCATTCTAAGTCGCGCTACCGGCCAATCGAAGACCAATCGGCCAGTCGCGCACCCCAGACGGGGCCCCACGCTATAATCGAACATATGAGGACCTGGGTTGCATTGGCCGCTACGAGTGGACTTAGCCTGGCCGTATGGGCCGCGCAACTGCGGCCGCCCCAGCCGCCTAAGCCCACGCCGGTGGAGCAGAGCGACGATCCCACACGCATCACGGTCGACGTAACCCGTGTCGACATGCTGTTTACCGTGACTGACAAGAAAGGCCGATTCGTCACCGATTTGACGAAGGCGGATTTCGAAGTATTGGAAGGCAAGAAGCAGCAAGCCATCCAGGAATTCAGCGCGGAGAGCGACCTGCCCTTGCGCCTGGCGGTCCTGATCGATACCAGCAACAGCATCCGCGACCGGTTCAAGTTCGAGCAGGAGGCCGCGAGCGAGTTCCTCAGGAGCGTGGTGCACCAGAATCAGGACAAGGCCCTGGTGGTGAGCTTCGACACTTCGCCGGAGCTCAGGGCCGACCTGATGGACGACACCGACAAACTGGACCAGGCCATCCGCGACCTCCGTCCGGGCGGAGGGACGGCGTTGTACGACGCCATGTTTTTCGCCTGCCGGGACAAGCTCCTGCAGGACCAGCCGCGACACAAATTCCGGCGGGCGATCGTGATCGTGAGCGATGGCGACGACAACCAGAGCCGCTATACGCGCGACCAGGCGCTCGAGATGGCGCAGAAGGCCGAGGTAGTGGTATACGCTATCTCGACCAATATTTCGCGCATCGATACCGATGGCGACAAGGTTCTGAGATACTTCACGTCGGAGACCGGCGGGCGCGCGTTCTTTCCGTTCAAGGTGGAGGACCTGGAGCAGAACTTCGCGGACATCCACAACGAGCTGCGGCACCAGTACAACATCTCGTACCGGCCCGAGCCGCTGTTGACGGATGGTCTATTCCACACCATCGAGATGCGGGTGAAGGGTCGAAAGGACCTGGTGGTGCACGCCCGTAAAGGCTACTACGCCCGCAAGATGTAGCGTTATTTTACGAACATTAATCTCGACTTGACATCTCCGGCATAGAGGCGCATAGTGTGAGTGGAGACGTTGGTGATGTTCTCCGGGCCTCTTTCTCCGAAAGGGCCTAACGCGATCCCCTTACGGGGGGAGCCACTAAAAAAGGAGGATGTGCATAGAACCAGTCCACTATAAGGGCGGCTTCCGGCTTTCCTCGCTGACCGGTTGCGAGTCTTGACGCGCCGTAGAGTTCTCCTGTCAGATACTCATCAGGCGTCGCGGTTCTGAACCGCTGTCTTTCTGGCTCGCACCTTCGTTGATTACAGCAGGGGTCGGCGGTCGCCCTCTCCATTTCCCCTCAGGTCCCACTCCACCGGCAACTTTCGTTACACTGGTCTTTCTCCTCCAATCGTGAACGCTGTAGAGTTCCAGGGTGTATCCAAGAGTTACGCGATCTACGACTCGCCGGGCAACCGGCTCAAGGAGTTGTTGTCCCTGAATCGCCTCAAGCGCCACCAGGACTTCTGGGCGCTCCACGATGTCACCTTCCACGTGAAACGCGGCGAGACCTTCTGCATCGTGGGCGAGAACGGGTCGGGGAAGAGCACCTTGCTGCAGATGGTGGCCGGCATCCTGCAGCCGAGCGGCGGCACGGTCGCGGTGAACGGACGGGTTTCGGCGCTGCTCGAATTGGGAGCCGGCTTTAACCTGGAATTCAGCGGACGCGACAATGTCTATCTGAACGGCTCCATCCTCGGTTTCAGCACCCGCCAGATCGATCAGCGCTACAAAGATATCGAGGACTTCGCCGAGATCGGCGCCTTCATCAATCAGCCGGTGAAGACCTATTCGAGCGGCATGGTGGTGCGGCTGGCCTTCGCGGTGGCCATCCACGTGGACCCCGATATCCTGCTGGTGGACGAGGCCCTGGCGGTGGGCGACATCTATTTTCGCCAGCGCTGCATGCGCAAGGTACACGAGCTGCGGGCGCGCGGCATCACCATCCTGTTCGTCTCGCACGCGGTGAGCGACGTCAAAGCCATCGGTGACCGCGTGCTCTGGCTGGACCATGGCCGCGTGGTGGAGGTGGGACAGCCCGAGCGCGTCATCGCCAAATATCTGGCGGCCATGACCCAGAAGGATTCCACGTACCTGCGGCTCAAAGCCGGCACGGAAGAACAGCGGCCCCGGGTGGGGCCGGTGCGCGCGCCCGAGGTGGTGGAGACCATTCCCAACATCGACCACCGCTACGGCGACGGCCGCGCGGAGGTGATCGGCATCGCCATTTTCGATGAGCGCGGACGGACGGCCCACCTGCTGGAACCGTGCTCGCACATCGTGGTGCGGATCAGCGTGCGGGCCAAGGAGGACGTGGCCCTGCCGATGGTGGGATTCATGCTGCGCAATCAACTGGGCATGGATTTTTCGGGCACCAACACGGCGCGCGAAGGCCATGAGATGCCGCCCATGCAGAGCGGCGACATCTACACGGTGGATTTCCACGTGGAACTGCCGGAACTCTACCCGGCGTCATTCTCGTTTTCGCCGGCGATTGCGGATGGCACGCTCGAGGGCTACCAGATGTGCGACTGGATCGACAATGCCGTTGCCTTGCAGATGACGCGTGCCGACCAGGAGATCTACGGCTATATCCATCTACCCTGCCGCGTGGAAGTAAACGCGCGGATTATGGGCGAAGAGCCACGGCCCGCTGCCGCGCCCGAACCCGCTCCCCTGTTGGAGAAACGCATTGGCTGAGTTTACGGGCGAGCGGATCATCCCGGGCCAGGTGGACGTAGATTTGCTGAACGAGCACCTGGCCCGCTATACCTTCGCGGCGCGCCTGGCCCGCGGCAAGCGTGTGCTGGATGCCGGTTGCGGCGCGGGCTACGGTTCGGCCGAGCTGGCGCATGCGGCCGATCGTGTAGTCGGCATCGACTGCGCCGCGGAAGCCATCGAGTTCGCGCGCGCCAACTATCCTCTGCCCAACCTGCAGTTCGAGCAAGCATCCTGCACGGATCTGCCCCAAGCGGATGGCAGTTTCGACCTGGTTGTGGCATTCGAAGTGATCGAACACCTGGAACAGTGGCGGGAATTCCTGCTGCAGGTGCGGCGCGTGCTCGCGGCCAACGGCCAGTTCATCGTCTCCACGCCGAATAAGCTCTACTACACCGAGTCTCGCGGACGGGAGGGCACCAATCCCTTCCACGTACACGAGTTCGATTTCGAGGAGTTCCGCGGGGAGCTGAGGTCCGTCTTTCCCTACGTCTCCATGTTTCTGGAAAACCACGTGGAAGGAGTGACCTTTCAGCCGGATGAGGCGGGGAACACGGTGGAGGTGCGGGTGGAGCCGGGCGACCCGAATCCCAACGATTCCCACTTTTTCGTGGCCGTCTGCGCCCATCGCCCGCAACTCGGCAACCCCACGTTCGTGTATGTGCCCCGCGCCGCCAACGTGCTGCGCGAACGGGAGCGTCATATCGGGCTGCTGGAGCGCGAACTGGCGACCAAAAACGAATGGCTCCAGAAGGCGCTGGACGAACACCAGTTGCTGATGGCGAAGTTTGGCGAGCAGAAGGAGGCCCTGGAGCGGAGCAATCGATGGGCCGAGTCGCTCACGCGGGACCTGGAGGAGCGGGGCGCCCGAGTCGTGGGACTGCAGGAGGAGATGGCGCGCGAGCAGGAGGCCGCGCAGAGAGTGGCCGACGGCTACGCCGCGAAGGTGCGCGACCTGGAAGAGGATATCCGCGCCAAAACGAAATGGGCCCTGGACGTGGAGACCAGTCTTACGGCCGAGGTACAAAAGCAAACCGGCCAGTTGTTCGCCGCGGTCGAGGCACTGCATCATACGGAGAAGGAACTGGAGGAGCGCACCGCGTGGGCGCTCCGCTCGCAACAGGAGGCCAACGACATGGCCCAGCAGATGGCGCTGGTCCGCACCTCCCGATGGATGAAGCTGGGCCGCAAGATCGGTTTGGGGCCGGCCGTACCCCTGGGTTGACATGCGAGAAGCACTAACGTGGCCTTTCTGAAACGACTCCTCCGCTCGCTCCCGCTGTTATTGCTCTCGCCCTTGCTGATGGCGATCAGCATGGTTGCGCTGGCGGTGACGGATCTGTTGTGGAAGTGCGTGGGAAAACCGGTGACATTGGGAAAACCGGGGACAGACGGAACGTTCCCCGGACCCCATGCTGAGACGGGATCGTGCCTTCGTTCGGGGAACGTCCCGTCTGTCCCCGGTTTTCCCACCTGTGCCTCCGTGGTGATCCCTAACTGGAACGGGAAGGAGCTGATCGAGAAGTACCTCCCCTCGGTCATCGCGGCGCTGGCCGGCGACTCCGGCAATGAAATCATCGTGGTCGACAACGGCTCCACTGACGGCAGCGCCGAGTTTGTCGCGAAGGCATTTCCCTCGGTGCGG
>JAIQFL010000155.1 GCA_020073365.1 Terriglobia bacterium | reverse complement strand
CCGGCTATACCCCTCCTGGACCGTGGTTCCAAAATAGCCACACCCAAAGGATTTTCGAATCCACGCCTCGCCAGATATTTCAATAAGCGGGTGTGCCAGGGCATAGTCCTCCGGGGTGTGGCAAGCAGACTGCGTCCGGTTTCAAACTTCCGGTTTGCACGTTTAGAGCGTCTTAAGAAACGCGATCAGAGACGCTCTCTCGTCCTGATTTAGCCGCAACCCGAACTCGTGTCCGGGGACGGCGCGGGCTCGCACCCCCGGCGGGTTCCAGCCGCCAGGCTCGTGCGTGTCCTTCAGGCGGTCGGGATCGAACATCTCCTCCAGACTGGCAATGGAACCGTCGTGCAGGAAGTGACCGCGGTACCACACGCCGCGTAGGGAGGGCACCTTGTAGTAGCCCGTTCCCTTGCGCGTCTTCAGGGCGAGGTTCGGATCGGTGCCCACAGACACTGCGATAACGTCTAACATGGCCGGCTTGCCGGCAGGGGGCGCGAACCCTTTGGCGAGGGTGAGTTTGTTATTGGTGTACAGGCCCGGGGTATGGCACCCGGGGCAGCCTTCGCGTGCAAAGATCTGCTGGCCGGCCTGTGCGCGCCCATCGAACCGGTTCGGATTCGGCGGCGGTTGGAGGGATTGGAGGTAGAGCGCAAGGGCGTAGAATGCCTCATCCGGAAGCCGGCCGGATATCTTCCGCTGCTCCGGAGCCAGCATCTGATGAGGCCCGAACTCGGACGACTCCGCATAACTGACCAGGGCCGCGTAGCGCATGAGGTCGCCAATTCCCCGGTTCGCATGGGTGCCGGTGTGGTCCAGGTACTTGCGGTCGCCAACGCCGATCAGGTCCGGCACTTTGGCCGGGAAAAAGACGCTTCCATTCCAGCGGGGAATGACGCCCTTCGCCAGCGCCACGCTCGCGTTCCATCGAGCCAGTTCTTCCTGTGACATCTGCTTCAAGCGCTCATGCACATCGTCCTTCACCCAGGGCGCCGCGAATGCGCGGTACATCCTCTCCCCCAAACTCTCAGCAATGTGGAATGGCGAGTTCGCCACGTCTTCCCCTCCCACCAGACGGCGGATCGGGTTGGCGGCCTCGCCCCTGGCCGGGGGACCGTTAAAGCGGGTCCCGTCCGGCTCCTCGCGTATGTGGCAACTGCCGCAATTGACGTGACCGATCGCGACACCTTTTTCCGTGGGCACCCACCGGAGCAGCCGCAGCGTGCCGTCCGGGGACACATACGGTAAGTTGGTCAAAACTTCCCCGGAACGAATCGCGGCGATCACCTTCGGATCACGGCTTCGCAGTGACAGGTGATCGGCCTGTTCGAAAACCGCCTTGCCCGCCTCGATCCAGTCGCGCTTCGATCGCAGCTTCGACGGATCGATGAGGGGTTTGGCCCCGACCTTCTGTAGCATCTCCCAGTAACCAGCGGGCTCGCGCCCTGGGGCATACACCGGGTAGGTGCGGTAGTTGTCGATGGGGGCTTGGTAATACTCGGCTTCCGAAAAGTGTCCGGGACGTACGTTGAGTCCGGCAACCGGGGTTGCCCAGGTAGCCAGCGCCTGCTCGTCCCAGACCTTCGGGATCTCCGGCTTGAACGGGCCTTCCTTTTGTCCGAATGCCGACTGCAGGGCCGCAACACTCAAAAGAAGCATGCCGACGACTGATTGGTGGAGAGTCATAGGAGCAAATTGCCACGACTGGGGGATCCACCTCAATGCATTCCGCCTCGTCTTTGGGTAAGTTTCGGCCTCACCTGTAAAGCCGCAGAAAACAAAGCACTTGATAGGAGGATCTCATCGCTTTAGTGTGTGATATACTCAGCCACAGATTCAGTTGCAGATGCCCTCCATACAGCAATCTGGTGTGATTTCGTTCGGCTCTTTTCAACTCGATCCCGATACCGGGTCGCTGGAGAAACACGGCGTGCGGGTGCGTCTGCCGCGTCAACCTGCCCGGATTCTCACGTTCCTGGCCCAACGAGCGGGAACGGTGATCACGCGCGAGGAACTCCGTGAACTGGTTTGGGCCAGTGACACCTTCGTGGATTTCGAACATGGGCTGAACGCCGCAATCAACAAGTTGCGGCAAGCCCTCGGGGACTCCGCCGATAAGCCTCGGTTCATAGAGACCCTGCCGGGGCAGGGCTACCGGTTCGTGGCTGCGGTACGGATTGAGCCGCCGAAGCAGACCACCCAGGAGGCGTCGACTCCTGAACCGGTTCGGGCACCGTCGCCGATTCAAGCCCCCGTGCCGGCTCCAAGGGGACTATCTTGGCCCGTGCTGCTCGCCTTCGGCGGGTTGGCGGCGGGGTTGCTGGTTGCGGCGACCTGGGTGATCGCACGCCGAGACCCTTCGCCGGTCCGTCCGTTACGTACAAAGTTCATCATCCCCGCGCCGGAGGGCTTTGCTTTCCAGCCGGCGGGAGCGCGCCAGGCATTTGCGATCTCGCCGGATGGCTCACGTCTGGCGTTTACCGCGATCGCGGACGATGGCCAATTCCGTCTTTGGATTCGTGACCTGGCGAGCCTGGAACCTCGCGAAGTGCCGGCTGCTCGCGGCGCCTACACCGTGTTCTGGTCACCGGGTGGCGATGCGTTGTACTTTAGCGTAGACCGAAGTCTGCGGCGCGTCACCGCCGACGCGGGATCTTCTTACCAGATCATCAGCGACCTGCCGCGGCGCGTGCCTCCTTTGGGCGCGTGGATCGCGCCCGATCGCATCCTCCTTTCGTACCGGCAGTTGACCGTGGTGGTGCCCGCGGCCGGTGGACGAGCGACGACTGTAGAAGACGCGTATCTTTGGCCGCAGGCTCTTCCCGACGGCAAGCACCTCTTGTACCTGGCCTATGATAAGCGCATCGAGCGGTTCCGCTTGCGCGTAGGCCGGTTCGGTGATCCACAGGGCGCAAAGGACATTCTCGAAACCGACTCGCGCGTGAGCTGGGTAGCGTCGAGTGAGACACCCGGCTCCGGCTATCTGATTTACGTGAGAGCTGGAAGTCTGCTGGCACAACCCTTCGATGCCGAAGGGCTGCGGCTGACCGGCGATGCCGTTCCACTGGCCGGCAATATGCACGTCTTTCAACCGACGGCCGCGGCCGACTTCTCCGTTTCCAATAACGGCGTGCTGGTGTATCAGCCGTTGCGGAACAGCTCCCGTATGGTGTGGCTCGACCGCTCCGGACGCGAAATCGAACAGGTCGGGCCGGACAATCTCTCGGTTGTATACGTCCGTGCCTCACCCGACGGGCACAAGATCGCCGCGGCCGTGCACAACCCCGAAAAAGGCGCCTCCGAGATCTGGGTGTACGACACGCAGTCGAAGGTCAACCGGGTCCTGGTGCCTGGTCCCGGCATCGCTGACAAGCCGGTCTGGTCGCACGATGGAACTCGTCTGCTGTATTCTCGCGCGTTGGGTAGCGGGCCGAAGCTGTACGTTCGGGGGCTGGCGGAACAGGATCGCGAGGAGCCGCTGCCCAGTACCGATTTTCAGTTGCCAATCGACTGGTCCCGCGACGGCCGATTTGTTCTGTTCCAGACCGATATTATCACCGACGGAGACGTTGGCGTGGTTGACCTCAAGACACGCAAGTTGACTTGGATTTTGCATAGTCCCGCGCATGAAACCAGCCCCGTCTTTTCCCCCGATGGGAGACGTGTGGTGTTCGTGTCGAATGACTCGGGGCGCCTCGAAGCTTATGCGCAGGCCTTTGAAGGGGGCGAAACTCCGCGGCTGACCGGGGAACGCTTGCGGATCTCGACCGAGGGCGCGCAGTTGGTCCGCTGGAGAGGCGATGGCAGAGAAATCTGTTATCTGGGCACCGATGGCGTTGTCTATTCGGTCCCGATCGCGGCCAGTCCACAATTTCGGGCGGGCGCGCCTGTTGCACTGTTCCGAGTTCCCGTGGCATCCAGAGCGGTGCTGTCGACCGGATTTGGGTTCGACGTTTCAGCGGACGGCAGCCGCTTCCTGCTTCCCACCGTGCGGGAGCCACTCACCTCGAATCTTGTCGTGATGCAGGGCTGGGAGTCGTTCCTAAAGAGGAAGTGACCGAGGCTGTCGCGGTATCGGCACTTCGACGGTGATCGGTGTGCTCTGTGCACCCGAGAGCCAGCCGCGGAAGCCCGAGCACCAGGGTCTATGCCAGTCGATTGCCTCGTTCCGGTTGGATCGGCCATCCGGAAGTAACCCACCGGAGAGACGCCGAGGCGCAGAGGAAGCGCGGAGAAAAACCAAAGTCAAAACCTGAGACAAGGAGGTAGCAGAGAACGCAGAGAAAACCACGCCCGATGGAACGGAAGGATTCTGCCCATTGCGGCAAGAGTTGACTTGGTAGGTCCTGACGGTCGGGGCTCCGATCGGAGCCGGGGCCAGAGGGCATCTGTCAGCAAGCGGTGTTCATGGCGACGCGCGTTTCTTCGCGGTCAAGAACCAGGGCCTTGGGCACTTCCCAAAGCGCTGCTGCTTGGTTAGGCCGCCCGGTTGTCAACCTCACTCCACAATCGCCTGCATCACTGCATTTTCAAAATCGCGGTCGAGTTGCCGGTTGGGATTGTCGGTCTGAACCATCAGGACTCCGACGACCTTCTCTTTGGGGTCCACCCAAAAGTGCGTTCCAAAGGCGCCGTCCCACCCAAAGCTGCCGGCCGAGACTCTGTAGCCAGCGGCCACGGGATCGGAGACCACTTGTACGCTGAGCCCAAAACCGCGCCCACGTGCCCTGCCGGGAAGTGTGTCCGGCGCGAAGACGGATGACATCAACTCAACCGTTTTGGGGCTCAGCAGGCGCTTCCCATTCAACTGGCCGCCATCGAGCAGCATCTGACCGAACTGAAGATAATCTTCGGCATCGGTCATCAGCCCTCCGGCCCCCGAAAAATAGGTGGTGTTTGCCAGCCGGCTTTGGGTGTCCACCCGCCGTAGCTCGCCGTCAGCTCGATGGTTTGTGGTTACGACCCTCGGAAGCTGGTCTGCGAGCGGATGAAAGAAAGCTTCGGCCATCCCCAGGGGCTCAAAGATACGCTGTCGCAGGAATTGATCGAAAGTCTGGTCGGAAATGATTTCGACGATCCGCCCCAGGGTGTCGAAGCCGGCTCCGGGACTGTAGCTCCAGCGCGAGCCTGGCTGGAAGTCGAGTGGCGTAGTTCCCAACCGTGGAATGTAGTCGGCCAGCTTCTCGCCCGGCTTCCTGGCAACTTTGGCGAGTTCGGCACCGCTGGCAGCGCCACCACTGGCCAGACCGGAGACGTGGGTGAGCAGGTCCTGGATGGTAATCTCCCGGATTGCAGGAATCGTATAGAAAATCGGCGGCGTTCCCGGTGAGGCGGGCGCGCCAGCCGGCCGTTCCTGCATGACCGCCACCTTCATCCCCTTGAACTCCGGTATGAACTTCGATACAGGATCGTTGAGCCGCACTTTGCCTTCCTCCATCAACATGAGAATCGCCACGCCGGTGATGGGTTTAGACATGGAGGCGATCCAGAAAAGGCCATTCTTGACCATCGGCTTCTTCGATTCCGAATCCATGGCGCCATGCGCTTCAAGGTGGACGATCCGCCCTTTGCGAGCCACCAGCGTGACGGCTCCAGTGATGTCGTGTTCATCAATGTGACGCTGGACCGTTTGATGGATTCGTTGCAGGCGTTCCGAAGAGAGACCGACCTCCTCCGGCTTCGTCGTCTGGATCGACGCCGCAACCAACGGCATTGCGATGGCCGCCAAAAGAACTGTAGTCACATGGGTACGCATGGTGCACTCCCGAATTATGCGAAGTCTTTCGATTGGGATTGTATCGCAATGGCGGGCTAGAATGAAACAACGCTCGGCGGCCCAAACGCGGGGACTACGCTCGCGCGACGAGCCTTGTTGCAAGCACCGGCCCGGCCGGCAACCCCGGCGTGTCCGACGCCACTTGGCTCGTGCGGCGAATCGCGCGCAGCAGGTCGAGAGCCTCGGGCAACGCGAACTGCTCGCCGATGAATGCCGCCACAAACCGGCCGCCGCGGATTTCGCCGCGCGATTCCATGCGGCGCAACACCACCAGTAGATCGCGCCACGCAGGGGCGATCGGTTCGCGCGCGGCCACATCGCGGAAAACCACTCCCCAGCGCTGCAGGAGTTGCCGAGTGAACGTCTCCGCGTGACCCTCCGGCGGCGCCTCCGTATGGCGCAGTAAGGCCCATCTTCCGGGAGCGTGGCGCGGACGCCCACTGCGCCCCTTGCCCTGTCCGGCGCGGCGTTTCGGATCGAGCAGCGCGCGCAGGTTTTCGAAGCCGTCGGCCGTCACCAGTCCGGCGGTCACCAGTTCCCAGAGCGCGTCCTCCACCTCGCTGGCCAGGCGGCCCGTGGCGCGCGCCAGGTCCGCAAAGAAGGACGCGCCCCGCGATTCGAGCACGGCCAGCACTTCGCGAGCCGGGTGCGAAAGCGAGTCCTTGGGCGAGGGCCGCGGCGTGGCCAGCAGCCAGGGGGAGTCTTCGCGCAGGAAGATCGCCAGCGGCGCGACACGCGTGGGCCGAATACGGCGGCTCTTGTGCTCCTCCTCTCCCCGGAAACTTCGCCCGGAGCCGATTCCCACCACGCCGAGGCCCAAAGTTTCCATTTCCTCTCCACCGCGCGTTGCCCCGCGGTTACCGGCTTCGCGCTCAAATGCGGGATGCGGCGACAGCCGTCCCCAACTGACTTCGCCCGAGAGGCAGAGCTGGTCCAGATACTCGGGCTGGTAACGCGCCACGCGTTTCGGCAGGACGTCCGCCTCCCAGGCCGCTGCGGGGAATTCGGAGCCTTGCAATTGCTTGATGATCTGCAGCGTGCCATCCACACCGTGCAGTTGCGCGCCCGGTGTGAGGTGCTGCCAGCGACTCAAAAACGCCTGGAATTGGACGGTCGTTACCGGCTCGATTTCGCGCCGCAGCCGCCCGATGGTGAGCCGGTGGATACGCGCCAGCAGCCGCCGATGGCACCATTCCATTTCAGGGGCCAGGGGCCGGGTGGGCGCCCTCGGGGCGGGGGCCGGGAGTTCCAAGGTGGCCGTTGGGGGCTGGCCAGAGGTTGAGTTCCCGGCCGTGAAACTGCCGCGCAGGATATGCCCCTCCGCCTCCAATTGCGCCAGCGCCTGGTCCACCACGTCGCGCGGCATGGCGAGGTTCCGCGCCAGATCCGAAGCGCGCAACGGCCCCGAGCATTCGAACCAGCCGCGCAGGATCTCGGCCGCACACGCCTCGGGACTCTCTGGGATGCCGTGTTTGCCGGGCGCTGCCGAAATCTCCGGTTCGATGGCGCCCTGGGGATACACCGAGCGGACCAGGCCGAGGTGCTCGGCGGGCACCCAAAAAGCGCGGCCATCTACGGTGAGCGTGGTCGCGCGGCGAGCCGAGGCCAGTTCGAGAAAAAAGTCGACACAGGCAGGGATGCCCGTGTCACTTGGCATAAGGCTCAAGTCGCAGAGGGCCTCGTGGAGTTCGTCGGCGTTGCGCATGGGGGGCCAGGCTTCGGCGGACACCTGCGCGATGGCCTCGAGGTCCAGCGCGCCGGCGCCTTCCGCATCGGTGGGCAGCGTGCGGCGCATCTGCACGGCGCGGGCGCGGCGCTCCTCCAGCGGGGCGTCGTCCAGGAACGCATACGGGTTGGCGTTCAGGATCTCGTGCGAGAAGGGCGATGGTTCCGGCGTGTCGATGGCCACGGTCTGGATCTCGCCCTCGTGAATGGCGGCCAGCAGGGTCTTCAGTCCGTTCAGGTCCATGGCCTCGTAGAGGCAGTTGTCGATGGTCTCCTTCACCAGCGGATGATCGGGGATGCGGACTTCGCCGGAAAGGTTCTCGGGGCAAGCGGCCTGGTCGGGGAAGACCGCGGCCATCAGGTCGTCGGCGCGCATACGCTGGATCGGCGCAGGAACCTTGCGGCCGCCGGTGTACCGTGGGATGGCCAGGGCGCGAGAGGCGTTCCAGCGCCAGCGCGCCGTGAACATGGGAGCGGCCAGCAGCGCCTGGGTGAGCACCTCTTCCACCGTGGCCACGCGCAGGAATTCGAACACAATCTCCAAGGGAAACGAGTGCTGCTCGCCCAGCGAGATGACGATGCCATTGTCCGTGGCTGCGGCTTGCAGCTCGAAATTGAACGAGCGGCAGAAGCGCTTTCGCAGGGCCAGGCCCCAGGCGCGGTTGATGCGCGCTCCGAACGGCGCGTGGATCACGAGCTGCATGCCGCCGCCTTCGTCGAAGAAGCGCTCCGCCACGATTCTCTTCACCGACGGCATGGCGCCCAGCGCGGCCCGGCCGGCCAGCACGTATTCCGCGGCCTGCTCGGCTCCGCGCCGGTCCAGGCCGCACTCGCACTCGAGTAACACGGACACGGCACGTGCGTCCCGCATGCCTGTCTGTGTTGAGTTGCCGATCTCCTCGCGCAGGCGCGCCACTTCCTCCGATAGCTCCAAAGTCCGTCCGGGGGCCTCTCCGCGCCAGAACGGAATTGAGGGGGCGGCGCCGTGTGCGTCTTCCACGCGTACGCGGCCGGATTCCACCCGCCGGATCCTCCAGGAGGTGGTGCCCAGCAGGAAGACGTCTCCCGCCATGCTCTCGACCGCGAAATCCTCGTCCAGTGTGCCGACGGTGGTCCCCTCCGGCTCGGCCACCACCAGGTACTGCGCGGTGTCGGGGATGGCGCCGCCCGAGGTGATGGCGGTGAGCCGTGCGCCCCGCCTGCTGCGCACGCGCCGGTTCACGCCGTCGTGGTGAAGGTAGGCCCCGCTGCGGCCGCGGGCCGTGGCGATGCCATTGGAGAGCACCTCCAACACGGCATCGAAATCCTTACGCGCCAGCGTGCGGTACGGCCACGCGCGCCGCATCAGCGCGAAGAGATCGTCTTCGGAAAATTCCTCCGAGGCGCAGGCAGCCACCATCTGCTGTGCCAGGATGTCGAGCGCGTTGCGCGGAATCTCCAGGCGGTCCAGCTCTCCTCGACGAATGGCGCGCACCAGCGCGGCGCACTCCACCAGCTCATCGCGCGTGGTGGCGAAGATCCGTCCCTTGGGCATCGCGCCCACCCAGTGGCCGGACCGGCCGATGCGCTGCAAAGCTACCGCGATCGACCGGGGCGAACCGATCTGGCAGACCAGGTCCACGGTGCCGATATCGATACCCAGTTCGAGCGAAGCGGTCGCCACGACGGCGCGCAGCTCGCCATTCTTGAGCCGCCGCTCCGATTCCAGGCGCAGCGCGCGCGACAGGCTGCCGTGGTGCGGCAGGACCGCGTTTTCGCCCAGCCGCGCGCCCAGGTGGTGCGCCACGCGCTCAGCCAGGCGACGCGTGTTCACGAACACCAGGGTGGTGCGATTCTCGCGGATCAACTCGGCCGTGCGGTCGTAGATCTCGCCCCACATCTCGTTGCTGGCCACCGGACCGAGCTCATCGCGCGGCACCTCGACGGCCAGATCCATGGCGCGGCGATGACCCACGTTCACCACTTGGGCGCTATCGCTCAGGAACGCCGCGACCTCCTCCACCGGTTTAACCGTGGCGGAGAGGCCGATGCGCTGCGGCTTCGGACCGCCGTTCTGCTCCACCAGCAGGTCCAGCCGCGCCAGCGTGAGGGCCAGGTGCGAGCCCCTCTTGTCGTCCGCCACCGCGTGGATCTCATCCACGATGAGCGTGCGGACGCGTGCCAGCATCTCGCGCGGCTTGGCCGCCGTGAGCAGAATGTAGAGCGACTCCGGCGTCGTCACCAGGATGTGGGGCCGATTGCGAATCATCTGCTGGCGCTCCCACTGCGACGTGTCGCCGGTGCGCAGCGCGGTGCGGATGGGCGCCAGCGGAATGCCGCGGGTGGCAGCGAGTGCGGAGATCTCCGCGAGGGGCACGTCCAGGTTCTTGTGGACGTCGTTGCTGAGCGCCTTGAGCGGGGAAACGTAGACCACCTCGGTCTGGTCCGGCAGCGGCCCCAGCCGCGCGCGCCGCACCAGGCTATCGATGCACAGCAGGAACGCCGCGAGGGTCTTGCCGGAACCGGTGGGCGCCGAGATGAGGACGTCGTGTCCCTCGCGAATTTGCGGCCAGCCCAATAATTGCGGCTCTGTGGCGTTGCCGAAACGCGTGGCGAACCAATCGGCGACGAGGGGGTCGAAGGAAAACAGCACTACCTATATTTTACCGCCCCGATGGCGCGTCGAGCGGGCTTTCAGCCAGGCCTTCACCCTGGTATGCCAGCGAATTTGCATCTTGCTTGGAGGACTGTCTCCGATCGAATGCAGCCCAGCCGAAGAAGTCAGGTGCTGTTACCCCAACTCAGGACGGACCGTACATAGTGTGGTGTATAATCGGTGCTACCCAGGAGTCAAGACGGAAATCCTGGTCCAAGGAGGCTATTCATGGCCCATTATCTGTTGCAAGTTGCGTACACTCCGGAGGCTTGGGCCGCAATGGTCAAGAAGCCCCAGAATCGCGCCGAAGCCGTGCGGGGAGCCATCGAAAAACTAGGAGGAAAGGAGGAGGGGTTCTGGTTCTCGTTCGGAGACTATGACATCATCGGTGTCATCGAGATGCCGGACAGCGTCAGCGCCGCAGCCTTCGCGGTGGCCATCGGAGCTGGAGGTGCTTGCAAAGCCTTCAAGACCACACCGCTGCTCACCATCGAGGAAGGCATGGAAGCGATGAAGAAGGCGGCGACCTGTGGGTACAAACCGGCCAAGAAGTAACGATTCGAGAACCGGACAGTCGACTCCGAGCCGGCGCCTGAACAGCCGGAAGCGGGGCTGTCCACGGTAGAATGCGGAATGGCCGAAGAAGTCGAGCGCTGTTACGACCATCTCGCCGGCCACTTTCACCTGATCTTCGAGGATTGGGAGGCTTCCATGGCGCGGCAGGCCGCCGCGCTCGGACCGATCGTAGAGCGCGGATGTGGGGAACTCCGAGTCCTGCGTATTCTGGACTGCGCTTGTGGTATCGGGACCCAGGCCCTCGGCCTGGCCAAGAGAGGGCATCGGATAACCGGGTGCGATCTGAGTTCCGCGGCGGTCGCCCGGGCGGGTTCGGAGGCACGCCAGAGAGGGCTGGACCTTCGTCTGTTCGTAGCGGACATGCGGGACCTGTCCGCGGTTCCGGAAGATGATTTCGACGCCGTGGTGTGCCTCGACAACGCACTTCCGCACCTTGACGGGCACGAACAACTGATCCAGGCGGCCACTCAGATGCGGCGAAAGCTGCGGCCTGGCGGCTTCTTCATGGCCAGCATCCGCGACTATGATCGCCTGGTGCAGGAGAAGCCCGTGGTACACGGGCCGGCGTTCCTCCGCGATCAGGGCCGGCGGCGCATCGTGCATCAGGTATGGGATTGGATCGACGATCGCCGCTACACTTTTCACCTGTACATCACGCGCCAGACTCCCGACGGCTGGGAGTCTCTTCACTTTGCCTCAACCTACCGGGCGATACTGCGCGACGAACTGACCAGCGTGCTTGAGGGCGCGGGATTCATCCACGTACGCTGGATGGTTCCAGCCGAGAGCGGCTTCTACCAGCCCCTGGTGTTGGCCGAAGCAGGGAAGGAATAACTTGCCAGGCCATGCCGCTCACGTACTTGAGCGTCGAAACCATTCTCGCAAACCCGGCTTGCGCAGCCTTGGCGCGGGCCCACGTGGAATCTCGGGGGGACACAGAGTGAGTTTACTGGGATGTGTCGCCAGGCGTAGACCATTGAGCAAACCACGGCTTACCAGCGCCAAGTCATATACCTCTCGGTACGGAAGCGTCAGCCTCCCTGGCACGTTCCACGTCTTGCGGTCCAATACTGCTACAGCCGCGCCGCGCACGTCAGAGGCAATTCAAGTGCCAGCGGTCCCCTCCAGGTGACGGCTGGTAACGTCGCACTACTTCGCCATCAGGGGCAACCCAGACGACGGAGTCCTGAAATGCGGAGACCGCCACATAGTGGGTTCCATCCCAGAGAATGTCATGCGGATCGGTAAAACCCTGTATGCGGGTGTGGCGCTCGAAGCCGCGAGCGCTATAGTGCAAGACTGCGGTGCTGTCCGCCACCTGGTGCGGGGCCCAGAGCAGGCGTACCAGTTCATCCCCGCCCACGAACAGGCCGGCCGTGCTTACATCGTCGAGGCCGATCCAGCTTTTGCCGTCGTAATACAGTAGCCCGCCGCGGGTATCTCCATCACCGAGGCATGAAGCTAGAAGATACACGGCACGTCCGTCTAAGGTCAAGCCAAGGTCCATCGCTATCCGACGTCCTTGCCTAGGTCCCGCATGCCGACGGCTCTCTACTGGTACTTACAGACAACGGAACATCGCCAGAAACGCCGCACCATGAATAACATTAACATCAAATAGAACCGGTGAGCTACGCCAAGAGGCGCCGCCAGGCGGAAGCTCGCATTGAACTTCCCCCGGGAGTCCCGGGCGGGATGTGCGCTTGCCAAGGAAATGAATTTTAGGCCGCGCTCGATCCGGTTGGCACGTAACTGCGCCAGGGAATAGTGCGTCCCGCGCTGGTGAATCCCATCGGTGCGTATGCCGCCGCAGACAGGCCAAACAGCCTGTCACCTTATGCCTACTCCTGGCGCAGCGCCACCACCGGGTCGATGCGCATCGATTGGCGGGCTGGCACGTAACACGCCAGCATTGCCAGCGCCGCCAGCAGCAGTGGCGCTCCCACCAGCAGCATTGGGTCGGACGTGCTGGTGCCGGCAGTCTTAGCGATTTGGGACAGCGCCGCGGACATCACGCGGATCCCGGCACGCGCGGCGAGCAGCCCGATGACCGTGCCTACTGTGACGAGAACCGCGCCTTCCTTCATAACGAGCCCAAGGACATCGCCGCTGCGGGCACCCAACGCGACGCGAATGCCGATCTCGCGGCGCCGCTGTGATACGGAATACGCGGTGACGCCCGCCAGGCCCACGGAGGCCAGGATCAACCCGAAGATTCCGATGAACCCGTATGTATAGAGGGCCACTTTGACCGGAAACATTAACTCGTCGATCTGTTCCGGCATGCTGCGGGTGCTGAAGGGCCTCATTTTGTTATCCATGGCCGAGATCTCGCGCTGAACGGCACCGACGGCATCGACTCCCGGCGCGGCGCGCAACGACAGAGTCACTCCCTGCAAGGAGGGACGCGCGTAATCCACGGGGCGCATGGGAACGTAGATGGCTCCGGGCGCATCCGCCGGCACGAAGTCGAGACCGCTCCTCACGTTGCCGGCCACTCCCACCACTTCGAATCTCTGCGATCTGCCATAGATCCTGGTCCGGCTGACGCCGCCCGACGAGGGAGCCCCGAAGAGGAGTGAGGGCTGATTGTTGCCACCGATCTCGATGTGCCGGCCGATGGGATCCTCTCCCTTCCAACAGACCCGCGCCATCTTCTCGCTGAGGATCACGACGGCGGAATCGTTGGTCTCATCGATGCTGCGAAAGCCGCGGCCGCGCACGATCGGAATGCCGATGGTATCGAAGTAGTCTCTTCCTACGACATATTTCTGGCCCCATTGAACCACCTTCGCGCCACCGGCGCCCTCGCTATAGAACTGTGCTCCGGGCTTGCCGACCATTTGCATGGGCACGAAATCCGAAACGCTGGCGGAGGTCACCGAAGGAAGCGCCTTCACGCGGTCCAGGAGCTTGTGGAAGAAATCGGTGGCGCGTTCGCCGGAATATCCGTCGCGGATCGGATCGAGAGAAATCAGATAGAGATTTCTGGGGTTGAAGCCCGGCTCGGCCGCGGTGATCCTGCGGTGGCCGATTACCAGGAATCCGGTGATGAGCAAGAGCATGAGGGACCCTGCCACCTGGGAGAGCACCAGCACGTTCCGCATCTTCAAACGCCCGAACCGGGGGAGACCTACGTTGCCGCCTTCCTTGAGTGCGGCAGTCAGATCGGGACGGGTGGCCTGGAGCGCGGGGAGCAGGCCAAACGCGAACCCGGTAAATGCGGTCAGCGCGAGAGTGAACAGCAGGACACGGCCATCGGGAGCCAGGTTGAAGTGAATGGGCATGGGGGAAGGGAACGCCTCGCCGGAAGCCAAGTGCATCACCCACGTCGCCATGAGGAAGCCTAACGCGCCCGCGGCGACCGCCACCAGCAGGCTTTCGGTCATCAACTGGCGGATCAGGCGGGCGCGCCCGGCGCCGATAGCCAGGCGGACGGCGATTTCCTTGCGGCGGTCGGCGGCACGCGCCAGCATCATGTTAGCGACGTTGGAACTGGCGATCAGCAGGATCATCCCGCCCAGCACCGTAAAGAAGCCGGTAAAGAAGGGCAGGTCCTCCTTCTTGATGGGCATCAGTTTGCCGCCGAGATGGATCTGCGCGCGCCGGCCCGGTTTGTCCCGGTCTGGATCGGCGTACTCGCGCTCCACCTGGCGCGCCACGGCCTCCAGTTCGGCCTCGGCACGGACCATGGAAACAGCCGGCAGGAGCCGGCCGGTGACATGGAAGATCGGCTGATCGCGGCGGTCGAGCAGGTGATCGGATAGTTCGGGGATGGGCAGGCCGCCGACCTGCCCCAGGGGCAGCCATAGGTCCGCCCAGTACATCATCGGGGATGCGCCCTGGAAATCTTCCGGGCCGACGCCGATTACGGTGCAGAGGTGTCCATTGATGCGGAGGGCCTTGCCGACGATCGATGGGTCGGAGCCGAGATGGTCCCGCCAGAATCGATAGCTGACCACCGCGGTGGGCGCCTTGCCGGGTTGCTCTTCCTCCGCGGCAAAGAACCGGCCGACCGACGGACTGACCCCCAGGGTGGGGAAGTACGATGACGTGACTATGTGCCCCCAGGTCCGTTCCGTATGTGCTCCGACCGACACGCCGAAGAGCACCGGCGCCATGTAGGCCATGCTGCTGGCGAACACCCCGGTGCGGTCGCGGTAGCGTTGGTAATCGGGCCAGGCTACCGGCGACTTCAGCAGGACCAGGCCACCGGGGTTTTGGACTGCCGGAACATCACGCAGAATGAAGCCGTTCATTTCGCTGAAGGCCGAGGTCGCGACGCCGATGCCGAGAGTCAGCGAGATCACCGCGACGGCCGTGAAGCCCGGCGAACCGGCCAGCACGCGCAGCGCGTAGCGAACATCCTGCCGCAACTCGGCCAGGTATTCCACGGGCACACGGATGGCAATGTCCGCCAGCAGGCTGACTAACCCGAGGACGCCGTGACGGCGCCAGATGGGTTCGATGGCATCTTCCGTCACCTGTACCAGTTCGTCGCCATAGGCGTTCTTGAATTCGTAAGGGAACGCGCGGGCCAGCGCGCGGTAACACCGGAGGCTGATCTCGACCGGCCGGTTGGATGGATGAGTCATAACTCCGCCTTCCTTTCCTTTAACCCTCGCTTGGAGTGGATGACGCGAACCAGGTCCTCCAACCTCCCGCTTTCGGCCGCGAGCACGCGACGGCCGAGGGTGGTGAGCCGGTAGTAGCGGCGTCGCGCGTCGTCCAGTTCCGGGGTAGGGCGCTCGTCGGACTCTTCGATCAGTTCGTCATCGATCAGCCGTTTGAGGGTGCCGTAGAGCGTTGCCGGCCAGAGCCGTACCTTGCCGCCGGTGCGCTCCAGGACTTCCTGCATGATCCCGTAACCGTGCTGCTCCTGGTCCGCAAGCGACAGCAGGACGTGAAACCAGTGGGGTTTCAATGGAAGGAAGCTTTGGGGCGCCGGATGTTTCGCGGCCATATCTATACCGATCAATATATATACCGATAAGGACTGAAAGTCAATGGTCGGAATGGTGACATAAGGCCGCGTTGACCCTATCTGCCCGCGCGCAGACGAACGCGCAGATAGACGCTCACGCCGAACGGATGATCGCCGTAGTAAGGCCGTATCGCGAGCGGCAAGCTGTACACCGTGAAATTCGCTCCCACCCCGGTTTCCCAGTATCGCGAGAGCTCCACGTCCCGGGTGTAACCGGCCGTGTAAGCGCCGATTCGAAACGTGCTTCCCACGGTGCGATTGAGACGTTCCTCCAGATCGGGCCGATCGCTGAAAAGCTCATCTTTATCGACGAACTCCGCGCGCCCCGTCAGAAAGTTCCGACGCCCGATCGGTAGTTCGGATTCCGCCAGATAGGAATTCAAGTTCCGCTGAGTGAGCGTGTCATGGTTACGGCCCCAGATCAGGCTCGAGGACCAACTTCCGCCCGGCAGCGGCCTGGTGTAGTGCAACGAAGCCGTCGACCGGACGACATCACCGGGCGACTGGCGTTCCGGGCGCGCCAGCCTTCCCACGGAGACTTGCGTCATCCAATTCTTCGAAGGGAAAACGGAAAGACGCGTGGACCACGAATCGATGGGACCGGTCTGGATGATCCAACGATTCTCGCCGGGCTCGGTCCCATAGAATCCGCTGGCTTCCAGGCGCACCTTCCGATGTGTGATCCCCATCGTCACCACCTCATCCGCAATATGGGTCGAGTCCTGCCAGTGATGGCCGAGAGGAGCTTGCGGCAACTCCGCGGCGGACGCCCTGTGGGGAAAGGCGACGGGACCCAACGCAGGGTCTCCCACCGGCGCAAAATAGAACTGCACGATGGTGTTCTCGGTGATGGGGCGGGCGTAGTTGAGCCCCATCGACATGATGAAATTGTGTGGATGCTGTGCGTCTACCAGCGGCTTTCCGAAGGCCGTCTCGCCCGTCTGGAACAACTCCGGAAAGCTGCGTCCCGTGATCATCGCCGGATCGAGGCTTAGCATCAGTTGAAAGAGGAAGCTCCCCTTGCCAACGCTGTGTTCCGCCGCTTCCATGAACCAGTTCGGCGAATAGAACTTGTCATGACCCCGCGCGCCGGATTGCTGCGTGTCCACGATGAAAGCGCTGGCCATCCACATGGTACGCCAGGAACCCAGATTCATCATACGCATCGGCATGGGCCACGACTTCGGATTCATGCTGGTGCCCGACGCTTGATCCATGAGGAGCGTACCCGGATCGCCCGCCATGTTCATTCCCTGCATGCTGGAGTGGTCCATGCCCTTCATTTGGGAATGGTCCATCTGCGGGGGCTTGGCCTGTTGGCCAGCGGTTTCCTGGTCCGCGGGCGGGGCTTCCTGAGCGTAGATCGCGCCGATGAAGGCGGCCGCCCACAGCAAACAAAATGCTGTCCTTCTCATCCCGTGCTCCTTGAATTGGTTGGTGCAGATTCGCAGGGCGGCTTTGCCGCCACAGAGTCAGGTGGGACAGGCGGTTCCGCCTGTCCATTTAGGCTGCTAGATTCGCAGGATAGAAGTGCGTGTTAAGTCGCAGCGGGGAGGCGATAGATCCATTGCCGCCCGAAGCAGGAGCGGCGGAGTTTTCGTCAGCTCCGCAGTCACTTGAGCTTCTGAATACCCAAAGTCCTGTCGGATCGGCGAATGCGCTGCCGAAGTCGATAGACCGGCGGCACGAAACAGTTGATGCGGGCAGGGCTGCCGGCTGTCATGGTGAGCCGGCTTCTGATGATGACAGGGCGGAACAGAAGACGGCGCCGAACACGCGATACAGGCGGCCAGACACGGCGTGCTCGCCAGCAGCAGAGCGACGGCGAACAGAGCCAGCGCTTTGGTCTCGAGTCCCCTCACGGCTGCCTTCATTTTATCAATAGCGCGCGCTACAGCGCCGGCAAGGTTCCCAGCAGGCGAAGAGCTACGCTCGCAGTAGTGCGGAACAGCCCCAGCCGTGGCTCGGGCGCCTCGCAGGACAGGACGGCGTCGCCCGCTGGCCGATTGACCGTGACGTTCAGTCCCGGCTCGACACTGCGGCCGGCAGACACCAGCGGAAGCAAGCGCTGCTCGATCTGCGTAGCGACGTAGCCGACCGCCGTATTCTTCCATCCGAGTTGGGGCGCGATGAGAAAACCGGACTTCCACCCCTCTCCGGGCATGTACGGACGATCCAGCGCCAGGATGGGGGTGAATTTCGTGGGGGCGTTCAGAATCGGCAGGAGTGGGTGGGCAAACGCCAACATGCTGACCGACGCGGTGTAGGTCGATAGCTCCAGCAGGCCGCGTCCCCAGGGCGGCAGGCGGGAACTGATGGATGCCTGCAGGGGGCCTGCCAGCGCCGCTGGGCCCACCGGGCCCGAGAGGCTCCATTTTCCCCGCTTGCGCTCCGTGAGCCTTACCGTCACATCCGCCAATCCGGTCTTCTCGTTCGGCTGGACCACGACGTTCTTCGCGTCAATCCTCTCGAAGATGGCGGTCCGGTTCAGGTTGGCGATGCTCCTGCGCAGCAGGCGTTCGTCGAACACCGCGCCCTCCTCAACCAGGAAATTGCGACGGATGGTCGTGTCCTTGTAATTGTGGTTCCCGGTGAATTCGATCCGTCCCACGCGATACGGGAGGCCGCGGTCAACCGTCACGCCATGGTCCGCGTCGAGCTTCGCGGAGAAATCGAGTATGCCCTGGCGCTGGGCCTCGCGCCGCTCCGCGAAGAGCGAGCGGCACAGGTTGGGTCCGATTGGGTGCTGCGGTCCGGGGTCCACTGCGATCGTGACCGCGGCATCGTTGCCATGGATGTCGACGGGGCCGGGGCGCACCTCGGCATCGAGATAACCCTTCGCGATATATGAGGAACGGATGCGGGCGACATCCGCATCTACGGCCTCCGGGCTGTAGGAAGGCAGCAGCCGCCAGAACAGGATCCGCCGGCTTCGCAATGCCCGCAAACTGGCGCGAGGCACAACCTCCCCTTCAACCCGGACTTCCTTCACGCGGATGGCATCCCCGATATCTACCTTGAGCCGGAGATCGACCTGGCTCATGGGGGCAGGCTTCATTTCGTATTCGACCCGCGCGTTCTGGTAGCCGATCTGCTCGAGTTGGCGTTTGGCCTCCAAAGCGATCTGGTGGGCGCGAAGCGGGCTCATCGGGGTAAACTGCGGAATCTTGATTTCGAGTCCGAAGGTGTTCGGTTCGATGGGGACCTCATGCAGCATCCGAATAGGAAACACCTTCGTGCGAAAGACCACCGCGAGGCCGGCGTCCTGCTGGGCGGTCTCCACGCGAATGTCTTCGAAGCGCCCCAGGCCCCACAAATACCGCACATCTTTCTGAATGGTTTTGGCGTCGTATGGCTGGCCCACCTGTGTAGCCAGCTTCACTTGCAGGTTGCTGCCCGGGACCCCAACCGACGTCACCACTTCACTGGCGAAGACCGATGAAACAAGGAGGATTCCGAAGATTGGGTGGAAACGGCTGGGCCTGATCATGCAGTCGGGGCATGCAACCGCAGGTCCGAATCAGGTGGGCGGTATTCGGAGCCCGGCCTGGCGGGCGCCCCGTGAGCCAGCGGCATCACGATACGATGCTGGTCTATGCGGAGGCTGGACTGTCCCACCACGGTGGTGCAGGATGGAAACTATGAAAACGTTTGGAATTGGGCTGTGGCTTGCCTGGACAGCAGTCGCTTCCGGCCAATCGAATCCCGCTGCTCTGGCTGCGCGGCACTGGCGCGAAGCGCACGAGCGCGCCATCCTCGCGGAATTCGTGGAGCTGCTCGCTATGCCAAACCTGGCGAGGGACGAGGCGGGCATTCGCCGGAATGCGGCTGCGGTTTCGGCGCTGCTCGAAAGGCGAGGGGTGAAGACGCGGCTGCTGGAGGTCCCCGGCGCGCCGCCGGTGGTTTTCGGAGAGATCCAGACGCCGGGCGCCAAGCGCACCCTGATCTTCTACGCGCACTATGACGGGCAGCCGCTGGACCCCAAGGAGTGGGCGACGCCGCCGTGGCAGCCGGCGATCCGCAATCGGCCACTCGATCGAAATGGCGACTTGGTCCTGCTTCCCGCCAGCGGCCGGATCGATCCCGAGTGGCGCATTTATGCGCGGTCGGCTTCGGACGATAAGGCGCCGGTGATCGCCATCGCCGCGGCGTTGGATGCGTTGAAGGGATCGCGGACGGCGCTCGACTCCAACATCAAGTTCGTCTTCGAGGGCGAGGAGGAGGCCGGATCTCCGCATCTGGCGAGCATCCTCCAAAAGTACAAAGACCTGCTGGCGAGCGATGTCTGGCTGATTTGCGACGGGCCGGTGCACCAGAGCCGGCGGCAACAGATCGTGTTCGGCGCGCGCGGGATCGTGGAGCTCGACATCACCGTGTACGGCCCTCGCCACGAGCTGCACAGCGGGCACTACGGCAACTGGGCGCCCAACCCGGCGATGATGCTGGCGCGCCTGCTGGCGTCTATGAAGGACGACGACGGGCGGGTCACCATCGAACATTTCTACGAGGGCATCGAGCCGCTGAGCGAAACCGAGAAGCGCGCCGTGGCGGAAGCGCCGGACGTGGACCGCGACCTGATGGGCGAGTTCTGGCTGGGGCGCACCGAGGGCGGCGGAAAGAAACTGGTGGAGTTGCTGAACTTGCCGTCGTTGAACGTGCGGGGCATGAACAGCGCGCGGACGGGTGGGCAGGCCAGCAACGTTGTGCCCGCGACCGCCACGGCAACCATCGACGTCCGGCTGGTGAAGGGCATCAGCCCGGAAACTGCGGCCGCGCGCGTGATCGGGCACATCCGCGGCCAAGGTTATTTCATCGTCGAGGGCGATCCCGATCGCGAGACGCGCATGGCGCATCCGAGGGTGGCGCGCGTGACCGTGGATCCGGGCGGCTACAATGCGTCGCGGACCTCGATGGACCTGCCGATCTCGCAGCTCGTGCTGCGGACGGCGGATTCTGCGCGCGGGCCGGTGGTCAGACTGCCGACCATGGGGGGCAGCGTGCCGCTGTTTATGATCGAGCAGATCCTGCACGCGCCCACCATCACGGTGCCGATCGCCAACCACGACAACAGCCAGCACAGCTTCAACGAGAATATCCGGATTCAGAACTTGTGGGACGGGATCGAGTTGATGGCGGCGTTGCTGGCGATGTGATGAGGTAAGCGCAGTGCTGGTGTGTGACAAGGATGGAGCCAAGAGTGGAGTTCATGGCCGAGCACGCTCTGCACCTGGTGCGGTCGAGAGTGCACCCTAAGATACCACTGGAAGACGGCGGTATCCACACTCGCCCCGCACCGCGGTTCGTTCAGGACTTCCGCGCGAGCTTCGGCAAGGCGTGCGACGCCGGCGTGTGGAACCGTCTCTCGAACCTCGTGTTGGAACCAGCCAACCATGACGCTCAAGCCGGACATCGACCCAGAAGCGGGAAATCGATGCGCCGATCGATCTGGGCGGAGCGCCGGAGTTTCTCGCGTCCGATGGGGCTGGTAAGGTCTATGTCAATCTCATGGACAAGAACGAAGTGGCGGTGGTCGACATCAAGGCCAGGAAGGTGGTCGCACGCTGGCCCGGGGCGCCCGGTGGCGCGCCGGTCGGGATGTCGATCGACACGAAAAAGGGGCGACTGTTCATCGGTTGCCGAAAGCCCCAGAAGTTGATCGTCTTGAGCACCGGAGACGGCAAGGTGTTGGCGGACCTGCCCATCGGCGAGAGCGTCGACGCCACGAAGATCGACAACGGCCAGGCGTTCGCCAGTTGCCGTGACGGCACGCTCACTGTGGCCGGCGAGACGTCGCTGGGAAGGTTCGAGATCGTGCAGACCGTGAAAACGCGCCCAGGCGCGAGAACCATGGGCCTGGATCCCACAACCCACAGGATCTATCTACCTACCGCGGAATTTGAGGAGCCCAAGCCCGGAGCGACACGCGGGCCGGCCACTAAGCCGGGCACGTTTATGATCGTCGTGGTCGCACGTAGCGCCACACACTAGCGGCTGGCTCATCGACAGCCACGCAGGGCTAACCCGACCACTGTCAAAGCTGCGCACGTAAGCTACCTATAATGATGGGATGGCGTTTCGAAGGACTATGTGCCTGCTGTTCGTAACTGCGGTCTCGGTGCCCGCCGTGGATCTGAAGGACGCCACCATCGTGGCGGGTCCCAATCTGAGCGGCCCCGCGAAGAAGGCTGTGGCCATGCTGGTGGACGAGGTGGAGAAGCGCACCCGCCTTCGTTTGCCGGTGAGCGAGCGCCGCTCCGGTTCCGCACCAGCCATCCTCGTGACGCAGGAAGCCGGGCCGGGCGCCGAAGGGTACCGGATCACGGTTGCGGATGGTCTCGTGCGGGTGGCGGGCAACGACCCGCGGGGGACGCTCTACGGCATCGGCGCGCTGTTGCGGCGCCTGCGCATGGAGCGCGACACGATCGAGGCGCCCGACAACCTCAACCTGTCGAGCGTCCCGAAGTACGCGCTGCGCGGGCACCAGCTCGGGTACCGTCCCAAGACCAATTCGTACGATGGCTGGAGCGTGCCGGTCTGGGAGCAGTACATTCGCGATCTCGCCGTGTTCGGCACCAACGCCATCGAATTGATCCCGCCGCGCTCCGATGACGACGCCGACAGCCCGCACTTCCCGCTTCCACCCATGCGCATGATGGTCGAGATGTCCCGGCTTGCGGATTCCTACGGGCTCGACGTCTGGATCTGGTATCCGGCCATGGATCGGGACTACTCGGACCCGAAGACGGTCGAATTCGCACTCAAGGAGTGGGGCGAGGTATTCCGCCAGCTTCCGCGCGTCGATGCCATTTTTGTGCCCGGCGGCGATCCGGGCCACACCGAACCCAAGTACCTGATGGCGCTGCTGGCCAGGGAGACCGAAGTGCTGCACCGGTATCACCCCAAGGCGCAGATGTGGGTCTCGCCGCAAAGCTTCAGCCAAGAATGGATGGACCAATTCCTGGGGATTCTGAAGAACGAGCAGCCGGCCTGGTTGAGCGGGGTGGTTTTCGGACCGCAGGTGCGCATGAGCCTGCCGCAGTTGCGCGCGGCGGTGCCCGAGCGGTATCCGATCCGCCACTATCCCGATATCACCCACAGCCGGCAGTCGCAATATCCGGTGCCGGATTGGGACCTGGCCTACGCGGTCACGGAGGGGCGCGAGGTGATCAACCCGCGGCCGGTGGATGAAGCCAACATTTTCCGGCTGCTCCAGCCGTACACCGTGGGGTTTCTGGCCTACTCGGAAGGGTGCAACGACGACGTGAACAAGATTGTCTGGAGCAGCCTGGGATGGAATCCGGACGCGAAAGTGATCGACATCCTGCGCGAGTACAGCCGCTACTTCATCGGGGAAGCCTACACCGACACTTTCGCGCAGGGTTTGATGGCGCTGGAGCGCAACTGGCGCGGGCCGTTGGCCAGCAACCCCGGCGTCGACACCACGCTCGCACAATTCCAGGAGATGGAGCGCGGGGCTTCGCCGCAGGTGCGCACCAACTGGCGCTTCCAGCAGGCCCTGTATCGCGCCTACTACGACGCGTATACGCGCAGCCGGTTGCTCGAAGAGACGGAACAGGAGGAGGCAGCCATGGCGGAGCTGCGGAACGCCAAGGCTTCGGGGAGCCTGTTGGCCATGAGCCGGGCGGAACAGATGCTCGACCGTCGACCAGACGGCCGGATTGCCGCAGGCTGGAAGGCGCGCATCTTCGAACTGGCCGAGGCGCTTTTCCAAAGCATCCGCATGCAGTTGAGCGTGCCGCGCTACCAGGCGATTGCGGTGGATCGCGGCGCGAACCTCGATACCGTGGATGCGCCGCTCAACAACCGCCTGTGGTTTGAGCAGCAGTTCACCGAATTGCGGCAGACCGCGGTGGAAGCGGAGCGGGTGAAGGGGCTGGAGCGCATCCTCAACTGGACCGATCCTGGTCCTGGCGGGTTTTACGACGACCTCGGCAACCCGGCGCAGCAGCCGCACCTGGTGCGCGGCCCAGGCGACCAGAAGGATCCGGCATTCCTGGAATCGTCGCTGATCGGATTCGCCGGCAACGCCACCTGGCGGAACTCCTGGCGGACGCATGCGGAATCCCTGGTGGATGCACCGCTGAGGATGCGCTACGAGGATCTCGATCACAACGCGCAATACAAAATCCGCGTGGTGTACGCCGGGGACAGCCCGCGGACGAAGATACGGCTGATGGCCAACGACGCGATAGAAATCCATCCGCTCATCGCGAAGCCGCAGCCGGTGAAGCCGCTGGAATTCGATATTCCCCGGCAGGCAACGGAAGGAGGCGAGCTTGGCTTGAGCTGGTACCGGGAACCGGGCCTCGGAGGAAACGGGCGCGGCTGCCAGGTAGCGGAAGTCTGGCTCATCAGAAAATGAACGCGACACCTTGGGTAAGCCCGGTCAAACAGCGGCTGCGCGAAGGCCGGCCGGTTTTCGGGGCCACGATTACGGTCAACAGCATCGACATCGCGGCGCACGCGGCGAGTATGGGATTCGATTTCTTGTGGATCGAGATGGAGCACTCGCCCATCACGCTGGAGACGCTGCGCAACATGGTGCTGGCCACCCGGGGTTTGCCGGCGCTGCCATTTGCGCGAGTGCCGGTGAACGAAGTCTGGATGGCGAAGCGGGTGCTCGACGCGGGGGTGAGCGGCGTGATTTTCCCATTCACCAGCACGCCCGAACTGGCGCGGCAGGCGGTTTCCGCGTGCCGATACCCGCCGCATGGCAGGCGCGGGTCCGGCCCCACCCTGGCGCGCTTCCGCTGGCCAGACGCGGAGCGGTATCACGATTCGGCGGACGAGAACGTGACCGTAATCGTCATCGTGGAGGAAGCCGCCGCGGTGGAGCGAATCGACGAGATTGCGGCCACGCCCGGGGTAGACGTGATTTTCATCGGCACCAGCGATCTTTCGTTTTCGCTCGGGCTGCGCGGCGAGCAGGGGCACCCTCTCTGGCAGGAGGCCATCGCCAAGGTGGTGGATGCGGGAAAGCGGCACGGCAAATTTCTGGGCCGGCCCGCGTGGACGCCGGAGCAAGTGAGCCAGTACATCGAGCAGGGCTTCTCGCTGTTTCAGGCGCCCACCGAGATTGGATTCATGACGGCGGCGGCGAAGGCTTATCTCGGCCGCCACGCGGGGTGAGATTCGAGGGTGCGTTATTGGAACTCGATGGACGCTCCCACCGAGTACCGGTAGGAAAGACTCTGGCGGCCTTGGGGGCCGTCCCATCCGGCATGGCGCAGGATCAGCCGGAT
>JAIQFL010000608.1 GCA_020073365.1 Terriglobia bacterium | reverse complement strand
TCGGCCATCGCCTTTCCCACTTCCGTAAACTCCTCCGGAACCTCAATCACCATCTTGGGCATCACACCTCCTGCATTAAGTCACAATCTGGCAGTCTGTTTTAGCACATTCATGGCGATTTGTCCAGTATGAGAGCCACACCCTTTTTTAGTTGGGGAACGTCCTGCCGTACGTGCACCCGGAGAGCGCACGCCGGCACATCGATTTCCTGAAGCGCTCTCGGTGCCGAAGAGCTGGCCGTGATCGCACAGTCGGGCCGCGTGATGCACGCAGCCGTGCGCGTCGGCGATGCGGTGCTGGAGATGGGTGAACCGGTCGACCGGTCGGACCTCCCATCCAACGGATTCTTTTTATTCGTGGAGGATGTCGACGCGGCGTACGCGCGGGCGCTTGCGGCAGGGGCGACAGCGGTCAGGTCGCCCGATGATATCCCTTATGGATTGCGGTCGGCGATTGTGAGGGATCCTGGCGGGTACTTGTGGTGGCCGGCTCGGTGGATTGGTTAGCATAGCAGGCGGAAGGTCTGTTTACGCCTGTTGTGGAAACCCTCATTCTGGTCCTCCGCCTGCATTGCCGGAGCGTCTTGCGGGATACGGGTTTTCACCGGCCCCCAGCGCGAGCGCTCCCTGTACTCGCCGTCACTGGTTTTCCGGTATGAGCGCACGGCTGGGCGGCGTTCGATGCGTTGGGGCGTGCATATGCGGGACAGTGCGCCGGCGGACCGAGCTCGATCACGTAAGTCTCAACACCGCCGCCGGCCGTTGGGCTCTGTTACCTGGAAAGTGCGATTATACGCCCATCGACGCACTGGCAGCCGCCGCTGTCTAGGCGGCGTTATTAGTCAATATCGGTAGCCGCCATTCGCGGCAGGAACCTTGTTTTGATGCGTATGCACTTTGCTAGAGGGGAGGATCTATGACGCCGGGTTCGAGACCACCGCCGGGCCAAAGTCCGAGATGGCGACAAACCGTCAACTTGAGATTCCTTTGCTTAATGCAAGCCAATCACCAACCGCCCACGAGCCTACAGCCTGCACAAGAGCGACAATGGGAGAGTGAGGTCCTTTCGCAAAGAATTGTGGTTTGAGGTTCCCGGCCGGCGAGCGTTCCTCAACATCACGCGGGAGGTGGAAGACTGCCTCCGGGAAAGCGGTGTCGTCGAAGGTTTGGTGCTGATCAATGCCATGCACATCACGGCCTCCGTTTTCATCAACGACGATGAACCGGGCCTGCACGCGGATTACGAGAAATGGCTCGAAAGGCTCGCGCCCCACGAGCCGACCTCGCAGTACCGGCACAACCGCACCGGCGAAGACAATGCGGACGCGCACATGAAGCGGCAGGTGATGGGACGCGAAGTGGTGGTCGCCGTCACCGGCGGCAAGCTCGACTTCGGACCGTGGGAGCAGATCTTCTACGGCGAGTTTGACGGCGGGCGCAAGAAACGCGCGTTGATTAAGATCATCGGAGAATAACTGGCCCCCCCGAATCGCCGGCCTCGTACCTGGCGTCTTCCAGCCTCAGACGATCAGGGGCCTCTGTAGAACGGGGAGAAAAAAGGGAATATCTAGGTCGTCGGCAACACCCAGGAACCCCAACTCACACGTCAGCGCTGGAGTGACATCCGGCAACCCGATCGGTTGGATCGAATCCACCTCAATCTCGCCTTCTTCCATACGGTACCGGACACCAACTTTGACGTGGGGACGCGTCCATGTTCGGCGACACTGCACGTGATTTCTCCTCGACCGATAAACGTCATGAAGAGAGTTTACACTCGGCGATGGTCGGAGGTGGGCGCCTCTGCGATCTCGAGTGAGCGAGGAAGACGGGGCACCTCACCAAAACAGCATGTATGATTTCCGACATTCGTTTCAGGGAAGGGCGAAGGTGAATATGGCGCCTCCCGCCGCCATCGTCACCATTTGCTTCCCGTTCACCATGTACGTAATCGGGTTCGCGGCCATCGCGCCGCCCAGATTGATTCGCCAGAGTTCCTTTCCGCTATCCGCATCAAGGGCAAAGAAGTAGGCCTCCATATCCTCGCGGTCGCGGCTGAGCCAACCACCGTTGCTGCCAAATAGAAGACGGCTAGCCGTGGTCAGCACGCCCGACCAGGGCTTGGTGTGCATCTTGTACTCCCAGACCCTGTCGCCAGTCTGGGGATTGAGCGCTCGGATTGCGCCGTAGCCCGGATCGTCCGCGACATCGATATCCGGTACGCTCCCAACGTATCGGTTTCCCGGCGTGTATTTCGGCTCTCCCTTCAGATAGTACCCCTTGTTCTCCCACACACTGAGGTAGAAGTAGCCGGTGAGCGGGTTGTAAGACGGCGAGTACCAGTTCGTCGCACCCTGCACCCCGGGCCAGATGTAGGCGCCTTCCTCGGTCGGAACGGAGTTCGGGAGCCGCTCAGGCCGCCCTTTTGCATCAAGCGCCTTTGCCCACGTCTGCTTCGCGAAAGGCTTGCCGAGCAGGAATTCGCCGGTCGAACGGTCGAGCACGTAATAGAAGCCGCCGCGATGCGCCCAGTAGATCAGCTTCCGCGGTCTCCCCTGCCAGTCGCCGTCTACCAAAACAGGAATCTGAACGGCGTCCCAATCGTTGGCGTCGTGCGGAACGAATTGGAAGTGCCATTTGAGTGTGCCCGTGTCCGCGTCCAGCGCGATCGCCGAATCCGAGTAGAGATTGTCGCCAGGGCGAACATCCGCGTTCCAGTCGGGCGAAGGATTGCCGACACCCCAGAAGACAAGATTCAGTTCAGGGTCATAGGATCCAGTCACCCACGTGGGGCCGCCACCGTGTTTCCACGCCTCGCCGCCACCCCACGTTTGATGGCCTTTCTCGCCCGGTCCGGGAATTGTGTCAAAGCGCCAGCGGAGCTTGCCGGTCTGCGCATCGTACGCGTCCAGGAAGCCGCGAATTCCGTATTCGCCACCCGCAATGCCGGTGATCACCATGTCCTTGATGATCAGCGGCGCGCTCGTAATGGCGTAGCCGGTCCTGTTGTCCGCCACCTGCACGTCCCACAAGACCGTGCCCGTTTTCGCGTTCAGCGCGACCAGATGTGCGTCCACGGTCCCGAGGAAAACACGATCGCCCAGCACCGCTACCCCACGGTTCACCGCGTCGCAGCAGACGTTGATCTTCGCGGGGAGGCTTCGCTTGTAATGCCAGAACGGACGTCCAGTGGCCGGATCGAGGGCGAATACATTCGATGGCGGCTCCGTCACATACATCACGCCATCCACTACAATTGGAGTCGCTTCGATCCGGTGATTGGTGGGCATCTGGTGAACCCACGCGACTTTCAGGCTAGCCACATTCTGGCGATTGATCAGTTCGAGCGCGCTGTAACGCCAACTCCTGTACGATCCGGAATAAGTCAGCCAGTTCTGGGGTTCGGACCCAGCCTTGAGCAGCCGCTCGTAGGTCACCTGGGCGTCAAGCGTGTGCGTCGCCAACATCGTGAGCATGATCGATAAAACCGGCTTCATTCGGACCTCCCAGGTTGCCGCTTGAGAGACAAAAGATAACTCACCAGATCGTCCAATTCGGTCTCACTAAGCTTGCCCTGGTACGAAGGCATGATTGAGCTTCGATCGATGCCGAAGTCTTTGAAATCACTTCGCGACAGCGATTGCAGTCCACTGGAGAAATCGAGGATCTGCACCATGTACGTGTCCTGGTTCATCACGAATCCTAAGCGCGACGATCCGTCCTTCATGACGATTTTCGCGACCCAGAACTCCGGCGATACCCTGGCGTTCGGATCGAGGATCGACTCTCGGAGGTGTTCGGCTGAGCGCTGCGACCCGATAACGGAAAGATCCGGCCCCTTGACACCGCCCTCGCCGCGCGCCAGATGGCAATCGATGCACCCTTGCTGCCGGAACAGTTGCCCGCCACGGCTGGCATTGCCTGGAACGGAGCCGCGCGCGCCTGCCTGGTCAAATGAGCGCACGAATGCCACGATCTGCCACACCTGCGCGCCATCGAAAAAGACGCCTGGCATGGCGGTTCCCGCGATACCTTCGCTGATAGTGCGGTAGAGGTCGGCATCTGAGCCGCCATGGAAAAACGAACCGGTGGTCAGATTGGGGCCCAAGCCGCCGGTTCCCTTGACGCCGTGGCACGGCGCGCAATGGCAGCGGAAGATCTTCGAGCCAGCCGCCCGGTCCTCCGCTGTGGCATGAGGGTTGTTCATTTGCCCCCGCGCAGCAACAACTGACAGAAGCACCATTAGCGAAGCCGCAGCCGATCTCACAGAGCCATCTCCTATTGAATCAGGCCCTTCGTAGTATATCCTTTTCCAGCAGGGCCGGCGTCCGTTCAAGCGTCATGAATCGCCACCCGTAGGCTTTTTTCCGGAACGGAACGTAGGGCAAAGAGGACGGACCCCAAACGCGTCTCCCGCTTTGGCGGTCTCGCCCGTTTCGGCTCGGCGCCTCCCAGCCGCAGCCGGCGGTTTCAAGTTCGTAGCGTCCTAGCCGCTGGCGCTTCCCTGTGCCGAGAGCGCGTTCGACGTCGGCGCGTCGCGTCGCGCCGATCGTGCGATCGTACGGAGGAACACGCCGGAGTCGAGATTCCGCGTTACGGATTCGTAAGCGAAGCCCGGC
>JAIQFL010000607.1 GCA_020073365.1 Terriglobia bacterium | reverse complement strand
ATCCAGTTGCCGGCGAACTTGTTTGAGCACATGGTCGAGGTATAAGCGTGGTCATCAGCATTTTCCTGATCGTGCTTGTTGCAGCCTTCGCGGCGATCGCGTTCTTCACCGAGCCCTCCAAGACTGACAAGCTGATTCATTCCCGGCTCGTCTCCCTTGATCGCAAGGCCGCCGCCGCCGGCGGCGAGGACGACGCTGGCATTGTCAGGCAAGTCACCTTCAGCAAGATCGCTGTCCTGGACTCGTTTCTGCGCCACAACCGGTTTGCCATCGGCCTGCAGTTGTTGATCGAGCAAGCGGATCTGCAGTGGACGGTCGGGCGATTCTTCTTCGCGACCTTTGCCGCCGTGGTCGTGGGCGCCGCGTTCGGCAACTTTTGGATTGCCACCGGGCCCTCGGGCTGGATTCCCGGCCTGGTGCTGGGAGCAGCGCCCTACGTCTTCCTCCTGCAGAAGCGCAAGCTGCGCTTCCGGCGCTTTGCCGAGCAACTTCCGGAGGCCATTGATCTGATCTCCCGCAGCCTGAGGGCGGGACAGGCTCTGCCGACGACGATGGAGATCGTCGCGCAGGAAGCGGAAGACCCCCTCCGCACCGAGTTCCGCCGCACCGCCGACGAACAGAGTTTTGGACTCCCGTTTCGTGAGGCCATGATCAACCTCAGTCGACGCGTGCCCGTCCAGGATCTGCAGTGCCTGGTGACCGCAATCCTGGTGCAGAAGGAGACGGGCGGAAACCTGGCCCAGATCCTCGACAAGACTTCCTATGTCATTCGCGAGCGCATCCGCGTCGAAGGCCAGATGCGGATTCGCACCGCGCAGGGTCGCTTGACCGGCTGGATCCTGTGTGCGCTGCCGTTTGCCATGTACTTCGCTATGAATGTAATGAGTCCGGGATACGGGAAGATTCTGTTTGAGGATCCTGCCGGGCAGCGGTGGGTCATCTATGCCCTCATTCTCATGGTGGCCGGTATTTTCACGATTCGGCGGATCGTTACTCTCAAGTTCTAGGAGTAGGGCGAGTTTATGTTGGTGTTATTCATTTCGGTGGCGATCACGGTCTTTCTGCTCGCCGCGGTCCTCATCCTCGTGTTCGCCAGCAAGGGGGCGGTGGATGAGCGCCTGATGGAGATTACCGCGCCCGGCGACGGCACGGCCGCGGTATCGCGGAGCATCTTCGACGACCGGCCGCGCTCTGCCGTCGGGGAAGTGGCAACCGGCATCACCTCATATCTCAAGCCCATTCGGGACCTGATCGCATCCAGCGACGAAGACTTGGGTTATCGCCTCAACCTCGCCGGGTTGCGCAAGCCGGAGCACCTGGAGATTTACGCGGCGTCGAAGATGCTGTTCCCTGTACTCGGCATCCTGGCCGCCAGTTTCTCCGGCGGCAACGTGCTGATGGTGGGCCTCATCGGCGTCGTCTTGGGCTTCTTCGGCCCGGATATTGTCGTCACCCAGATGTGCAAGCGTCGGCAGGAAAGCATTCGGCATGCTTTGCCGGACGCCCTCGATTTGCTGGTCATTTGCATGGAGGCGGGTCTGGGTATCGACCAGGCCATGGTCCGCGTTGGCGAAGAGATACGCCTGACCTCTCCGGCGCTGGCCGATGAATTCCAGATCATCAACCGCGAACAGCGTGCCGGCAAGCCTCGCTTGGACGCGTGGCGAAGCATGGCCGAGCGCGTCGACATTGACTATATCCGGCAGTTTGTCAGCATGCTGGTGCAGACGGAACGCTTTGGCACCCCCATCGCAAACGCCCTGGGACAGTTCTCCGACGGCGTGCGCCTGAGGCGCATGCAGGCAGCGGAAGAGATGGCGGCCAAGACCGGTGTGAAGCTGCTGTTCCCGCTCGTGTTCTTCATCTTCCCCAGCATTTTCGTTGTTTTGCTTGGCCCGGCGGTGCTCAACATTGCCAAGGGCTTGAGCGGGGCCTTTAAGTAACCCAGGGTCCTCGGAGGTGTACGTCGGTGGGGCAGGGCGAGGCGGAGGACGGGCTGATTCCGTGAGATGGCAGGAGAAATCCGTGCGTGCAGTCAACACAACCCGCGGAACGGTGCTGGGGGACCGCGTGCGCGTGGCCGACGGCAGTTTGACCCGCCTCGTCGGCTTGCTCGGTGAGCGGGAGCTTGCGCCCGGCGACGGCTTGCTCATCCTGCCCTCCCAGGGCGTGCACACCTGGGGCATGCGGTTTGCCATCGATGTGGTGGTTCTGGATGATGATTGGCGCGCTCTTGCGCTTCGCCCGGCCATGCCCCCGTGGCGCATGACGCGCTTGTTCTTCAAGAGTTCGGCCGTGCTGGAATTGCCCTCCGGCGTCATCCGGTCGACGTCGACTTCGGTCGGCGACGTACTCGATTTCAGTCGCGTGGCGGCGACTGGGAGTTAGCTTCCGTATGTGGCGACGTTTGCGTAGATCACAGAATCCGAAAGGTGAGAAGGGCCAGAGTCTTCTCGAGGCGGCAGTGGCCATCCCGCTGCTGCTTACCATCGCCTTCAACGCCATGAACCTCGCTTATTTCTGGTTTGTGGTCCTGGCGCTTTCGGCGGCGCCGCGCCATGGTGTGCAGTATTCCGCCCAGGGCGGTTCGGCCATCGAATTCAGCAGCGCGCCCCCGGACACGACCTTGGTCAGTAACGTGGTGTTCAACAACTTGACCCGCGCCATCAGCGGCGCAACCACTTCCAACGTATCCGTGCAGGTGTGCAGCAGCTCCAAGGGAGTGGACTCGGGGACTCACATTGCCCAGTGCGACACCTTCGGCCCAGGCTACTCCTTCCCCGCGCCTGCCGCCGATCCCGAGATCCCCCTTTTCGTGCTGCATCGCGTCGATGCCGCCTACACCGTAACGCCGATCATTCCAGGCGGCCTGTTCAACGTTGTCTTGCCGGCGAACCTGACGTTCCACCGCCAGGTCTCGATGAGGTCGTTGTACTAGTTTATGCGACGAATCGCTCCATTTCGTGTGCGGCGCCAGCGCGGCTCCAGTCTGCTCGAGACCGCACTCCTGATCGTGGTGGTCTTCACCGTGGTCTTCTGGGTCTTCGAGATGTGCTGGCTGATGTACACCTATTCCGTGCTCGCCGATGCCGCTAACGAAGGCGTCCGCTACGCCATCGTGCACGCCGGCGCCGATAGCAGCGGGACAACGGCACGCGTGAAGACGGTCGCTGGGGCCTCCATGCACGACGTCACCGCGATCGCCGTAACGGTCACACCGCCGGACGGAGACTATGTCCCCCCGCACCGCGTGCGCGTGACCGTCTCCTACACCTACGTCCCCTATCTCGGTCAATTCATTTCGGCCCCGACCATGCACGCGGACGCGGAAGGGGCCATGGTGGTGAAGTAGCTATGAAATCCCGCCGCTCCAGGTCGCGCCGTTCGTCCCAACGAGGACAAACCTTCGTCCTGATCGCCATCTTCGTCTCCGTCTTCCTCATTGGCATGCTCGGCGTGGCCACCGACTACACGCAGATCTGGGCGCATCGTCAGATCGCGCAGGGTGCTGCGGATGCGGCCTGCCAGGCCGGGGCTGCCGACATATACCTGAATTATGTGAACGCCTCGGCGTGGGCAGCCAACGGCCTTCCCGACCCCACCTGGCTGGGAACGGACTACACCTGCGACACCAACACCACTTCCTCGCCCTGCCGGTATGCCGCGCTGAATGGCTACTCGGGCGCCAACGTGAACGTCAGCTTCCCCTCCTCGGTCCCGGGCGTCTCCCTCGCCGGGTTCACTGTCACGAACCCGTTCATCCAGGTGCGGATCACCGATCCGGTTGCGCTCTCGTTTACCAAGGTGTTTACCGCCACCGGTACGGTCAACGTGGCCGCCACCGCCACCTGCGGCTTGAATCCCATTCACGTCCCCATCCCGTTGGTGGTTCTGCACAAGACTGCCTCCCACGCCTTGTACCTGAACGGCAACCCCACCATCGAGATTCTGGGAGGTCCCAACCGCTCCGTCCAGGTGGACTCCACCAGCGCTACGGCGGTGGGTTTCAGCGGCGTCAACGCCATCGTCGACCTCTCCCAAGCCGGGCCGAACGGGAACGGCGCTGATTTCGGCGTCTTCGGCGGGCCCGCCGCCAAACCGGCGAACGTCATCCTCGGCGCCGCCGGCACGTACCATTCGCCCTCGTCTCCTATCGGCGACCCGTGGGCCACGGTGAGCGCGCCCGCCGCACCCGGCACCGCCGGCACGGCTATCCCGGTTAGCCTGGGTGTCAACGGCTGTCCGGACCCGAATGGCTGCGTGGAAATGACGCCCGGTAACTACACCGGTTGCAGCACCGGCACCATAAGCCCGGGAGCGACCGCCTGCCTGATGTTCCCCTTCGGCGGATCGAACCCCAAGTTTTCCGCATTCGGAAATCGCCCCAATACCCCCACATTTGTCCCAGCGGGGACGTTCATAAAGCCAACCAACAACAACCCGGGCAATTACTATTTCGCGACCTCTGGTGGAGGAACTACGGGCCCCCTCGCCAACGGGTCGTTTCCGGCCGTACCGCCGTGGCCGCAGACTCTCGGGGGCACCGTGGTTGACGGGGGGGTTACGTGGCATAACGTGGGAATCCTGTCGACCACGCCCAATACCGCAATTTTTGATCCCGGTCTCT
>JAIQFL010000154.1 GCA_020073365.1 Terriglobia bacterium | reverse complement strand
GTCTTCAGGATCGTATTGGACTTGCCCACGGCGTAACCGACCTGGAGGTTCGCGAAGCTCACTCCCGTGAGATCGTCCTCCACGCCGCTATTCTGCACGTCCCAGCGGTAGACGACTTGCGGCCGATCCGTGGAAGCTGGAGTTTTCTTCTGGGGGGCGGGCGGACGCGTCGTTTGCGCACAAAGCCCGGCCATCGAAAGAAGCGCGATGCACACGGTTTTCATGGGAGGCGAGTATATCACGTGCCGGACTGCGCAGAATACCACCACTGGCCGACATGGCCGACATGGCCGACATGCGACATCGGCCGAAATCTACCGCTGGCCGGACTGCTCGCCCAGTAGAACCGCGTTCGTGGGCTTCCTTGATGGCGTCGTTTGAGAGCTGTCAGATCTTCTCATAGAAAGCGGCTATCCCGGAGCGCGCTCTTTGAAATTCTGGCGGAGTTGGTACGCGCCAGACCCACAACGGGTACATCGCGAATATTTGCACATCCGCAACAATGAGGGGATCGGGAGACGCTCGAATGCACCAGTCGTGTCTTGTGTGCGATAATCTCCTCTCCTCCCCCAAACACCTCACTCCGGAGATGCCTATGTTTCGAAGGGCACACAAGGACGTCATTTCGCAATCGGAACTGCGAAAGGGCGCGGAATTCACGACCGGAACCTCATCGGCGACTCGTCTTGTCGTTGAACTATACATGCTCGCCTTGGAGTGCCGTCTGGCAGACGGGAATGTGATCGAGCCGGGAACTCTCAGCTTTGACAGCCGTGTCGGCGCGGTCTGCAGAAAAAAAGATGCCGGCACAGAAACGAGGGTGGAGGCGGCCAAGTTGCATTGGCATTCAATTTGACTCAAATCTTGGCCATGCGCACTCTCGGAAAGCGGCCGTGCTCGACGCGCGGCAGTGTGTGGCTTGACACATAGCAAATGCATCGGGTGCTCCCATAAAACGGACTCGGCACCGATAGACCCCAACCGTCACTTGCCCGAGAGGCGTCCAATCTGACGTCGTGAACCTTACGCTGGCCTAAGGTCGGGTTCTGGGAAGTTGCGCCTAAAGCCTCGAAACTGGATCGCCCAACACCGGGGTCGTCTTCGCGAACGGACTCATTCTAGCGCCTATGCCTGATCCGCAATCGGCTTGTCTTCGGGAAGCCAATGAAAGCCGCTGGTCGAGTGCGGGATGGGGGACCAGGGGGGTCGCCCTACCATCATCCAATAGCTGTAAGTACAGGTACTCTCAGATTTGCTCGGTTGGCCTACACTTCGAGCATTGCCGCACTTCTACGTCGCGCACCCGTATAGGCCCCGACGCATGTCGCAGTAAGGCATTTTGTTACGATGAAGTGGAATGTCCAATCAGCGGACGAGCCAAGACCGTGACCTCTTGCGCCAGTGGGTGGACATCTGGCGGCGTGCGGGCGAGGAACTCGACGAGATCCGGCGGCGCGAAATCGAATGTGCCGATACACAACCAGCGATCCACCAGCTTTTCGGAACCGGCGATTCCACTGACAACCCGCGGCACTCGATCTTAAACACGCCACCACGGACAGACCCCGGCCTCGTGGAGCAGCAGGCGTGGTTCGCTCGGCTGCGGTCCACGCACCTCGACCGATGACGCCCCTGCTTGAGGCGGCGCGCGATCTTCAGAATTTTCTCAACCAAAGGCAATGGCGATTCTGCATCATCCAAGGGATCGCCCTCCTGCGCTGGGGAGAACCGCGCTTCACCCGTGATGTAGATGTCACGCTGTTTTGTGGCTTTGTCCGCGAGGAGGAGTTCATTACTCCGCTGCTTTCTTCGGGCTATCGGGGACGTATTCCGGATGCCGCGGCGTTTGCGCGCCGGAACCGCGTGCTGCTGATCGAGTCAGCCAACGGAGTGGCATCGACATCGCGCTCGGCGGATTGCCGTTCGAGGATGCCATGGTAGGGCGATCCAGTCTGTTCGAGTTCGCTGAGGGCGGGTAGGGCGGAAATCCGGCTATGTACGTAAAAGAACCCCGTGCCCACTCGCCCTGCGGTTTTGGTATTTTGTTCGCGTGGGGACTACTACAGCGTTGTTGATCGATCCGATTTACCGGGAGCACCTGGCGGGGCGGGGGCGCGACCATCCGGAACGGCCGGAGCGGTTCGATGCGGTGGTCCAGGGGTTGCAACAGGCCGGTCTTCTGGACCGGTTGGGCCGCGTGGACCGGCGCGCGGCTACCGAAGAGGAACTGCTGCTGTGCCACACCCGGGAGTACCTGCGAACGGCCAGGCACGACGTCCAGGCGGGACACGAGTTGCTCAGCACGGGCGATACGGACATCACTCCGAACTCGTGGGACATTGCGTCCCAGGCGGTGGGCGGAGTATTGAATGCCGTGGACGCGGTTCTGTCGGGCAAGGCGCGGAACGCCTTCTGCGCGGTCCGGCCGCCGGGTCATCACGCCACCGCCAGCCGGGGGATGGGGTTCTGCCTGTTCAACAGTGTCGCCATTGCGGCGCGCTATGCCCAGCGCCATCACGGAATGGAACGCGTGCTGATCGTGGATTGGGATGTCCACCACGGCAACGGCACGCAGGACATTTTCTACTCCGACCCCACCGTCCTCTACTTCAGCACGCACCAATGGCCGCTCTATCCGGGCACTGGCCGCGCGGACGAAACCGGCGAGGGATCCGGTGAAGGAACCACCATGAACTTCCCCTTTCCGGCGGGCTCGGGGAGGAAGGAGGTTTTGGGGGCAGTCCAAAACTCGCTGGTGCCCCTGGCGAAGCGGTTCCGGCCGGACCTGGTGCTGATCTCGGCGGGGTTCGATTCGCGCATGGGCGATCTGCTGGGACGGTTCACCCTGACCGACCGCGATTTCGCTGAGCTGACGGAGGCGGTCATGGAGATTGCGGACCAGCATGGGGGTGGACGGGTCGTCTCCATGCTGGAGGGCGGATACAATCTGAGCGGCTTGGCATCGGCGAGCGCGGCGCACGTGGAGGCGCTGAGCAGGGGATAGCGGGGGGTTGCTCGGGCCTACGGCCGAGCGGCCTGTCCCACTAAGTTCCCGGTGGCAGCATGGCGGCGCCGGAGATGCGGCCGGGGCCGGATTCCTGGAGGAAAACGATCACTCGCTGAGCGTCGGCGGCGGGCGGCAACTCCAGCACGCGATTGAAGCTGGACCGGCGTTTGACAGAGCCGATCTTTTGGATGCTGCGCACGATGGCGACGTGATGGAGCTGACGGCCGGCGTTTTCTCCCGCGGAAACCTGGGAGGCGGCGCGGTCCTCCGCCAAGGCAAGGAAGACCTCCGCGGAACCTGGGGCTGCTGCGACCTCCACACGGAGGCCGGCATCGGTTCTGGCAATGCGCACGTCCGCCTTCTTCCCGCGGAGGGCTTTGGCGATCGCCTCGGTTGCCTGGTGGCCGTCGTTGCCGACGAATTCCGCCTGGCCGTCAACCACCATCTCGGGGGTGTAGACGCTCTCGAGGTTGAAGATTCGACCGTAGGCCTGCTGGCGCGCGGTGAACGTGGGCGACGAGAACGGGTCTTTCCAGCCCAGTTGGTTCCAGTAGTCGACATGCTCGCTGAGTACGATCGCCTGCGGATCGAGTTTCTCCAGGAGCCGATCGGCGGGCGGACAACTCGAGCATCCCTCGGAGGTGAACAATTCCACGAGAACCGGCGCGCGGGACTGCCCGAAACAGGTCGCCAGCAGACCGCCGGACAGCGCGGAAACCACGAGAATGCGGCGGAAATGCGGTCCAGCGGCCATGTGGAAAGTATACACGGGCCGCGGTCGAAAAAGGCCGAGGACCGTAGAGTTTTGTTGAGCGATTCGGAAGGATACTTCCGGAAAATAGAGATGGGTTTATTGAAAAGAAGAGGCTTAACCGCAATACTACGGTCGCATCCACCCGGAAAAGCGCCGGAGGTGCGGCTCGGGGCCAGGATCAGCGAGGCATCGGGCTTCGGCCCGTTATGCGCTCATCTTGTGGTGGATCTTCGCGTGCTTCGGAGCCTTGGCGATTTTCGCGTGCTTCGTGGTTTTCGGGGCCGGCGCCTTACGAGTCTTCACTTTGCCGGCTTTACGCACCGTGGCTTTAGTGGCCGTATGATGAACCGCGACCTTCGGCTTCGGATGCTTCGATGCCGCCATCGCGGTCGTGCCGCAAGCGAGGGCCAAGACGAGTGCCAGTGTACGAATTCGCATATTGCCTCTATTATCGCGTAGCTTGGGAAAACCACAAGTACATCTTTAGAAAGCTAACCGCTGTCAGAAGGATGCAGCACCAGGAGGAGATGCGCCACAGCTTCTCGGTCGCGGAGCCTTCGTACCGGGGCTCGCCCGCCAGATACGCAACGGCGAAGCCGCCGGCCAGACCGCCCACGTGGGCCGCCATATCCACCCCGGGCAAGAAGCTGAACAGCAGGATGTAAATGAGCCATCGAATGTACACCGCCCGTATGGACGCCCCGAAACCGCTGCGGTCCCGCACGCCCAAAGCGATCATGGCGCCGATCAAACCGCACAGCGCGGCGGACGCTCCGACCGACGGCCCCTGTCTCCACATCAGGTAGCTGGCAAAGAAACCGACCACGTTGGAGACAAAATAGATCACCAGCATGCGGCTGGCGCCATACATCTCTTCCACCTGCGCTCCCAGATCGAACAGCACCCAGGAATTCATGAGGATGTGGAGCAGGCTGCCGTGGAGGAACCCGGCAGTGACCAGACGCCACCATTGGCCTGCGTGAACGTCAGGGGCAAACATCGAACCGAAATAGTACAACGTCTTGCCCCACGCCTCGTCGTCATTGCCGAGTTTCATGCTATAGAGCGAGGTTGCAATGTAGAGCCCGAAATTGATGAGCAGGATGATGACGGTATTGAAGCGAACCTGCGGAATGAAGCCGCCGATCGGGTCGGAGCTGCGGCGGTCAATGGCACGCGGGCCCACCGATTCGTTGCAGTAGGGGCAGACACGGTCGCTGGTGGTGATAAAGGCCCGGCAGTGCGGGCACATGCGGCGCTGATCCATTGCACCTATTCTACAACCACGCAGTTTTGGACCTGTCGAATCCGACCGGCGTACCACCAGCCGCGGAAAGCGTAACGCTCCGGCGGCCCAGCCGCGACTTTTTCGCCTGGAGTTATCCCGGTCTCCCTCGGAGGTACTCCAGCCCAGTACTGCGGCGGCTGGATACACTTCGGCATAGTGTATTTCTCCCGAAAACCGGAGGGGCCTCCCGTACTGGCTTGTAAGCTACTGATAAATCGGATACTGTGAATATAGAATTGCGAATTTTTCGCGGCAATAAACGTGCTCCAAGCGGCGGAGGACAATTGTCTCGCTGGCCGGCACGGGCGACCATGTTTCAGGAACTGAAGTTCCAATTATCGACCGCCATACTCACGATTCTGACGCTCGCCGCCGGTGTCGCTGCCGTCATCAATCTTGATGAGCAGTACCATTTCCGCCTGCACGAAGACGGTGTGGTCTGGGTCGATCGAACTGCGGGCGTACAAGCCCTTTACGTTCCCGCCAACAGCGCTGCCGCCCGCGTGGGAGTCCACCAGGGCGATTATCTCCTCAGCATCGAAGGCGTCAGGATCGAGAAGGCCATTGATGTCACCAAGGTTCTGACCAACATCTATGCTTGGGGCAGCGCCAATTACCAGGTCTCCCGCAATCATGTGGAATTCACCATCAAGGGCGTGATTGTGAGCGAAGTGCCCATGGACCGGGCGGTCCTCTATCAGTACCTCGTGGGCTTCGCCTATCTGGTCATCGGCCTGTTCGTTTATTTTCGCCGCGGCAGCGCGCAGAAGGCGCAGCACTTTTACATACTCTGTCTGGCCTCGTTCATTTTCCTTACCTTCCACTACACTGGCAAGCTCAACACCTTCGACACGGTCATTTACTTCGGCAATCTGGCGGCGGGACTGCTCGCGCCAGTGGTCTTCCTGCACTTCTGCCTGACCTTCCCAGAACCGGGAAGCTGGTTTCTGGTGCGTGCGCGCCGGGCATTGCTGTACCTTCCTTCCGCCTTGCTCTTCATGGCGTACCTGGCCTTCTCTTCCGGCACGTTGACTGTGGCGGTCTCCCTGGGGGAAGTGCGCTGGCTGCTGGACCGCGGGTGGACGGTGTTCTGGACCGTGCCGTACCTGCTTGGCGGCTTTGCGCTGAGCAGGGAATACCGCAAAGCCGAGGATCCCATCGTGCGCCAGCAGCTCAAGTGGCTGCGCAATGGAACGTTTTGCGGAATCCTGCCCTTCGCGGTGCTATATGTCCTCCCGTATACGCTCGGGGCAGTCCCCAACGCTTATCAGAAGATGTCGGTGCTCTCGTTGATGCTGGTTCCGCTGACCCTGGCATACGCCATCGTGCGCTATCGCCTGATGGACGTGGACATCCTCTTCCGGCGCGGCTATGCTTACACGCTCGCTACGGTCTGTGTGCTGGCCTCATTCTATGGAATCGTGTTTTCGCTGGGCAACCTGGTAAAGCAGAACTTCAAGGACCTCGGCACCGGCGGGCTGATGACCGTGATGCTGATCACCGCGTTCCTGTTTCAGCCGATTCGCAACTGGATGCAGGAATGGCTGGATAAGCATTTCTATCGCGATCAATACGACTACCGCCGGACCCTGGTGGAATTCGCGCGCGAGCTGAGCTCGGAAACGGACCTCGACACGATGCTGGCGTCGGTTGGCGAGAGGCTGCTGCAAACGCTCTCCATCAAGCACCTGGCCTTCTTCCTGGCAGAGGATCGGGCCGGCGAGCCGCAATTCCGTCTCAAGAAGGCCATGGGCTCCAATCCCCGGCTGGCCAGCGTGAATTTCGAGGAAATGGACTTGAGTTTCCTGAGCTGGGAACTGCCGGAAGGATATCTCTTCTTCGAACGTACGCGCCACCAATTGGACGCCGTCTCGCGCGCCTGGCCCGCTTCCGTGCGGCGGACCATTGCCGACCTCGACTTCACGTATTACCTCCCCTGCACCGTCCGCGGCCGAACCATCGCCTATATGGGGTTGAGCCGGACCTCTGACGGCGACTATCTCTCCAGCGTGGACGTGGAACTGCTCCTGATGCTGGCCGGCTACATGGGAATCGCCATCGAAAACGCATCGCTCTACCGGTCGCTCCAGCGCAAGGTGGAGGAGTACGAGCGGTTAAAGGAATTCAGCGAGAACATCGTCGAATCCATCAACGTGGGCATCCTGGCGGCCGACCTGGACGACCGCGTGGAGAGCTGGAACACGCAGATCGAACAGCTCAGCGGCATCCCGCGCGACCGGGCTCTGGGCAGGACGCTCGCGGAGCTGTTCCCCGCGGCGTTGACCGATCAGTTCGACCGGGTACGCGGCGAAACGGGCATCCATCACATCTACAAGTTCGTCTTGAAGCCCGCCGCGGGAAATGGCAATGCCAACGGGAACGGCCACGGCATCGGATTGGCGCCGGCCCTGTTCCGCGAAGCTACCTTGAATATCGCCATCGCTCCGCTGGTCTCCAAGGATCAGCAGCAGATCGGCCGGCTGGTGATTTTCGACGACGTCACCGATCGCGCCGAGCTCGAGCAGCGCCTGGTGCAGGCCGACAAACTGTCGAGCATCGGCCTGCTGGCGGCGGGCGTGGCGCATGAAGTGAATACCCCTCTGGCGGTGATCTCGACGTACGCGCAGATGCTGGCCAAACAAGTGGCCGACGACTCGCAAAAGTCCATGATCCTCGACAAGATCGCCAAGCAGACCTTCCGCGCCAGCGAAATCGTCAATTCCCTGCTGAACTTCTCGCGCACGTCCACCACATCTTTCGGCAACGTGAGCCTGAACCGCGTGATCCAGGAGACGCTCTCGCTGCTGGAACACCAGCTTCAAAAGTCCGGCATCCAGCTCAAGACCGATCTGGAGGCCGACCTGCCGCCGGTGCACGGCAACGCCGGCAAGCTCCAGCAGGTGTGTCTCAACCTGTTCCTGAATGCCCGCGACGCCATGGCCGGAGGCGGCACTTTGGAGGTGCGCACCTGGTCGCAAGGCTCGGGAGCGCGGATGGAAGTTTCCGATACAGGCCACGGCATCGCCCCCGAGCACGTCCATCGCATCTACGATCCGTTCTTCACCACCAAGGCCGCGCGCAAGGGCACCGGACTGGGCCTCTCGGTGACCTACGGTATCGTTCAGGAGCATGGTGGTTCGATCGAGGTTTCCAACCGGCGCTCCGGCGGCGCTGTCTTCCGTCTGGAGCTCCCTCTCGCTGTGCCCGGCTCGGCGAGGAAGCCGGTGAATGCCGCTTGAAATGACCGCTGCTGCGCGCCCAACCATTGTGGATACCAAAGGCAAAGTGCTCGTCGTCGATGACGAGCTGGACATTCGCGAAGGCCTGGAACTCCTGCTCACCACCGAAGGCTACTCGGTGGAGCTGGCGCAGAATGCCACCGAGGGGCTCCACAAACTGGAGAGTCACGGCTACGACATCGTGCTGCTCGACCTCATGATGCCGGACCGCTCCGGCATGGAGGTGCTCGAGGAGGTGCGCGCGCGCGACCGCGAAACCCCCATCTTCATGATCACGGCCTACGGCTCGGTGGAAGCCGCGGTCAACGCTCTCAAACTCGGCGCCAACGACTATTTCTCCAAGCCCTGGGACAACGAGAAGCTGCTCATCGAGATCGACCGCATGATCGCGCGGCGGCGGCTCGAATACGAGAACACCCACCTCAAGCGCGCCCTCAAACAGCGCTACAGCTTCCCCAACATCATCGGGAAAAGCGAGCGCATGGTGCGCATGCTGGACCTGGTAGGCCAGGTGGCTTCCAGCCGCTCCACCATTCTGATCACGGGGGAAACCGGCACCGGCAAGGAGCTCGTCGCCAAGGCCATTCACTCCAATTCGCCGCGCGCCGACCACATGTTCGTGGCCGTAAACAGCGGCTCCCTTCCCCCCGACTTGCTGGAATCCACGCTGTTCGGCCATGTGAAGGGGGCCTTTACCAGCGCCATCCAAACCAAGAAGGGATACTTCGAGGTAGCCGACCAGGGAACCATTTTCTTCGATGAGATCGGTACTCTCGGACCCGAGACCCAGATCAAACTGCTGCGAGTGATTCAGGAGAAGGAATTCACGCCGCTGGGCTCCACCGACCCGGTCAAGGTGGACGTGCGCATCCTGGCGGCCACCAATGCCGATCTCTTCCAACTGGTGAAGGACGGTAAGTTCCGTGAGGATCTGTATTACCGGTTGAATGTCATCAACATTGCGCTGCCGGCCTTGCGCGAGCGCAAGGAGGACATTCCACTGCTGGCCGAGCACTTCTTCACGTACTACTGCCGGGAGAATAGCAAATTCCTGGACTCTTCCGGCAAGTCGATTCTGCACTTCCAGCCGGAAGCCTTGCAGGTGCTGATGGAGCACACCTGGCCTGGCAACGTGCGCGAGCTGGAGAACGTAGTGGAACGCGCCGTGGTGCTGGCCGCCGAACCTTCGGTCCCGATGGATGTGCTTCCCGACGCGCTATTGCAGGCCAACGGCATCCGGCTCAACCGCGGCGATGGGGCGCCTCTTCCCGCGGACGCCTCGCTGTTCGAAATCGTCAACGACTACGAGCGGCGCGTCATCGTCGAGCGCCTGGAGCACTGCGGTTGGAGCCAGACCGAGGCTGCCGAAAGCCTGCACGTCCCGCTCTCCACGTTGAATCAGAAGATCAAGCGCCTGGACATCAAGATCCGCAAGAAATCCGAAGGGTAGCTATCGCGCGCACCAGCCGCCATCGATCAGAATGTCCGTGCCGGTGATGAATCCGGCGTCTTCCGAACATAGGTAGAGGGCCAGTTGTCCGACCTCCTCCACCTTGCCCCAACGCGCCAGCGGCACGTTGGCGAGGAATTGCGCGTTGCGCTCGGCATCCTCCATCAGCGTCTTGTTCATCTCGGTGCCGATGGGGCCGGCGCTGATGCCGTTGGCGGTAATGCCCTCCCCCGCCAGTTCCAGGGCCAGCGTGCGGGTAATTCCGAGAAGCGCCGCCTTGCTGGCCGAATATGCTCCTCGGCCCGGAAGGGAAACCCAGCTCATGGTCGAAGTCATGTTCAGAATGCGGCCATATCGCTGACCGGTCATGTGCGGGATGAAGGAGCGGCACATCAGGAAGGCCGCGGTCACGTTGGTGTCCATCACCCGGCGCCATTCCTCCAGCGTGAATTCCGTGACCGGCTTGCGCACGTTGATCCCGGCGTTGTTGATCAGGATATTCACTTTGCCGAACTGCGCCACGATATCCCGCTCCGCCTGCCTCACCTGGTCCTCGCTCGTGACATCCGTTGGAAACGCGCAGGCCTGCCCGCCGGCGGCGGCGATTTCGGCCGCCACCGCACCGAGCAGTTCCCGGTCCCGCGAGACCAGCGCAATCCGCGCGCCTTCCGCCGCCAGCGCCAATGCCATGGCCTTGCCAATTCCCTTGCTGGCGCCGGTAATCACCGCCGTCCGTCCATGCAATTTGCCGCTCATACCGTCATGGGTCCGCGTTGCACGCGATTCATGATTTCGTCGGCCAGCGCCTGAGGGGCGTCTACGTTGTGGATGGTCAGGCGGCTGGTCTCTCCGGCGGTCTCGATAGAGAGGTCGCCGACGTTGAAGATGCGCTGCAGCAACCGCTGATCCACCCGTACGTCCTGAATCTTCGAGAGCTGGATATTGCGCGTGGACTTGGACGCCACGCCGGTCTCATATCGCAGCCGGTCTCCGGTAATGGTCGTCCTGGTGAGGCGGCGGCGCAGCGCGCGCACCGCCGGCCAGACCAGCACCAGCAGAGGCAGCGCCATCACCCAAAAGCCCGCTGCGGCGGTCCAGAGTGCCAGGTACGCAATCTCCAACGCCAAAAAGATCAGGGCCGCAAGAATAGCGCCCGCTTTGAGGAATTTCGCGGTAGGTTGAATAGTAAGCTCCGGCACAGTACTTTCCTCCCGATCCCGTATTGTATCGCGCCGGTTCCGTATCCTACGATAGTGAGCAAAGGAGTCCTTATGTTTCGCAGGTTCATAACGATTGCCGGGATGGTGGCGCTGGCCCAGTCCACCATGCTGGCGGATTTCAGCTACCAGGAGACCACCAAGATCACCGGCGGCTCGCTCATCGCGGCTTTGAAAGTGGTGGGCGTCTTTTCGAAGCAGGCGCGCCAGATGGGCGATCCGATCCAGTCCACCGTGGCAGTGAAGGGCGACAGGATGGTGCACCGCAGCCCGCAGCACACCACGGTGATCGACCTTGCCAGCCAAACCATCACCAGCATCGACCCACAGAAGAAGACCTATTCGGTCATCACGTTCGAGGAAATGAAGCAGGCCATGGAGCAGATGTCGCAGAAGATGCAGCAGCAACAGAAGAACGGCGACCAGGGCGAGATGAAATTCAAGGTATCCGCCAACAACACCGGCAAGACGAAGCAGATCAATGGACTCGAAGCCAAAGAGATGGTGCTCAAGATGGAGATGGAGGGCACCGACCAGAAGAGCGGGCAAACCGGTTCCATGGTGGTGGTCGCCGATACCTGGATCGCGCCCGCCGTGCCGGGGTACAACGAGGTCCGCGATTTCTATCGAAGGATGGCGGAGAAGATCAACTGGGCGCCGGGCGGCAATATGTTCATGAACCGGCCCGACGTGGTCGAAGGTATGGCCGAAGTCTATAAGGAATCCGCGAAGCTGGATGGCATGCCGGTCTTTCAGACGATGACGATGGGCGCCGAAGGCACGGTGCCCGCGGACGGTTCCAGCCCGCAACCCGCTGCCCAACAGCAACAGCCTCCGCCAGACCGGCCCTCCGTCGGCGGAGCAATCGGCGGCGCGCTGGGTGGGAAGTTCGGCCTGGGCCGCAAAAAACCGCAGCAGGACACCCAGCCGGCTCCGGCCTCCGGAAGCCAGTCCTCGGGCGGCGCTCAGTCCTCCGGAGCGCTGCTCGAATCCACTACCGAGATGAGCGCGTTCTCATCGAACCCCGTGGATTCTTCGCAGTTTGAAATTCCGGCGGGATTCAAGAAGGTGGAAGCCGATCTCAAGCGCGGAGTGCAGTAGAATCGAAACATGGGCGCCGTCCGCACGCTGTTGACGTTCGAGCAGTTCGAGCAACTTCCCGACAAAGACGGAAGGCGGGAGTTGCTGGAAGGAGAACTGATCGAGTTGCCGCCACCTTTTATTGAGCATGATGAGGGCGCCCACCAATTACTCTACTGTTTCAATGCGGCCCTGAAGCAGTTTCGGGCGCAGGGACGGGATGTACCGCTGGGAAAGGCCTACCTCGGAGTGGGCTACCGTCTCGCAACGCGATCCTACTTGATTCCGGACGTAAGCATTTCTCACGCCAACCAGCCCCGCGGACGGTATCTGGAAGGCTCGCCGGCTCTGGCTGTGGAGGTGGTTTCCGAAAGCAACACAGCGGGAGAAATGAGTCGCAAAGTTCAGGCCTATCTGGCAGGCGGCGCGAGGGAAGTCTGGGTGATCTATCCGGATGAGCGCTTGATCTGGATTCACCAACCCTCCCAGCCTCCGCAGGCATATTCCGGGCTCTTCCAGAGCGATCTGCTTCCCGGCATCGAAATCGATCTCGACGAGATTCTGGCGGCATAACGCCCCAACTGAAATTCGCCACCTCTCGGGAGGGTGACAGTACGACCAAAAACGACGTCTGTCCCACTACTTTTTCCGCGGCGGAGGAGCCTTCTTTGTCACCTTGGGCGGATGCTCCGAATTCTTCACGATCTCCTCGATGTTCCCCCGAAGCTCGTCATAGATGGGGTTAGGAGGATCGAGCGCCGCAAAGGCGCGGCGGTATAGGGCCAGCGCCACTTCCTTGTTGCCCTCCAGTATTTGCTCCGTAGCCGCCACGGAGAGGCCGGTGGCGAAGAAATGCGCGCGAATGGCGGTCGCCCGGTCTTGCGCTTCCTTGGCCTGGTCGTATTTCTTCTGGTCGGCATAGAAGGTGGCCACCTTATCCAGCGCCATCGCGACCATGGGGTGGTCATCGCCGACCGACTTGATCCACAGCCCAATCAGGCGCTGATAGATCGGTTCGGCCTCATCGTACTTCTTCTGGCCGAAGACCGCGTAGGCCAGGCCGTCCACGGTGGCGATCAGGTCGGCGTCCTCTTTTCCGAACAACGTTTCGCGGATGACCAGCGCGTGGCGGTAGGCCTCCTCGGCTTTGTCGTAAGCCCGCGTCACGATGTACGCTCCCGCCAGGCGGTCGAGGTCCGGTACCAGCGCCACATCGAGCGGCGAGACGGTCTTGCCGCGAATCTCCAGGGCGGTCGAGAGCGAGCCGATGGCTGCCGGCACGTTCTTTTGCTCCATGTAGACTTGGGCTGTCCGGCTGAAATCGTCGGCTACCGCCGTGCTGTCGGGACCGTAGGCGACGCGATGCAATCCCATGACGCGGGACAGGATCAGAAGGGCGCGGTCGAAATTCTTCATGCCGCGGCAGAGTCCCACCGATACCAGCAGGTCGTCGGCGATCTTCGGATCGTTCTGGCCGAGCACCGTCTCGCGCCAGTTGAGGGCCATCTGCAAGTAGTTGTCCGCGTCGGCGAACTCGCCTGCCGCGGCGCGGATCGACGTGAGGCGCTTCAGAATGTCGTACCGCACCGGGTCATCGCGCGGGGTCTGTTGGGCCATCTCCCAGGCTTTCCCGAAGGACTGGCGCGCGGTTTCGTAGTCCCCATGCATATAGCTGGCATTGCCGGCCTTCAGAAGCGTGGGAATATCGGCTGCCGGCTCCTGAGCGGCAGCGCCCCACACACCGAAGCTCGCGAATATCACGGAAGCGGCCATCCCGGCGAGGCGAACAAATAATCGCATGCTACAGTTTGTAGTACTAATTCGTTAGTGTTGTCAAGTCCTGGCGTGATGGCGTCACTTCGCTGCCAGGGTGCCGGCCAACAAAAACACCAGAGGGGCATTCCAATTGATAGCCACTTCGTTTGCCGAGTAGGCCTCCTGGTCGTCCAGGTACATCTTCGCAGGAGGAAGATCCGCGGGCAGTTTCCGCATGGCCGGGTCCTGCCGGCCGCGGTTGGGACCGCCCGAAAGCAGGCCCGGCCACGGTTCCGGATTGTTGTCGGCGCCGCTCGGGCGGTGATGCGGGTGGCGGAAAGGGTTGGCGCCTACCTGCGTCACGAAGGAGAGCGAAAACGTGTTTCTGCCGAGCAGGTAATGCAGGTTTTCAAGCGCCGCCTCCACATAGCTCGCATTCGGCTGGAGGGCATTGGCCACCAGCAACTGCATCCCGTAGTTTGCCGCCACACTGTTGGAGCCCCAGATGTAATCCCGCGCAGTCATGCTGATCCGGTAGGGGTTGGCGGTGGTGCGCGCGGCGATCTGGTCCGCGGCAGCCGCGGAATCCTGGCGGATGGCGGCCAAGGCCTCGGCATTCTTCCCGCGGCCGAGCGCGTAGGTCCAGAGCGCCAGGTTGGCGACATTGGCCCAGGACTGCGGACCCGCCGGACGGACGGAGCTCCTATATTCGGCGTAGTGCTCCAGGAAGTAGCGTTGGTAGATCTCATCGCCGGTGGTCCGCCCCAGCTCCGCGGCGGCCCAGAGGTGCTCGTCGCCGCAATTGCGGTCGCCGTATCCACCCGTCGAGACGCCCGCCGAATTCTCGAACATCACGCCCGGATTGGTTTCAAGCCAGGCGAATGCCTGCCGGGCGGCACGCAGGCACTTCTCGGCGAAGGCGGCGTTGAACGGCCTATAAACGCGGGACGCGATGGCCATCACGGCCGCGAAATCTCCCGTCGCGCACGAGCTCTTGTACGGCTCCTTCCCGATCCCGATGATGTAACTGACCAGTTTGTCCGCCTCCGGCATGATGAAGCCACAGAACTTCTCGCTGGTCTGCTTGTGCCACACGCCGCCATCCTGGTCCTGCATGGTCAGCATCCAATCGAGGTTCCAGCGGATCTCGTTGAGAATGTCGGGCGTGCCGTTTCCCGATTCGGGGAGGTTCAGCTTGACGTTCTGCAGGCGCGAACCGAACATTTCCCAAGTCCAGAGCAAGGTTCCCGTGGAGATACCGGAGTTGACCACATAGCGGCCATAATCGCCGGCGTCGTGCCAGCCGCCCAGGTTCAGCAGGCGGCCGTTTTTGCCCGAGGAGGCGTGGTAGGCGGCTTCCAGGTGGCAGGCATCGTGCTTGTAACCGGGGAACTCCGGCCCCAGGTCCACCGCGATCCCGCACCGCTGGCCGTAAAACGATCGCATGGTCATATACCAGGCGCGGGCATAAACGTCGGGGCCAATCGAAAAGTCCCAGCTCCTGCCAACCCCCGGTACATCGAGATAGAAAGTTCCGCTCTTCGCCAGCTTGGTGAAGTCCGCCGCCTGCACGCGATCGCCGGAGTCCGGATCGTCGGCCGGCGCGGTCAGTTTTCCACTGAAGGCCACCTTGCCATCCTTGGCGGCGCGTACGGTAAACCCGGTGGCCGCGGCCTTCGACGCCACGAAGGCCACCTTGGGCGAGCCGCTCAGATATCCGGCCTGATCTACTTTGATCTCGGTAATAGGGTTAGCTGCGAAAGCCGGGACGGCAATCAGCAACGCGATGATGTGTCGCACTGATCCACATTTAGCGTCTTTCAGGCCCGATTGGCAACTGCCGCGACGAGCCGCAAGCCGCATAGTATACTAGTGTGTCCGATATCAGGAGCCCTTTCTCCCTATGATACATCGCAATCTCGTGCGCCTCGCTGCGTTGGTCTGTGCGGTATCCGCGTGCCTCTTCCTGGCGTCGCATCATGCCACCTCCGCGGCTTCCCAGCCGAAGCCGCTCTCCTCTTTCGACGCTCAGGTCAAGCCTCTCCTGGCGCAGATGACGCTGGAGGAAAAGATCGGCCAGATGACCCAGCCCGAACAGGATGGCATGAAGGATCTTTCGGACATCGAGAAGTACTTTGTCGGGTCGGTCCTGAGCGGCGGCTCGTCCGACCCCAAGGAGGGCAACAGCCTCCAGGCCTGGACCGATCTCTACGACCGTCTCCAGCAGCACACGGCCGCCACCCGCCTGCGGATCCCGCTGCTCTACGGCGTCGACGCCCTGCACGGACACAACAACGTGCTGGGAGCCGTCATTTTCCCGCACAACATCGGGCTGGGGTGCACGCGCAACGCGGCGCTGGTGGAAAAAGTGGGACGCATCACCGCAGAAGAGGTCCGCGCCACCGGAATCCAGTGGACCTTTGCGCCCTGCGTCGCGGCGCCGCAGGACATACGCTGGGGGCGCACCTACGAAGGCTTTTCCGAGGACCCGGAACTGGTGCGCCAATTGGGCGATGCGGCCGTCCGCGGGTTGCAAGGCGCCGACCTGGCCAACCCGCTTTCCCTCCTGGCTTGCGCCAAGCACTACATTGGCGATGGAGGCACCACTTTCGGCTCCGCACGCGGGGGCCGGGGTCTCGACCAGGGCGATACGCGGCTGGATGAAGGTACCCTGCGGCGCATCCACCTGCCGGGCTACATCGCCGCCATCAAGGCCGGAGTGGGGACCATCATGCCTTCCTACAACAGTTGGAACGGCGTGAAGTGCTCCGCCAGCAAGCGGCTCCTGACCGAGATCCTGAAACAGGAGCTGGGTTTCGAGGGCTTCCTGATTTCCGATTACAACGCCATCGACCAGATCGATCGCGACTACAAGAAAGCCATCGGAATCTCCATCAATGCCGGTATGGATATGGGTATGGTGCCCACCAGGTACCGCGAATTCTTCGCGGATTTGAAGCAACTGGTGGAAGAGGGCACGGTGCCGATGTCGCGCATCGACGACGCCGTGACCCGCATCCTGCGCGTGAAGTTCGCGATGGGCATGATGGACAAGAACCGGTCGCAACTGGCCGACCGCAAGCTGCACAAGAGCTTCGGATCTCCCGAGCATCGCCAGGTGGCGCGCGAGGCCGTGCGCGAATCACTGGTGCTGCTGAAAAACCAGAACAAGGTGTTGCCTATGAAGAAGACGGCCACCCGCATCCACGTCGCCGGTTCGAACGCCGACGACCTGGGCAACCAGTGCGGAGGGTGGACCATCGACTGGCAAGGCAAGAGCGGCGACATGACCCCGGGCGGAACCACCGTCCTGGCGGCGATCAAGAAAGCGGTTTCCAAGGGCACGCAGGTGACCTTCTCAAAGGATGGCACGGGCGCGGCGGGAGCGACTCTGGGCGTAGTAGTGATCGGCGAGAAGCCCTACGCCGAATTCGATGGAGACCGGGCCGACCTCAAGCTTTCCCAGGCGGACGTGGACGCTGTCAGCCACATGAAGGCCGCGGGGATCCCGGTGGTGGTGATTCTCTTCTCCGGACGGCCCATGATCGTCAATGACGCTCTCGACAAGGCTGACGCTTTCGTGGCCGCCTGGCTGCCTGGCACGGAAGGGGAAGGCATCACCGACGTGCTTTTCGGCGACTACAAGCCGAAGGGGAAGCTGTCGCATTCCTGGCCGCGTTCGATGGCGCAGATCCCGATTCATAAGGGCGAGAAGGATTACGATCCGCTGTTCGCGTTCGGCTATGGGCTGAGCTACTGACGTGACAACGGTGGGACAGACCATCGTTTTCCGTGGTCTGTCTTTGCCTCGACTGAGGACCTATGGCGCGCAATCCCGATACCGGGTTTACGGTATAGTAGTGAATGTCACTACAGCGCGGAGACCAGCATGGACAAAGCAGTTTCGGCCGCGGACGCCAATCGCCGGTTCTCGGAACTATTGCGAACCGTGAAGAAGGGCCGAAGCGTCATCGTGACGAGTCACGGCAAGCCCGTGGCCAAAATCACTCCCGTCGCCGAGGACGAGCGGGCCGCAGAGGGGGCGCGCTCCGCCCTTTTCGCCCGGCTCCGAACAGAACGAGTTGTGAATGCCGGCCACTGGACGCGTGACGAACTGTACGACGATGCGCCATGAAGATGGCGTTGGATACCAACGTCCTGGCGTACGCCGAGGGCACCAACGGAGCGGCCATGCGAGACAAGGCGTTGGAGTTGATTCAGCGATTGCCACCAGGGGCTATCGTGCTCCCGGTTCAGACATTGGGCGAGCTGTTCAACGTGCTCGTCCGAAAAGCCAAGCGGCGGCCAGCACGCGCGCGGGCAGCCGTGCTGAGTTGGCGCGACGCGTATCCCATGGTTGAGACGTCCGCCACCGTGATGGTCAACGCAACGGACCTGGCGTCCGATCATGGCCTTACGATCTGGGACTCGGTTGTGCTGGCCGCGGCTGCGGAAGCCGAGTGTCGCTTGCTCTTATCGGAGGATCTCCAGGACGGGTTTACGTGGCGTGGAGTCACCGTGACCAACCCGTTTGCGGCGACGCTTCACCCTCTGTTGGCGTCGTTACTCACGGCGCTGGAGGAGTGATCCCAAGACGTGGGCGTCAGGCAAAGGGCGATCGTCTGCGGAACGCACGTGCCGTGTCCCGCCATGCTTACGAGCGCAGCTTGACTGACTCGCTGGCGGCGCCGCCGGCAAACGACAAAGGCTTGGCCGCTTTGGACAGGTCGCCTCCGTCCACGGTGATGCCTTGACTTGCCGCTCCCTCAACCTGGAGAAACACCGTGGCCGGAGTCAGCACGCGGCACCCTGTCAGGAGAACGTCGCGGGCGTCGCTGAAACGGAGCAGCGATTCGGCGCTGGGGTTGCCCTGTGCGCTGAAACCGTTCACCGCGGCATCTTCCACGCGGTCGAATACCATCGCGGGCCTGACATCGGGCGTGGCGACTTCAAAACGGATATTGTTCAGGGAAAGGCCGCGCACATTGCGGGCGTACATGCCGTAGGCCGGGAGAGTCCCGAGTTCGAAGTACTCTCCCGCCATCCTGGGGACGCCCCGCCGCGCCGCTTCCTCGGCAGTGCCGCCACCTCCGTAGGTGACGTGGATGTCCTGGAAGGTAATGCCTTCCAAGAACTCGTCTCCGACGCCGTTGAGGGTAATGCAGGTGCGGGTTTCGCCGGGCCGGAAGTTGTTTCGGAAGGGCATGTCGGCGTATTGGCGCCCCTCCGATAGCACGGTGGCGCGGATCCCGTTGAACATCAGGTTGCGCACCATGCCTTTGGGCCGGGGGTTGGTCTGCTGGGCAGGCCGTCCGTACCCGGAGTCCAGACCGACCGAGATCGGCCCGGTCACGTTGTTCATGATGAGATTGGAGAAAGCTACGTTCTCGATCCGGGAGCCGGCTCCGCAGCGCATTTTGATCACGCAGCCATAGGTGTCGTAGACCACGCAGTTGGAGATGGTAATGTTTTCGGCTTGTCCATTGCCAAAACGGAAGATCGACCAGCGGGTGCTGAAAGTGCAGTTGGTGACGGTAACGAATCTGTTGCTTCCGAAGAGCGCGCAGGCATCGTCCTGGCAGGTCACGTTGCAGTTCGCGATGTTGACGTATTCGGAGCTGTTGATGTGGAAGCCGTCGTTATTCAGGTTGACCCGATTGTGAATTCTCACGCCATCGAGGTGCACATAGCGGCACTCGAGAATGCGCATGCAGTGATACGCGCTGCGGGTGAGGAAGACGTCCCGGACCAAGAGATTGCGGCACCGGTAGAAGATGGCAAGATGGGGGCGCGCCACGTATGCCTCGGCGCGATTGCCGCCCGGTCCGGTGTTATCGCCCTTGCCGGTGTAGAACTTGTCCCCTTGTCCATCGATCGTGCCGCGGCCCTCGATGGTGACGTTGTCCGCGTCGGCGGCATAGAGCAGCACGACGTTGCCATTGCCGGGCGGGACGCCTTTGCCGGCGGTGTAGTGCTCCGGTTTGCCGCTTCCCAAGAGACGGCCGGCGGGAGAAAGGTGTAGGGTCACATTGCTCTTGAGCTCGACCGTGCCCACGATGAAGTCGCCCGCGGGGACAACGACCGTGCCGCCTTTGTCGCGGGTGCATGCATCGATGGCAGCCTGGACCGCCGCGGTATCGAGCGTCTGGCCGTCGCCCCTGGCGCCGAAATCGCGGACGTTGTAGATTCGCGCGCCGAGGTTCGCATTGGGTGCGCCGGGGTTCGCAGTGGCCGCGGGCGCCGCGTCCTGAGCCGCCAGCCGGGTCTGGCCCAGCAGGCCGGCGCCGGCCACGGCGGCGGGCGCCGCCATCAACAGGTTACGCCGCGATAGAGGATTGCTGTGCGGGTTTTGCATGATGCCGACCATCGGGCAGTGTCTCCTGGATTGGAATGTAACACACGGACGAGGTCGCGGACGAGGTCGTGAACGCCTGATTTTATCGGTAAATCCGGTCAGGTCCCCCACCTGTCGAAGGCGCGGTCCAGAATCGAACACGATTGCGAGCGACTTGTTAGAATAGCGATTCCATCGACAGGAGGTAGCCGGAGTGGAGGTTGTGAAGGTACTGTTGCGCTTTTTCAGTTATCTGTTCCATGGAATACTGGCGTTGTTCCTGGTGGCAGTCTCCGGCTTGACGCTGGCGTCGGGCGGCCAGAGCCTGCACCTCGGTATGCTACCGTGGACGGGCTCCACTCTGACTCGTGTGGTTTTCTTTGGTTCGATTGGCGGGTTGGTAACGCTGGTTCTGGCAATCCGTGGATGGTTGCGCGTGCTGTTCTTCATCTGGAGCCTGGGAGCGGTCGTCCTGTTGGTGAAAGGATACATCTTCAGCGGCTATCATTTCGGCGCGGGTGAAGCCAGGATGGCGGGTTACCTGACGATCGCTTCGCTGGTCGCGCTGGCGGGCGCGTGGTTTCAGATGTGGCGAACGGTGGGGCGGACCAGGCGGTACTGACCCAACGCCGCAGCCCGGATTACCCGTGCGATTCGCATATTCCCGCGATCCACCTTGGGCGATTCGAGTCATGAAATCGAACAGCCCGTCTCAATATCGGACAGTATCCGCCGGCCGCCTTCCTGAGGATGTTGACCCAGCTACCCCCGCCTCCAAGTGTCTAGTGGAATTGGAATTGCAAACCATTCACCACTAGTCGTAGTCCAAATAGCCTGAAGGTGAAACGTGAGGAAGAGGATCGTGTGCGTACGCCGATGAATGCCGGCCCTGCCCCGATGGCGGCATGGCCGAAGAACCCATGTGTCCGCAGCCGGAAAGCGGAAGAGGCCGACGAGGGCGTCGGCTGCGGACCAGAGGGTCCGCCCCACCGGAGAAGGAACTGCGTCCGAAGCGTCTTCACTGTGGTCCTGATGGCTTCGGGCTCGACGCTTTTCGCTCAGTCGCCGGAAGTTTCGATTGAGATGCCCAAGGAAACGCCGGTATTGGGCCGTTTTCTGCGCCCCTTCCACCTGGAGAAGCGCCAGGTCGCGCCGGCGAAGTTGACCAACACGCCGCGGCTCGAATCGCTGGTCCGGAGCGGCAATCTCTATCTGTCCGTACAGGATGTAATCGCCCTGACGTTGGAGAACAATCTCGATATCGCGGTACAACGCTATGGCCCATTTCTCGCGCGGGAGATCCTGCGGCGCACGGAGGGCGGCGGCATACTCCGGCAGGTAGATACCCCAGTGGCCCCCGGACCCACCAGCGTCAGCACGGCGGGGATCAGCAGCAACGCCACCGGGCTAGGCGGGGGTGCGCTTACCGCCGGCGGTGGAGTCATCACCGCGATCGGCCCGACTCCTCCCAGTCTCGACCCCAGTATCTTCGTACAGGTGCAAGCCGGCCACAGCACCACTCCGCAAACCAACACGGTACTGGTTGGGACTACTTCTCTCACCAGCAGCTTCCGCAGTTTCGCGTCCGGGTATAACCAGACCTTCATTACGGGGACCAACGTCGCATTTACTTTCGTCAACTCGCGTAACTACGTGAACAGTTCGTCGCCGCTGTTCAATCCCTCGTTGAGCGGGTTCTTCGATCTGACCTTCAACCAACCCTTGTTGCAGGGCTTCAGTCCGGCGGTGAATAACCGCGATATCCGAATTGCCAGGAACAACATGAAGGTGAGCGATCTCCTGGTGAAGCTGCAGGTAGCCACCACGGTCTCGGCGGCACTCAATCTCTACTGGGACCTGGTCAGTTTCAACGAAGCGGTGCGCATCAAGGAGCGGGCCCTCGCAGTCGCGCAGGACCTGTTCGAGGGCAACAAGAAGCAGGTCGCCATCGGAGCCCTGGCGGGAATTGAAGTGACGCGCGCCGCCGCCGCGGTCTCGGTGAGCAAAGAGGACCTGTTGATTGCCCAAACCAACGTGGCACAGCAGGAAATTGTCCTGAAGAACGCGCTCAACCGGAACGGCATCGACAACGCCTGGTTGGACGATGTCCATATCATCCCTCTGGACCAAATCGAGGTTCCCAAGACTGAGGAGATCCGGCCGATCCAGGACCTGATTCAGGAGGCCCTGGCCAACCGTCTGGAAATCTCGCGCGACAAGATCAATCTCCAGAGCCAACAACTCGCTCTCAAGGGGGACAGGAATGGCATCCTGCCGAGCCTGTCGGCATTTGCCGAATTCACCAACCACGGACTGGGCGGCCCTGCAAACCCGTTGTATGTGTCTCGATGTGCCGGCAGCCAGGACCCGATTATTAACTGCGGGCCGCCCAATCCCTATTTCCTCGGCGGCAACACCAGTGTCTTCGCGCAACTGTTCGGCCGGGCCTTTCCGGACTACTCGGCGGGGTTCTCCTTCAACATTCCACTTCGAAATCGAGCGGCGCAGGCCGACTACGTGACCGACCAGCTTCAGATCCGGCAAGCCGAACTCCAACTCCAGCGGGCCATGAACCAGGTCCGCGTGGATGTCAAGACGAATGTGATCGGGCTGCAACAGGCGCGTTCCCGTTATGAGACGGCAGTCGCCTCACGGGTGTTGGCGGAGCAGACGCTGGATGCCGAGCAGAAACGGTTCCAGGCCGGCGTCGGCAGCGTCGCACTGGTGATTCAAGCACAACAGGGACTGGCCTCCACTCAAGACGCCGAAGTGCAGGCGATGGCCAACTATACCCACAATAAGATCTCGTTTGACCTGGCTCTGGGACGTGCGCTCGAGGTCAACCATATCTCCATGCAAGAGGCCATCTCGGGCCACGTTGGAAGGGAGTCTGTAATCCCGGCCAACATTCCGCCCGCCCGGCGACCGGAGGTCCGAAAATGAGCGGAAGAGGCTTAGAGAGCACACGGTTTCATAAACTCGGTCTGGTATCTCCCGAAGACCAGTCGTTGAGAGGGTGTGAAAGAATCGCCCGCAAGCGGGCGAGGCAGGCGGAACCGCCTGCCTCACCAGTGAAAACCGGAGCCGGGCAAATACGAATCCTCATGGGCGCGGCTGTTGCTCTCACGTGTCTGGTTCTCCAATCTCCCGCGCAGGAACAACCGCCCTACTCGCTGGGGCGGTCGAATCTGCCCTCACTGATTCGACCGTATGTCCCTCCCGTGGTTCCGCCCATCCGGCTGGGCAATTCGAATCGTCTGCATGACTTGATCCGCGGCGGCAACCTTTACCTCACCGTGGAAGACGCGTTGGCGCTCGCCATCGAGAACAATCTGAACCTCGAGATCGCCCGCTACGGGCCGCTGCTGTCGGATTCGGCGCTGGAGCGGGCCAAGGCCGGCGGCCCGATTCGCGGCGTGCCCAGCGCCAGTTCGCAGGTATCCAGCGTGAATGCCGGACTGGGTGTGAATGGCAGCCAGGCCAGCGCGGGTGTGGGCGGCGGTGGCGGCGGCGGTGGCGGCGGTGGCGGCGGCGCGGCCACCATTCAACAGGTGGGAGCGATTACGCCAACTCTCGATCCCTCCGTGCAGAACTTCACGACCTTCGGACACCTGACTCAACCGCAGGCCAACACCACGCAGAGCCAGACCGACGCGCTCATCGAGTCGGTGCACACCTACAGCACCAACGTCGTCCAAAGACTGCTGAGCGGCGGCGGAATACAGTACACCAACTACGACCAGTACCTGAAGGAGAACTCACCCACCGATGTTTTGAATCCCGCGGTTGGCCCGCACATGGATCTCTATTTTCAGCACAGCCTGCTTCAGGGCTTCGGCACAAAACTCAATGACCGGGGTATCCGCATCGCCAAGGTCAATACTGTTGCGTCGCGAGAATCGTTCCGCGCGCAGTTGCTCAACATGGTTTCGCAAGTGGTCAATCTCTACTGGGACCTGGCGAGCGCCAGGGAGGACTTGAAGGCCCGGCAGAATGCCCTGGAGATCACTCAGAAGTTCGTCGACGACACGAAGTACGAGATCTCGGTCGGTGCCATCGCTGGTGTGGAGTTGCCTCGCGCCGAAGCCGAATTGGGGAGCCGCCGTCAGGACGTCGCTGTGGCACAGGCAAACGTGCGCCAGCAGGCCATCCAACTGAAGGACGCGTTGAGCCACACGGAGGATCCCGCGCTCGAGTCCGCGGAGGTCATTCCCGTCGACCGCATCGAAATCCCCGACACGGACGATCTGCCACCCTTGCGCGAGGGGGTCGCAACCGCCATGGCGAAAAGGCCCGACGTGGCCGTGTCCAAATTCAGGGACCAGACTGCCGAGATGGATCTGCCGGGAACCACCAACCCGCTGCTGCCTTCGCTGACGGTTACGGGCAGGACCTACAACCGTGGCGTGGCGGGTGACGCCAACGCAGGCCACGAGCCCAATCCGTACTTTGTGGGTGGCTATGGCACTGCGCTGGGCCAGATCTTCCGCCGCAATTTCCCCAATCAGTCGGTGGTGGCCACTTTTTCCGCATCTCTCGGCAACCGTCAGGCTCAAGCCGACTATGGCATCAGCCAGTTGCAATTCCGCCAGTCGCAGCTCACCGGCCAGAGGGATACCAACCAGATCGTGGTGGATATCGCCAGCCGGATCAGCGCGGTTCGCCAGGCCCGCGCGAGGTACGACACGGCCAAGAACACCCGCATCCTGCAGGAACAATTGTTGGAGGCCGAGAAGAAAAGGTCATCGGGAACAACCACGTTCAACGCCATCATGGCCGATCAGCGCCAACTGATTGCGGCGCTGCTTTCCGAGGTAGGTTCGTTGACGGCATACGCGCACGCGAGGGTGTCGCTGGATCAAGGATTGGGAGAGACTCTCGAGAAGTACAACATCACGCTCGAAGAAGGATTGGCCGGGAAAGTGAACCGCGAGTCCAGGCCACAGGACATCGTGGAGCCGCATAAGAACTGAGTTACAGGCTAAAGAATCGCCCGCAAGCGGGCGAGGCAGGCA
>JAIQFL010000153.1 GCA_020073365.1 Terriglobia bacterium | reverse complement strand
GACGTCACCGCCGGCATCTGGGACCACATCTATCGCGGCGGAGTCCAGGGTGGAGGCATCCCGGGTGCGTCGGAGAACGCGGGCAAACGCGTGCCGGGCCTTGTCTGGGGCGTCACCGCGGACAATCTTGCCGGCTACACCAAAGCGGCATCGGCCGGGCTGGTCATGCTGGAGATGCATGACGTCACCGAGCAACTCCGGCTGGGAGAAGAGGTGCGCCGCGTGGAACGCCACCTGGCGAGCGTGGCCGAAAGCGCCAGCGAGATTCTGCTGTCGACCGACGTCACCGGGCGGATCCTTACGTGGAACAAGGCGGCCGAGCGCATCTCCGGTTACCGTTTGAGCGACCTGCAAGGCGCCCTGCTTTTCGACTATTGCGCCGAGGAGTGCCGCCAGTCGATGCGATCGCTGCTGGCCGATCCGGCCAGTCTTGGATCCGCGCTCGAGGTGGAGTACGCGCTGGTGACCCGTTCCGGGGCACGGATTCCCGTCTCCTGGGCATTTTCCCCTATGAAGGATGACGTTGGGCGAATGGCAGGCGTGGTGGCCGTGGGCAGAGACCTCACGGAACGGCGCAAACTGGAACAGCAGCTCCTGCAATCGCAGAAACTGGCCGCGCTCGGCGTAATGGCCGGCGGAATCGCCCACGAGATTCGTACACCGCTGGCCATCTCTTCCTCGGCGGCGCAGTTTCTGATGGAATCGGACATTAACGAGGAGTTCCGCAAGGAATGCGCGGAAAAGGTCCACCTGGGAATCCAGCGAGTCTCGGGGATCATCGAAAACCTGCTGCGTTTCGCGCACCCATCCTCGAAACCTGCCATGGCGGAGTTCGACCTGTCGAGCTCCCTGCGGGAGGCCATCGCACTCATCGCCAACCAGGCGCGGATTCAAAAAGTGGAGATCGCCTGCCAGTTTCCCGAAAGGCAATTCCGTGTTTGCGGAATTGCGGGACTGATCGAGCAGGTGTTTCTGAACCTGTTTCTGAACGCGCTGACGGCCATGCCCGAAGGCGGGCATCTCACCGTCTCGGGCAGCCGCAGTCCGGCCACCGTGGCGGTGCGGGTTTCGGATACCGGCTGCGGGATTGCCGAAGCCGACATTTACAGTATTTTCGATCCTTTTTACACCACCGCGCAGGTGGGCAAGGGAACCGGCCTCGGCCTTTCGGTCTGTTATTCGATTGTCGCCGATCATGGCGGGTCCATCGAGGTCGAGAGCATACCCAACCACGGCAGCAGCTTTACGGTCCGGTTACCCGCTCCGGGGAAAGGAAACACAGGTGCAGGTTCAAGAACAGTCGTTCCTCATCGTGGATGATGAGCCGGATGCCTGCTGGGCTCTGGAGCGAATCCTGGAGAGGCAGCGGGGGACGCGCTGCCGGCGCGCGGCCACGGCGGAGGCGGCTCTCGGCGAAGTGCGCCGGGGTTCGTTCGCGCTGGCGCTGCTCGACGCCAAACTTCCGGACATGGACGGGCTCGAACTGGCGCGGCATGTTCGGGCAATCGACGGAGCTCTCCCTATCATCATCGTCTCCGGCTACTTCTATCAGGACGACGTCGCCATTCAGGCCGCGTTGAAGCAGGGGCTGATCCAGTGCTTCGTAGCCAAGCCCTTCCGGCACGAGGAGATTGTGCGGGCGGTCGCCGAAGCGATCCAGCAGCGGGGAGGACGGAAGTGAATTCCGCAAACGGGAACCGGCGCTATGGATCGAAATCCGTACTATCCCGTGGAAATACGCCAGGAGTATGGGGCGAAGTGGCTGAAAACAGAGCGGAATCGGGGAGAGGGCTTAGGGCGGCGGATGGGCCTCTGGCTTGCACTCGTGTCTAAGGGCGCACAAGCACACGGGAAGTGTGTGGACGCCGACTTCAAGACAAGGAGCAAAACATGGCAAAAGTGGCAAAGTCTACGGACTCATCGAGTTTGGCGGAAGTGGTGGATCGCATTCTCGACAAAGGTATCGTGATCGACGCCTGGGTAAAGGTGTCCCTGGTAGGGATCGAACTGCTCTCGGTAGAGGCGCGGGTGGTGATCGCGTCGGTGGAGACGTACCTGAAGTACGCCGAAGCGATCGGGTTGACTTCGAGCGCGGCTGCCCCGGCTTAACCGGCAGGGAAGAGGCGCGAGACATGAAGAGCAGGGAGGGGCCGGTGGGGTCTCTCCCGGCTCGGAGAACACAACTCGCAGAAGAGAAAGAAAGGATGGCGGATCGTGATAGCAGAAGATATGACACGTTTGAGCGGTGAAATCGTCGCTCTGCACGGGAAACGGGCGGCGCTGATGGGCGATCTGGCTCGCGGGAGCAAGGAGCTTTCGGCGTCGGTGGCTGGCTTCTGCAGCCGGCTGGCCGAGGCGCGTTGCGGTATGGCGAAGCGGACCAAAACCGAACGGGCGGCTTTTCTGAAGAACCTGAAGAGCGAAGTGAACGCCCGGCGGCGGGAAGTGGCCCTGGACTTGGGCGAGGTCCGGCGCTCCTGGAGCGGACGGTCCTGTTGAGGTATGGACTGGTCGAGTTACAGGACAGGCGGAAGCCTGTCCTGCCTACAGAAAGGATTGAAATGCAGGAAGTTGACCTGACGGAACGGATGGCGGTTACAGTGCGGGTCCAGCCCTTGAACGACAACGTCACGCCGGAACCGAGCGAAGAGTTCGTAACGACGCCGCAAGTGCAGGAACTGACCGACCGTGCGCTGGCCTACCTCGATGTGGGGTACGCGATTCATTTCGCGGGCCCTGCGGGAACGGGAAAATCGACGCTGGCCTATCACGTGGCCGCCAAACGCGGCCGCCCGGTCACGCTGATTCATGGCGACGACGAGTTCGGCAGTTCGGACCTGGTGGGTCGGGACTCGGGCTATCGCAAGTCGCGCGTGGTGGACAACTACATCCATTCCGTACTGAGGACGGAAGAAAACATGGATACGGTGTGGGTGGACAACCGCCTCACCACTGCCTGCCAGAACGGTTACACGCTGATCTACGACGAGTTCAACCGCTCGCGTCCGGAAGCCAACAACGCCCTGCTGAGCGTGCTCGAAGAGCGCATGCTGAACCTGCCGGGGCTGCGCCGGACCGGGGCGGGGTATCTCGAAGTGCACCCCGAATTCCGCGCGATCTTCACCTCCAACCCGGAGGAGTACGCCGGCGTCCACAAGACGCAGGACGCCTTAATGGACCGCATGATTACGGTACGGATCAGCGGGCTCGACCGCGAAACGGAGATCCAGGTGACATTAGCACGGTCCGGGATCGCACAGGAAGACGCCGAGATCGTCGTGGACATTGTGCGCGAGTTGCGCGAAGCCCGCGTCGGCGCGCACCGGCCGACCGTCCGGGCCTCGATCGCGGTGGCCCGAATCCTGGCGCACCGCCATGCTCGCGCCCGGCTGGAGGATCCGGTGTTCCAGTGGGTTTGCCGGGACGTGCTGTACGCCGACACCGCCCGGGTGACCCGCGACGGAGAGTCGCCCATGGCGGCCGAGGTGGAGGAGATCATGGCGAGGGTCTGCAATCATTCCGGCAAGCGATCCAAGAACCGCGCACGAATCGGCCCCGGTTAGCCTGGGAAAGGACCAACCCGATGGCAATCTTAAGCAGAGGTCTGAAGAACATACCTACCTTGTCGCGCCGGGTGGACCAGCGGGCGCTGCCCCACCGTACGTACATGCAGATCACCTGCCTCGAGATGGAAAAAGCGAGGCGAGGCGCTGAACGCAAGGCAGCAAGCCGGCGGATCGCCGAACTGGACGCCCGTATCCGAGAGATCGAGGAAGAAAAGCAGGCGTTGCTGCAAAAGATCCCCGGTTCGTTTCCGAAGAACAGCATGCGCCAGGCCAGCATCGAAACCAAGGCCCAGCCGCCCAAGGGCGGGGCCGGGTTCCGCGTCCGATACTGACACGGCAAGGAGAAGAGGCAATGAAAGCATACGCTGGTTCGGCAGCGGGGATGGAGCCGGTCAGAACGACAGAACCGGGGTTCGCTCCCGGCAGACGATATCTGTACGCGGTGATTCGGGCCCAGGATGCCCTCCCCGCAACCTGTGCGGGCATCGACAACCTGGGGATTCACAAGATCGAGGAGGGGGAGATCGCGGCGGTTGCGAGCACGGTCCCCAGTGCCAGTATCCGCCCGGAGCGCCGCCATCTGGCGGCGCATCAGGAAGTGCTGAAGCAACTCCTCCTCCTCTCGGCAACCCCCATGCCGATGACTTTTGGCACGATCAGCGATAGTCCTCGCGCCGTGCGCCAGTTTCTCGCCAAGAACCGGCGCGAGTTCCTTCGTCAGCTCGACCGCGTGGCCGGCAAGGTGGAGATGGGGCTGCGAGTTACCTGGGAAGTCCCGAATATCTTCGAGTATTTCGTCAACATGCATCCCGATCTGCGGGAGGTGCGGGACCGCCTGCTGTCGGCAACCCGCCCTCCCAACCAGGACGACAAGATCGAGTTGGGACAAATGTTTGCACGCCTGCTCGAGGAGGATCGGGCCCGGCTTACCGGGAAGGTGGAGCGGATCGTTTCCACGGTGTGTTTCGAGAGCAAGCCGAACAAGTGCCGAACCGAGCGGGAAGTGATGAATCTGGCCTGCCTGGTGGCGCAGGACCGGCAGGAGGACTTTGCGGCCGCCGTGTTTCAGGCAGCCCAGTTGTTCGACAACGACTTCGCATTCGATTACAACGGCCCCTGGGCCCCGCACAATTTCGTGGATGTCGAAGTGGAGTTGTGAATGGAGGGCACGGATGTTCCTCATCGATGACATTCTGGTGGCGCCGGCGCGAGGCGTTCTATGGATCTTTGAGGAGATCCACAAAGCCGCGGAGGAGGAGTTGGCCAACGAATCCGAATCCATCACCGCGCAACTGCGCAATCTCTATCTACAGCTCGAGACCGACGCCATCACCGAGAAGGAGTTCGATACGGCGGAGAAGATCTTGCTCGATCGGCTGGACGCTATCGAAGAGCGGCGGAAGCCGAAGGCCCATGAACCAGACGAGGAATTGGCCGGGAAGCCATAAGAGGCTGGGAATGCAGCCTCTTATGCCCGGATTTCTCGACCATACCCTGCAACTGCTCCTGTTTGGCGGCAAGGGCGGCGTGGGCAAGACGACTTGCGCCGCCGCTGCGGCGATCCGTATCGCACGGTCCGCGCCAGGCAAAGCCTTCCGGCTCCTTTCCGCGGATCCGGCGCACTCGTTGTGGGACAGTCTGGCCGATTGCACCCTTCCCGGAAACCTGACGGTCGTCGAATTGGATGCCAGGCAGAGAGCGGATGCGTTTCTGGCGGCCGAGCGGGGTCGGCTCCGCGAGATCGCCGTGGCCGGAACATTTCTCGACGAGGCCGATATAGACCAGCTCTTGAGCCTGTCTCTCCCCGGATTGGACGAACTGGCTGTCTTTCTCGAGATCTCCGACCTGCTCGAACACGGCGTCTGCGATGGCATCGTGGTGGACACGGCTCCCAGTGGCCACACCCTCGAATTGCTGACCATGCCGCGGAACCTTCGGATGTGGGTGGCGGCGCTCGACGCATTACTTGCCAAGCGGCGCTATATGCAGAGGGTCTTCCAACGACAGACGGCGAACGACCCTCTCGAGCAACTGGTCTCCCGGTGGAGCACCTCGCTCGATCGCATCGAGACGTTGCTGCGGGATCCGGCGCGCTGCTGTTTCGTTCCGGTCACGACAGCCGAGGCGTTGGGAGTCAGGGAAACCGCCGGCCTGTGGAAGCAGTTGCGGAAGCTCCAGGTGCCGGTTTCGGACCTGGTTGTGAACCAGGTGCATGCGGCAAGCTCATGCCAAACGTGCTCGCGCGATCACAATGCCGAGCAGGAACAGATCGCGCGTCTGCGGGCGATGACCGGCGCGGGACGGCTGTGGACTGTCGAGTTGCTCGAGGAGGAAGTCCGTGGCGAGCGCATGCTCGCCGGGTTTTGGGGCCATGCGCAGATCTTCGTGGCGCCCTCCGGGTCCAAGACGAAGACGCTTGCCGTGCCTGTCCCCGAAGGGAGGGTCGAAAGGCCGGTCGAGCCGCCCTCCGCACAAGTCCAACTGCTGCTGTTCTCCGGCAAGGGCGGAGTCGGCAAGACGACGCTCGCCTGCGCTACGGCGCTTCGCATGGCCCGCGACTTCCCGCAGAAACGCATCCTCCTGCTCTCGACCGACCCAGCGCATTCGCTGTCGGCGTGTTTGCGGATCGGGATTGGACGGCACCCGTCCCCCGTCTGCGGCAACCTGGCCGCCATGGAGATCGACGCCTGCGCGGCGTTGAATGTGTTTCGGCGTGAGTGCGAGAACGATCTGGGCGAGTGGCTGGACCCGCACGATGGGGAGTTCGAAGTCGCCTTTGACCGCGCGGCGCTCGAAAAGGTCCTGCAACTTGCGCCTCCAGGGATTGAGGAGTTGATGGCCCTGACGAGCGTCGTCGACCTGTTGGCGCGCGATCGCTATGACCTTTTTGTCGTCGATTCGGCTTCCACGGGTCACTTCATCCGGCTGCTCGAACTGCCGCGGCTCATCGAGCATTGGTTGAAGATGTTCTTCGGATTGCTGCTCAAGTACAAAAACCTGTTGCGCCTGCCACGCTTTGCCGACCGGCTGATTGCTCTTTCGAAGAACCTCAAGACCTTTCGGCGGATCCTGGCGGACTCCGCGCGCTGCGCTCTGTACGCCGTCAGCATTCCTACGCAAATGGCATTCGAGGAAACCCGGGACCTCCTGGCCGCCTGCGGGCGAATCGGAATCGCCGCACCGCTGATCTTCCTGAACCGCCTGACGCCGCCGGCGGATTGCCGCCTCTGCTCCGCTGTGCGTGACCGGGAGGCTGCCGTGGCGAGCGGCTTTGCCGAGACGTTCCCGGATCGCCGAATGGTTTTCGTGTACCGGCAGGGCGAACCGGCCGGCCTCGACCGGCTTGCGTGTCTGGCGGGTATCCTGTACCGGACTCCTGTATGACCGGAAATGGAAATGTTGTTCATTTAGATCTCGCGCGTTTTGACGACGGGCGGCGGGTGTCGCTGTGTGAGACCCTCGACCGGGTGTTGAACAAAGGCATCGTCGTCGCGGGTGAAGTGACCATCTCCCTGGCCGGCGTGGAGCTGGTCTATTTGGGCCTGCAATTGAGGCTGATGTCGGTCGAAACTGCACGGAAAGGATGAATCGCACATGCGGGTGGAATCCGAATCGATGACGCAATTCGCGCAGGTCATGCATCCCGTGGAGATATGCCCGCCAGAGGCGCCCGTGCACGCCAGGCTCAACCTGGATCCGGAAAACGTCAAGAACGGCCTGGGGCAACTCGTCCTCACTTTGGTGAGATTGCTTCACGAACTGCTGGAGCGCCAGGCCTTGAGGCGGATCGATGCCGGCTCCCTGAGCGACGAGCAGGTCGAGCGGCTGGGCCTGACCCTGATGCGCCAGGCCGAAGAGATCGATCGGCTGCGAAAGGAATTCGGTTTAGAGGAACAGGACTTGAATCTGGACCTCGGTCCACTAGGACGTTTGTTCTGAGCCTCGCGAAGAAAGGGAGTTCACATGAGTCTGCAAACTGTGCCGCACTCGCTTCAGACATCGACACTTTCGGATGTTCTCGAACGAGTGCTCGACAAAGGAATCGTCATCGCCGGCGACATCAAAGTGAAGCTGGTGGATATCGAGCTATTGTCTGTGCAGATCCGCCTGGTTATCTGCTCCGTCGACAAGGCCCGGGAGATGGGCATGGACTGGTGGGTCAATAACCCCGTCTTCACCAGCCAGCCACAGCGGGAACGCGCGGCGCTCGAGGAGGAGTTGGAACGGCTGCGCGTGCGACTGGACAAGGTGGAAGCGGCAACCGTCTCCTGACAGTTCGATCCGAAATGGTAATGAGCCGGCATCTCTCACCGGCGATGCAGAAGCAGTTTTTCCGACTAACAGCCCCCCGTGCACGAAATTCCGGATAGGCGCGTCTTGTCCGGATTGCGTTCGAAGTATTTCGATTCGGCTTCCAACTTCTTGACAGGCGTGGCCGACTTGGGGAATTCGCGGCTCCCCGCTGGCCGCAGCATCGCCAAGCGAGGCCAGACATCGGAAGCGTCCGGCATGACCCCGCTACGCTGAGAGATTAGTTCCCATCAGGGCCCGAAAGAGGCAAAACCGGCTTGATGCAATCGCAGCGCCGTTTCACTGCAACCCCTTCGTGCAGTGCGCCTTCAACCAGCTCTTCCAGTGTGGTTTGACGGACAGGACATCACGCGCAAACCTTCTAGAAGCAGTCGTCTTTCTCTTGCGGTATGGTCGATCACATCTACTGCCAGCGATTCGCCATCGTCGTTTGACCCTGACCCCAGCCCCCAGCCCCCAGCGCGAAGGGGGCCTACAATTGGAATGAGCCATTCTATGCTGATCATCCACGTCCAGATACACGTCAAGCCGGAGTATCTCGAGGAGTTCAAACAGGCCACCATCGTGAACGCGAGCAACAGCGTGCAGGAGCCGGGAATCGCGCGATTCGACGTCATCCAGCAGGAGGACGATCCCACGCGGTTCGTGCTGGTGGAGGTCTACCGCGACGCGGAAGCTACCGTGAAGCATAAGGAGACCGCGCACTACCTGGCCTGGGTGGAAACGGTGTCCGACTGGCTGGTCGGGCCGCGCAGCCGCGTCCGGTACGCGAACATCTTCCCTGCCGACCAGGGGTGGTGAGCGCCATGCGGTTCGACTTCGCCACCGCCACCCGCATTCTCTTCGGCGAAGGCGTGGTGCGGGAGGTGCCGGCGGCCGCCGCTGTCATGGGAACGCGCGCGCTGGTGGTGACCGGAGCGTCCCCGGACCGCGCGGCCCCCGTAATCGCCGGCCTGAAAACCTCCGCGCTTGCGTGCCTGCCGTTTCGGGTGGCGGGTGAACCTACTATCGGGCTCATCCGCGCCGGGGCCGAATACGCGCGCGACGAGCGTTGCGATCTGGTGATCGCGATCGGGGGAGGCAGCGCGATCGACGCCGGCAAGGCGCTCGCCGCCATGCTCACCAACCCCGGCGACCCCTTGGACTACCTGGAAGTAATCGGCCGCGGCCAGCCGCTCCAGCGCGCATCGGCACCCTTCATCGCCATTCCGACCACGGCTGGCACCGGCTCGGAAGTCACGCGAAACGCGGTGCTGGCTTCGCCCGAACATCGCGTCAAAGCCAGTTTGCGAAGCGCATCCATGCTGCCGCGCCTCGCGGTGGTCGATCCGGAGCTGATGCTGGGCCTTCCTCGGGCGATCACGGCGTCCACCGGCCTGGATGCGCTCACGCAACTGATCGAGCCTTACGTTTCCACGCGTGCCAACCCCATGACCGATCTGTTCTGCACGGAAGGAATCGGCCGGGCGGCGGGCGCGCTGCCACGGGTCTGGGACGACGGGCGCGATCGCGTCGCCCGCGCCGGCATGGCCTGGGCGAGCCTGTTGGGGGGCCTGGCCCTGGCCAATGCCGGGCTCGGCGCGGTGCATGGCTTCGCCGCGCCCGTGGGCGGGATGTTCCCCGCCCCGCACGGCGCCGTCTGCGCCGCAGTGCTCCCGCACGCGTTCGCCATCAACGTTCGGGCCCTCGGTTCGCGCGCGCCCGAAGACCGGGCCCTACGGCGTTACGATGAGGTGGCGCGGTTGCTCACGGGGAGCCCGTACGCAACTGCCGGCGATGGCGTACTGTGGATCGCCCAAATCTGCCGCAAGCTGGAAATTCCACCGCTCGGCACCTATGGCGTCACCGCGGCCGATATTCCCGACCTGGTGGACAAGGCGGCGAAGGCCAGCAGCATGAAGGGCAACCCGATTGTGCTCACGCCCGCGGAATTGAGCGAGATCATCGCGAGGGCCATTTGACGAGGCCTGTAGGCCCGCCGCAACGGTGCGGAGATCGGCGCGCCCAGGTGAAGATCGCGGCGGGAGAAACGTCGATTTTGCAGTTGCAGGTCGGCAAGTGAGAAGCGGGTATCAACGGGTTTCGAGGTCGCTCACGTCGCCATCCAGTAGCTCACTCAGCGACCAGGGGCATTGCGCCGGAATCCCCAGTTCTTTGCCCCGCTTTTCCTGGCCGGTCTCGGCAAGCGCGTCGCGGACGGCCCCACGATAGATCTCCTGGAGGTTGTCTTCCAGATGACGCCGAAGGCTGGGGGAGTGCCGGATCTTGATTGTGATCTCCCGGCGGGCATCGACGATGGAGCTGCGCCAACTGGCGCCGGCTCGCTCAGGCTGTATCCGGACCTTAGTCATGTGCATTAGCATGCGGGTGAGCTGTGACCACACCGCCGACCGCTCGCTGTTCCCCAAGTCCTCGATCTCCTCCACCACATGTTCCAGATCCACTTCATCGAAGCGGCCCTCGCGCAGCAACTCGGCCATGTGGGCAGTCCACTCCACAAAGTCGGTGTCGTACAGCGTTTTCGTCGTGGTGCCCATAGCTTTCATGATACCCCGGACATCAACGCTCCTCGGCATCTTCGATCAGCAGGTTGTACCCCCCGCAGGACGGGCACTGGTACCACTGGAATGCACTCAGGATCGGCGGTATCGCGCCTATCTTTCGCAGGAATACCACGGCGTTCGCCGACCCGCAGCGGACGCACACGTTGATCCAGGGCTCCAAAGTCTTGGGAAGATCGATTTCGCCGAAATAGAACGCCCATCCGTAGTGGCTCAACCGGGTGTGGAAACTCCGGTCCAGCCGCCGCAGGATCCACATCAGGACCGCCAGGAAGCGTTCATTCCCGAAGGCGAAGAGGGCGCTCTTTATCTGCGGCCGCCCCAGTTGGTTGTGGGCGTTCAGGAACGAAAGCGAGCTGTAGAGCACCCACGAACTGCGGGCCGGCAGGCCGGTGAGGCGTTCCACCAGGCCGGTGACCTGGTCAGGCGAATGGAACGGATTCACGTGCCCTCCTCCGCGCGCCATCCAACGATAGATCCGATCGGACAAAGTGCCGGCATCCGGCACCGCGATGTACAGCGTGCCTCCCGGCCGGATCACGCGGCCGATTTCTCGGACGGTCTCCTCCAGCTCCGGGAAGTGCTCCAGGCTGTGGTTGCTGATCACCAGGTCAAAGGACTGTGATGTGAATGGCATGCGCGCTGCATCCGCCGCGACGTACCAACCCGAGCCGCGCGACCGGGGGATTTGGAGATCCAGGCGGACGATCGACAGGTCGCTCCTGCTGGTAACGAAACTACCGGGGCCTGCTCCCAGGTCCAACACGCGGGATCCAGGGGGCAGATTCTGTACTAAGTTGAGCATCGAGGGTAGGAGGTTCGGGACCTGCCACCACAGAATACACTACTCTGTGACTTCTCCCGCCCCTGACAGGAATGCTCATGCCTGTGCGGTGTTTGGAGTGAGTTGAAACCCAAGGTCTTTGGCCATGGCAGCCAGGCGTTTGATACGGCCTTCCTGATACCGCTTCTCATAGGCCGGCGCTCCTTCATCTACGTAGGGCTGGCCCCATCGTAGCCATCGGTAGATCAGGGTGGCCAACTTTGGGCGAATATCCGGTTTGCTCCCGGGACGCGTGCAACCGGACCAATGTCGATTCAGGCCCTTTTCGTCCTCAGAACGCTCCCAACCGGCTGCATCCCATCTAAGATCCCGTGCGTCTAAAGAACTGAAACTGGTAATCCGGACCCGAATCGTACGATAACGGATACAATTGACTTGCGCACCGGCCCGCAACCATTTAAGATAACGGAGTAGCGTTACTCCGAATTTACCGGGGGATTCAGCATGATTTATTCTCGTTCAGCCGAGTATGCGATTCGCGCTTTCGTGCACCTCGCCCAGGTGTCCGAAGGTAAATACGCCATGGTGAAGAACATCGCGGAGCAGGAAGACATTCCGGCCCATTTCCTGGCGAAGATTTTGCAGCAGCTTGCTCGCAAGGGTCTGCTCCGTTCCAGCAAGGGTCCCACTGGCGGATTTGCTCTGCGCGTGGAACCCGACGAGATCCGGTTACTGGATATCGTGGAGGCGCTGGACGGCCTGGCGCCCTACCAGCAGTGCGCCAGCGGACTTTCCGAGTGTTCCGACGAAATGCCGTGCTCCATGCACGATAGCTGGATCGCCCTCCGTTCGCGTATCATGGATTATTTGGGGAAGAATACGATCGCCGACCTGGCAAAGGCGCTGGACCAAAAGAAAAAGGCTCTGGCGTTGACAAAACAGCGTAAGCCCAGGCGTGCGGTGACCGCTAAACGAGCTTGAACGGGCCGGGCTTGCCCGGTTTTTCTACTCTAAATCATCCGGAGGGCACGATGGGACACTCGATGCTTGTCCCCATGGTGGTCGAACAGACCTCAAGGGGGGAACGCGCCTACGATATTTATTCACGGTTGTTAAAAGAGAACATCATATTCCTGGGGACCCCGATTGACGACACGGTCGCCAACCTGATCATCGCTCAACTCCTTTTCCTGGAAGCCGAGGATCCGGAAAAGGACATTTCCATCTACATCAATTCCCCCGGCGGCTCCATCACGGCGGGGTTGGCCATTCTGGATACCATGGCATTCATCCGTCCGGATATCGTGACCATTTGCGTAGGCCAGGCGGCATCCATGGCGGCCGTGTTGCTCGCCAAAGGCGCCAAGGGCAAGCGCTTCAGCCTCCCCAACTCCCGCATCATGATTCACCAGCCATCCATGCAGGGCCTGGCGGGGCAAGCCGCGGACATCGACATCTACGCCCGCGAAATCCTGCGCATGCGCGAGATCCTGAACGGCATGCTGGCCCAAGCTACCGGACAACCCATCGACCGCGTGGCCAAGGACGTGGATCGGGACTATATCATGGAACCCGACGCTGCCGTAACCTACGGCATGATCGACCGCGTGATCGCCAGCCGCGACCTGGCGCCTGTATCGATAAAAGGATAAGCTCGTAGGGCAGGCGGGGCCGCGACAGCGGCGCTATCGCGGCCCGCCTGCCGGGGTTCTCGACCTGCCCCGCCATGAAGACAAGAACCGTACTCGTACTGGCAGTCCTGGCGCTCGCTCCGGGCGCTTCCGCCCAAACTCCCCTGACTCTCTGGTATCGGCAGCCCGCCAGGCTGTGGGTGGAAGCCCTCCCCGTGGGCAACGGCCACCTGGGCGCGATGGTTTTCGGCCGCGTGGCGCACGAACGCATCCAGTTCAACGAGCAGACCGTCTGGACCGGGGAGCCCCACGATTACGCCCATCCCGGCGCGTACCGGTCCCTTGCCAAGATCCGCGAACTCCTGTTTGCAGGCAAACAAAAGGAAGCCGAAGACCTCGCCATGCAGGAGTTCATGAGCGTTCCGGTGCGGCAAAGGGCTTATCAGGCGTTCGGGGATCTGCTACTGGATTTCCCGGATATCAAGGAAGCTGGTATTACGAACTACCGGCGCGACCTCGATCTGGATACCGGCATCGCCACCACAAGGTTCGTTTACCAGGGCGTGACCTACCAGCGCCAGGTTTTCGCCAGCTACCCGGCCAAGGTCATCGTCGTCCGCCTGTCGGCCAACAAGCCCGGCAGCCTGTCCTTCGAGGCCGCGCTCAAGAGCGCCCACGAGGGATCGCCGGTGGCGGTTATTCCCTCCGGCGAGCTTTCCATGACCGGACGTGTGGCGGATTCAGCCATCCGATTCGAGGCGCGGCTCCTGGTGATCGCGGACGGCGGTAAGCGCCAGACGCGCGGCGGCACTCTCCGCGTCGGCAATGCCGATTCAGCCACCCTGATTCTATCGGGCGCCACCAATTTCGAGAACTACAAAGACGTCTCGGCCGACCCCAAGGCGCGCAACGATCGAGCCATCGCGGCCCTTCGCGGACACACGTTCGACTATCTGCTCGCCGAGCACATCGCCGATCACCAGCGGCTCTTCCGGCGCGTCTCCCTGGATTTGGGCAGTTCCCCCGCTGCGAAGCTGCCCACCGACGAACGCATCAAAGGCTTCGCCAAGGGGACTGACCCGTCGCTGGTCGCGCTGCTGTTTCAATTCGGCCGTTACCTGATGATCGCCTCCAGCCGTCCCGGTGGCCAGCCGGCCAACCTGCAGGGGCTCTGGAACGACTCGAACACCCCTCCCTGGGACAGCAAATACACCGACAACATCAATACGGAGATGAACTATTGGCCGGCGGAAGAGACCAACCTTTCCGAATGCCAACTGCCGCTCTTCGATGCCATGCAGGACCTGGCTGCGGCCGGCGCCATTACGGCTAAGGAGCACTACAACGCCCGCGGCTGGGTGCTGCACCATAATTTCGACCTGTGGCGCGGCACGGCGCCCATCAATGCTTCCAATCACGGCATCTGGCAGACCGGCGGCGCCTGGCTTTCCACGCACCTGTGGGAGCACTACCTGTTCACAGGCGACCGGCAGTTCCTGCGCAATACGGCATATCCCCTGATGAAAGGCGCCGCGGAATTCTTTGTCGATACGCTGGTCAAAGATCGCACCACCGGTTTCCTGATCACCGGCCCCAGCAATTCGCCCGAGCAGGGCGGCCTGGTGATGGGGCCTACCATGGATCGCCAGATCGTGCGCGCCCTGTTCGGCGATGTGATTGCCGCCAGCCGGATTCTCGACGTGGATGCCGGCCTGCGCGACCAGTTGACGAATCTGCGCGCCCAGATCGCCCCGAACCGGATCGGGCAGTACGGCCAGTTACAGGAGTGGATGGAAGACTTGGACGACCCCAAGAACCAGCACCGCCACATGTCGCACCTGTGGGGCGTCTATCCCGGGTCTGAGATCACGCCCTACGGCACGCCCGATCTCTTCCAGGCAGCCAGGCAATCGCTGATCTTCCGTGGAGACGCCGCCACCGGTTGGTCGATGGGCTGGAAGTTGAATTTGTGGGCGAGATTCCTGGACGGCGACCATGCCTACAGGATCCTGCAGAACCTGATCGTACCGGCGTCCGACAAAGGTCCGAACACTCCGGCGCATGCGGGGCTGTTTGCGAACCTCTTCGATGCCCATCCACCCTTCCAGATCGACGGCAATTTCGGAGCGACCGCGGGCATCGCCGAGATGCTCCTGCAGAGCGACGACCCCTACGGTACCCCCACCAGCCTCACACCCGTCGAATCCGGAAGCGGGGCGGCATTCGTGCATTTGTTGCCGGCATTGCCCAGAGCCCTCCCCAGCGGGAAAGTAAGCGGGCTTATGGCGCGCGGCGGTCTGGAGGTCTCGATCGCCTGGCAAAACGGCAAGCTGGTAAGAGCGACGTTGACCGCGAAGGACTCTATTGCGGTCAAGATGCGATACGCCGGCCGGGAATCTGAGGTTCAACTCAAGCCCGGCAGACCCTACGAGTTGGGCCCCATGTGACCGTGACAGACTCCACTGTCCCAAGGCCTCGCCTTTGGGCCGCTTGGACAGTGCTGTCTATCCCCAGATCCGATGCACCGTGTCCACGCCCAGGTCACCCGTGACCGCTCCGGTCCGGCGCGCTCATCAAAGATCTTCCCGGCCTCGTCCCAAGACATCGCACAAGGGCGACATATTTTCAATCCTGCACGTATAACCTTTTTCAGTCACAGCTCTTTTTCCAAAGGTTTTCGTTGATTCCAAAAGGGGTTCGCCGAATTCGGTGCGAGCGCCTCGAAAATCGTCTGTTACAACTGCGATGACGGCCAGAGAGGCTCACACGCCACCAATCCGTGCTTCAGTTTAGTCCGGGCGCCAGGGAGCCTGCGAAAGGACTGAGAATAATCCGCCCCTAAACGCACCAACAATCTGATTAGCTTGGTACTTTCCGAGCCCGGTGGGATCAGCATCTGGGGTGCTGGCGAGGCTGTGGCCGTTCGAGGAACCGAATGCGTCCAAAAGAAGATCTCGAGAAACAGATCCTTGTGGTTGAAGACGAGGGATTAATCGCCGCCGATATACAGAGGAGGCTGGCACGGTTGGGCTACCCCCTGCCGGCGATCGCCAGCTCGGGAGCGGAAGCGATCCAATGTGCGCGGTCCACGCCCTTTGACCTGGTGCTCATGGATATCCGTCTGAAGGGCGGCATGGACGGGATCGCCACGGCCCAGGCCCTGAAGGCCGAGTCGGACACAGCCGTCGTATACATCACCGCCCATGCCGATCCCGAAACCATCGACCGGGCCAAACTCACGGAACCGCTCGGCTACATCCTGAAACCGATCACCGACGGGGATCTGCGCAGCGTGGTGCAGATCTCCCTTTACAAGGCCCAGATGGAACGCCGCCTGCGCACCAGCGAAGCCTGGCTGGCAACCACGCTGCGGAGCGTCGGAGAAGGCATCATCGCCACCGATACCTCGGGCGAAATCGTCTGCATGAATCCGGTGGCCGAACAACTGACCGGCTGGTCCGGCGCCGATGCGTTTGGATGCCCGCTCATGGATGTTTTCGGGCTGTTTGAGGAATCCCAATCGGAGCGGGCCAAGAATCCCATCTTCGATCTCTTTGCGGGGGAGAACCGAAGCTATACGCTCGTCTCGAAGACCGGCGCGTCCTCGATTGTCGAAGTCGAATGTTCGGAGAATTGCTCGGCGGACGATCTGCTAGGCTCCATCGTCGTGGTACGTGACATCAGCCGGCGGAGAGAGATGGAGGGCCGCCTGTTGCAGTCGCAAAGAATGGAGGCCATCGCCAACATGGCTGGGGGGCTGGCGCACGATTTCAACAATCAGCTTACGGTGATTCTGGGGTACACCGAGGAACTTTGCGAGCGGCTCTCGGGCGAGGACAAGCAACAGGCCCTGGAGATCCAGCAGGCAGCTTCGATGGCGAGTTCCATCACCAGACAGTTGTTGACGCTCAGCCGCCGCGACGTTGCGCGCCGCGAGGTACTGAACGTAAATGAAGTGATCTGCGAGATACAGCCGTTGATCTCGCACAGCCTCGGGAAAACCCGGACGCTGGCGACGGACCTCGGCACCCCCTTGGGATTCGTTCGCGGGGACCGCAATCAGCTCAAGCAGGTCCTGCTCAACCTCGCGCTCAATGCGCGCGACGCCATGCGGGGGGGCGGAGAGCTGCGGTTGGAAAGCTCGACCTTGGAAATCGATGCCGAAGGCGCGGCCGCGCGTCTGCACCGTCCGGGACCGTATGTGCGGGTCCGCGTAGCGGATAGCGGCGAAGGCATGGACGCGGCAACCCTGTCGCATATCTTTGAACCGCTCTTCACCACCAAAGCGGCCGGGGCAGGCACCGGCCTGGGTCTGTCCATTGTGCACAGCATCATCTTGCAGAGCGGAGGCTACATCAGCGCGACGAGCGAGATGGGCCACGGCACCACTTTCGAAATCCTGCTCCCCTGCGTGGGGACTTTCCGGGGCCTCGGCGAGACTCCCGGATCGCAGCGCTCGGCCGGGGAAGATCCTACTCCCACGGTTCTTCTCGTGGAAGATGAAGATAGTGTCCGCCGCCTGATGCACAAGTTGCTGGAGCGGGAAGGATATCAGTTGCTGGAAGCGAGGAATGGACAGGAAGCGGCAGACATGGCCGCAGTGTATGAGAAGCCCATCGATATCCTGGTGACGGACGTGGTGATGCATGGCATGACGGGGCCGGAGCTGGCTGAACGGCTGGCGCCGCTTCGTCCGGATATGAAGGTTCTGTTCGTCTCCGGATACCGGCACGACACCCTGGAGCATCATAGGCATCTCAATCGGGATATGAACCTGTTGCTCAAGCCATTTCCCGGGGCGGAGCTGCTGCGGCGGGTTCAGATGTCGTTGAGCCAAGGGGCGCAGCTTACCCAATGATCGCGGAATCCGGCCAGCCCGGCTCCCGCGGACTATCGCCTCTTCTTCGCTACGCCGCGGGAGTTCTGCTGGCCGTCGCGGCCCAGTTGGCGCGGCTTCCGTTGCCCTCGCCGACGTCGATTCCGTACATCACGCATGTCCCGTTCATTTTGCTGAGCGCTGCGCTGGGGGGATTGGGACCAGGACTCCTGGCCACCGGTTTGTGCACTCTCGAGTCGCTATACTTCGCCACGGAGCCGATCGGAGCCTTTGCGGCAGGTCATCCGGCACACTGGCTTGGTTTGGGAACGCTCGCTCTTACCGGGGTGGTCACCAGTGTACTGTTCGAACGCCTGAACCGAGCTCGCCGTGAGGCCGTGGCGGTGGCAGAGACCCGGACACAACTGGCGCGAGAAGTGGAGACGCGGCAGCGCATGCTGGAAGCCATGATACAGAACTCGACGGCCGCCATGGCGCTGCTGCGCGGCCCCGATTTCCGGTTTGAGACGATCAATCCGGCATACCAGGCGCTGGCCCCCGGCGAACCCATGACCGGCAGGACCGTTGCGGAAGTGTGGCCGGAGGCCGCTCCGATAGTTGTGCCTCTTCTCGAGGCGGTTCGCCACACCGCAACGGCATATCACGCCACCGCGTTGGCGGTTCCGCTACATCGGGGACCCGGGTCGGCGGTGGAAGAACGCCACTTCGATTTCTCCTATGTGCCGCTGGTGGGCTTCGGGGCGGCCGGCGACCCGGGAGTGCTCGTGGCTGCCATCGAGGTAACGAAGTACAAGCGATCCGAAGAATCGTTGCTCGCAGCCTACTCGGAACTGGCCGCGATCTATGCCAATGCCCCGATGGTGCTCCTGGTGGTAGATGGCGAGCTCCGCGTGGAGAAGGTGAACGACCTGGCCGCACGATTCGCCGGAAGGGAGATGGCCAGCATGCTGGGCCTCCCGGCCGGGGGAGCCATCGGGTGCCTGAATGCCCTGGCCGATCCCAAGGGGTGCGGCCATGGGGCTTCGTGCCGCCAATGCCCGACCCGCGTGGCGGTCCTCGACACCCTGGGCAGCGGTGCCAGCCATGCCAGCATCGAGGCTTGGCTGCCTTTGTCCGTCGGCGGTCTCGAGCGGCGCCGATGCCTCCTGGTTTCGACGGCCGCCATACAGTTCGATCATACGAAAAAGGTCCTGGTTTGCGCTCAGGACATCACCGAGCTGAAGGTGGCTCAACGCGAATTACAACAGCAGCACCAGGTCCTGGAGCGGCAATCCCAGTTGATCGGCCTCTCTCACGACGCCATCATCATCGCCGGCTCCAACAGGGTTGTTCGAGGTTGGAATAAAGGAGCGGAGGAGATCTACGGCTGGACGGAGGCGGAAGCCGTGGGAAGTATGATGGGTCGCCTGCTGGAAACCAGTCCCGCAAGCTCCATCGCCACAATCGACGACCACCTCTCGCGCGAGGGCCGCTGGGAGGGAGAACTCACGCGTACCCGGCGCGATGGACAACAAATTGTCTTGGAATGCCGGCGGGTTCTTTTGCACGACACGAATGGTACCGCCGATATCCTGGAGATTGGCCGGGATATCACCGATCGCAGGCGCGCCGAAGACGCTCTACAAGCGTCTGTTCGCGAATTGAAAGTGGCGTTGGCCGAAAAGACCGTCCTGCTCCAGGAGGTTCACCATCGCGTGAAGAACAACCTCGCCGTCATTTCAAGTCTGCTCGATTTGAAAGCCGATACGGCCGAGATTCCGGAGGTAAAACTGGCGTTGGGCGAGAGCCGGCAGCGCGTGCACTCCATGGCCCTCATCCATGAGCACCTGTACGGGAACGATCACCTGGACCGCATCGACTTCTCGGAATATGCGCGAGAGCTCGTGCAGGGAATGTACTCGCTCTCCGGTGAAGCGGGCCGGATTTCGATCGGGATGGATCTCGATCCGATCGAGCTCGGCATAGATCGAGCAGTGCCGTGCGCTTTGATCTTGAACGAGCTGTTGTCGAACGCGTTCAAGTATGCGTTTCCAGATCAGCGGAACGGTAAGATTCGCGTCGCCTTTCGTGAATCCGAGCCGGGGTCTTTGGAGCTCGTGGTGGAAGACAATGGCGTCGGTCTGCCTGCCGGCCGCCTGGGAAAGCCAGATACCAAATCGCTCGGCTTGCGGATCGTCGGCATACTGACGAAGCAGTTGGACGGATCCATCCAACAGGAGGCCTGCGCGGGCACACGCATCCTGCTTCGTTTTCCGGCGTAACTAGTGGGACAGACCATCGCCTTTTGTGGTCTGTCGGCTTTGGTATGACAGACTATCGCCTTTTGTGGTCTGTCAGCTTTGGTGGGACAGACCATCGGGTTTCGTGGTCTGTCAGCCTCCTGCGGCTCGCTACCCCTTGGCCAGAATCCCCCGCTCCTTCTTGGGAAGCTGATCCACAATGCTCCTGGAAACACTGAAATTGTCTTCCAGCAGGGTACTCGGGTTGCCGCCCAGCCAGTTGGACAGCGAAATCTCCTGGTACTCCCCGCTGTTGAACAGGATCAGGATCTCGGTGGGCTCGTCGCCCATCTGCTCGATGTAGTGACCGTACCCCTGCTGGATAAAACCGACGTGCCCCGGCCCGAAGTCCTCGGTTCTGACGCGGCCGTGGGAACCGAAGATGCCGACCCGCGCTCGTCCCCTCACGTAGTACTGCCACTCGTCGGCATGTGGATGCCAGTGCAATTCGCGGAGTGCGCCCGGCTGCAAATCCATGCGGACCGCGGTGAGCGTGGTCTGCAAGGGGAACTCCTTCGAGGAGACCAGGAATTCCTGGCCGCCCGGAAAGATCCTGGGCGGCTGGTGATCGAGACGGTACTTGTGCGAGAACTGGCTGGGCTGCAGCTCGGCGTTGCGAAGATTTTCAGATGTGGGCGGCATCCTGCCGGGCCCGATATAGACCTCTTTCTTGGGGAACTGGGCCAACGCGGATGCCGGAATACCTAGGCTCCTGGCGACCACCGAAGGCGGCGCGGTTGCGATCCAGTCGGTGATGCTGAAGGTCCCGAATTCCGAGAAGTGGCCGTTGTCGAATCCCAGGAGGAAGTGACAACCCTCGGGGCTGGTGGCTTGCAACGCGTGGCCATGCCCGCGCGGAAAATACCAGGTGTCGCCGGGTCCAAAATCCGCGATTTCGGACTGGCCATTGGGAGAAATCACGGTGCCCCGGCAGCGTCCCTCTAGCATGTAGGCCCACTCGGCGGCCAGCGAATGCCAGTGAAGCTCGCGCATCGCACCGGCCTTCAGCCGCATGGAAACACCGGCGATGCTCTGCGAAATCGGGAACTCGGCGACGGTAGCTTCCTTGGCGGAACCGGCAGGGCCTTGCCAGCCCGTCTGGTTTTCGATGTCGAATTTGAAACTCGGCAGCGGCTCGAACTTGGTTTCCGCGGGCGCCGCGCCGGCCTGGCTGGCTGCCACGGATGCCAGCGCGACCGCGTTGAATACGCTGCGCCGGCTGATGCCTTCGGTTTTCAGGTGTTTCGTCTCGTGTGACATGCAATCCCTCGGTTGAGTGGCCCTGGTGAGATAGATATAACACCTCCCCCGGTACAAACACAACCGCGGATTGGATTGCTTGTGGGCGGCCCCCCTGACTGGCCGCGGAGGAACGCCGATCAACGCCGATTAAAACACCTGTTTTTGCCCGCGTTCATCAGCGTTTATCGTCTGCTCAAGAACCACCTCTTAATCCTGTTTCTTCGGCCGCGCCGGGGGCGGCGTTTCCAGCTTCGGTATATTGAAATGTCCGCTCAGATCCGCCAGCGAATCCAGATCCACCGGGCCGACAATGTTCACCACAGTCAATTCTTTGGGCTGTGCCGCGATGATCGCCACGCCCGTGATCTTCTTGTTTTCGTTGCGGAGGTAGACGTCCACCGTCTCCCCATCCTCGGCGCTCTTGATGCCGACGATGCGGGACCACTCCGGCTCGCGAAGCTGGTTTCGGACGCTGTCGAGATCGGCTCGCGACCACCCACCCTCGTTTTTGAACTCGAGACTCTTGACATAGATTCCGGAGATCCCGGAGATCAGTTTCTTCACCTTGGCTTCGTCCGGATCTTTGCTGTCCAGGAACTTCGCCGCGAATTGCAGCGTGGAAGCGTTCAGTGAAACGTCCACTGTATCGGAGGCCTTCGGCTCCAGACGTTCCAGATTGAACTTGAACTGCTGCGCCGGAAGCGGCATAGCCAGCCACAAAACCAACAGCAGCGTTTCCGTGGCTTTCATTGCCTTGCCTCTCTCATGTGAGTCTGAATATGGTTGAGTTTGCCCGCGGTGATGCGCATGGCGAGCATCACCCGGTCCTTGGCCACCATGCCCTGGTGCCTTCGCCATGCCACCCCGCCACTGCCGATCATCACCAGCAAGGCCGCTGCTACTGGAAGCCAGCGCGGCAGAGTAAACACCCGCGGGCGGCGTCTGTCGATCGCTACCGGGGCGGTTGCCTGGGCAGCCACCCGGGCGGCTACTCGCGCGGCGAAACCCGGCGACGGCTCCTTACGCTCCAGGGCCTGTCTTAGTTCCTGCTCCAACCTGTCCTGCTCCAACCTGTCCATCAGTGGTCTCCCACGCCGCGCCGCTGCAGTTTCTCCCGCAACAGCGCCAGCGAGCGCTGTAAATGGCTCTTGACCGTCCCGAGGGGCATTTCCAGCACCTCCGCGATCTCCGCCGGATCCAGATCTTCCTGATACCGCATAATCATGACCGTCCGCGGCGCTTCCGGAAGCGTGGCGATCAACCGCCTCAGCACTTCTCCCAGCAGCGGATCGCGCGCTTGCGCATGCGCCGCCGGCTCGGCTACCAGCTCCAATGCCACTTGCGGTCGTCTCTTCCGCCGCCGGGTCTCATCGATCGAGCGTTGCACCGCCACCTTGCGCAGCCAGAATGCCGCGTGCGACGGCGACTTGATCTCCGCCAGGTGGCGATGCAGCGCGAGAAACACTTCCTGGGCCACCTCCTCCGCCAGGTCGCGGTCGTGCAGAAAGTGGTACGACAAACTGAACACCATCGACTGGTGCTCGCGCACCAGGTCGTCGAAGTCACAACCGGCCTGTTCGACCACGCTCTCTAGTTCTATCACTTCTCGTCAATCGCGTAGGCAACCTTGGTAGTCACGTCCGTGCGCCGGAAATCGCCGTTGGTCATCGACACAGAGATGGTCCGCTTATAGAAGAATACCGCCCGCACCTCGAACTCGCCGCCATAGCTGACGGGGAACCAGACGCCATCGGCGAACTTCTGGTACGCCACGGAGAACCCCAGCCCCTTCACATTGGTCCCAAGGAGGATTTTCACAGCCATCGGAATCTTGAATGCCAGGCCGGTCGTCACCAGTACGGGCTGGTACTCGTCAGCGTCGATCAGAGCATCCCCTTTCCAGGAGCCCCCGTCCCCATCGGGTGGATGCGGTTTTGGCTGAAAAGTCACGCGAAAGACGGTGCGGCCGCGGTACGTCTCGGTGCCCTTTAGCGTGAAGTCGTATTTCTTCTGCTCCGACTCGGTCAGCGGAAAGAGATCGCGGTCGAGGCCATCGCGGGAATCCTTGGCGTTGGTCATGTCCTCGGAAACGTCGTTGATGATATCGCCATCGATATCGACTCCTTTGTACTCGTACCCTGGGCGATCGTAGGCGATGTACTTCCCGTGGCTCTCGTATTTGCCCTCGAACTTGACCAATTGCTTCTCGATGCGGCGTCTCCTGGGGGTGACCACGTACTCCCGCCGCTCCTCCCGCGCCACCTTGCCATTGCCCCGGACCATGCGCAGCAACTGCTTCTGGTTGTAGACCCACTCCTTCCGTTGTTCCTGGGATTTGGCCTGGTTCAACGCCACCCGCGACATGATCTGGTCGACATCGGGGACCGGATTGGGCTCCTGGGCCAGTGCGTATCCGAATGTCGCCGCCAACAGCAGAATCTTCATGCGACCTCCACCTATGGATCAATACGCCCGGGGGCGCCGGGAGGACGCACCCGTTTGCGGATCATCCGGACTGCTTTACGCCCTGTCGTGGCAACGAGTCGTGCCACGGATCGCATGTTCGCCTCATTGTTTTCAAGCGCTTCCGTTTTTTCCATGGCAGGAGTCGTGCCATACGCGCATACTGCGCCTGGGTCATGAGATTCGGGTTTTCGCTCATATGATGAAGTCGCTATACTCAAGGTGCGGAGGCCGAAGATGGACAGATCTAATGATCCTCGGTACAACTTCTACGCCAGCCCCACGGTGGACGAATTGATTGCCCAACAGGGGAAGGGCCCCATCCACGACCCCAGAGTCTTATTGGGGGATTTCTGGCCGGAGGACGAGCCCATCGAGCAATTCCTGGCCGCTCTCCACGAATGGCGCGGGCATAACAGGTCCGACCGCGCCGCATGAGCACTACCGTCGTCGTCGATACGGACGTAGTTTCCTATCTGTTCAAGAGCCATCCGATCGCCTTCCAGTACCTTCCCGATCTCACAGACCGGACACCGATGATCTCGTTTATGACCCTGGCGGAATTGGACCGCTGGGTGCTCGAAGCTCACTGGGGTGAGGCCCGCCGGAAGCGCCTGCGCGAATATCTGGAGCGTTTTGTCGTGCTGCCGTATGACCGTGATCTGTGCACGAAATGGGCAGGGGTAACCGTCGCCGCTCAGGCGAGTGGCCGGCGGATCGACTGTGCCGACGCCTGGATCGCGGCGACAGCCCTGCTGGTCGACGCTCCGCTGATCACCCACAACCGCAACGATTACCTGGGAGTCCCAGGATTGGTCGTGATCACGCACTCGCCGTCATGAGCCTTCTTGAGACTATCACCGCCCGGAACGCCAAAAGGGGTCCCGGCACCGCTGGCCAATCGTCAGGACCGGAGAACGCGGAGACGTCAGTTCCAAACGCTCCCATCGTGAGGGTCTCGCGGCCCAACCACGCCTTCCGCCTGCTGGGCTGGCCCGGCCCCGGGAGCCTGCCCCACCTTGCGATATCATTTCCTCTTGATGCGAAAACTCCTCATCCCCTTCAGCCTTGCCCTTTTGATCCTTCAGGCCCAGCCGGCCAACCAGTTCGTGCTCTCGATCGACAGCATCATGCGCGGTCCCGCGCTGGTGGGCTACGAGCCGTCGCAGGTTCGATGGTCGGGCGACAGCCAGCGCCTCTACTTTCAGTGGAAGCAAGCCACCGACAAGCAGGACGCGCCTTTCGACACGTATGTGGTGAACCGCGATGGCTCCGGCCTGCGAAAGCTCTCCGACGACGAGGTCAAGCTGGCGCCCCCCGCGTTGGGCGATACCACCAAGGATAAGCGCCTCATCACCTACACTCGCGATGGCGACCTCTTCATCTACGACAACACCACCGGCAAGACGCAGCAGATAACCAAGACCACCGACGCCGAAGTGAATCCGCGCTTCCTGCCCGACGGCAAGCGGATCTCGTTTACCCGCGCCGGCAACCTGTACGT
>JAIQFL010000606.1 GCA_020073365.1 Terriglobia bacterium | reverse complement strand
GCTCTCTGCGTGCTCTTGCTGAGATTACGCAACTGCATATCTTCGATCATGCGTTTACGAAGCGGTGACATGCGATGGCTCCTTGGATGTTGGATTGGTCATTGGGAATAACCTAATCCAGTGTGTCAAGGAGCCTCGCTCCACGCCAGGGGGGCCGCGCGCGAATCTACCGCGCAGCGGTTAGTTCACTGCCTGACGGCAGTGAGCGGTTATTACCCGACACGCCCATGCGACCGATGACGGAAGCAGAAATCGAAGCGGCCGCAGCAGCCGATCCGGACGCGCGGCCTATGAAGCCCGAGCAGCTTCGTACGGCACGCCGGGGTACCGCGCACGAAAACACTGCGCAGGGCGCTGGGCCTGACACAGGAAGAATTTGCCGCGCGGTATCACATTCCGCTCGGCACCTTACGGGATTGGGAACAAGGCCGTTGCGAGCCCGACCAGCCTGCCCTTGCGTATCTGACCGTGATTGCCCACGACCCGGAAGGCGTGAAACGCGCCCTGCCGAGAAGCATTTGTGATGAGCGGGCTCCTGCTGCGATGTGATGGCGGATGGCTACTGATAGAGATTTGAAGAACGGCGGTAATGGTTCCCTCTTTGTCAACGCCGCCATTCATTAAGATTTCCGGCTCGAACAGGTGCTTTTTCGTCTGCTACCATCTAACAGGGTATTCTCAGAGAAGGAGCCGAAGTAATGGAAGTGCATTTCACACCCGATGTGCAAGCGAAGCTTGAGCAGATGGCCCGAGAAAGCGGACGTCCGAGCGGCGAGCTGGTTGAAGATGCCGTGATCGGTTACTTTGACGAAATGGCCCACGCGCGGGAAATGCTCGACCGGCGCTATGACGATCTGGAAAGCGGCAGGGTGAAGCCGATTGACGGCGAGGAAGCGTACCGGCGCTTAATGGAGAAGACCGACGCCCAACGCCACCGGCCCGCATGACCGGGTATGCGCTACACCTGGAAGCGTTCGCCGACCTCGACAACATCCGCGAATACATAGCCGAAGACAATCCGGACGCCGCAGACCGGGTGATGATGGAGATCTTCGACGGGATTCGCGCCCTGGTGCAGTTCCCCCATCAGGGCTATCGACGTCCAAACCTTACCTCGCGTCCGCTGCGGTTCAAGCTGGTGCGTGAATATGTGATTGCTTACGCGCCTGAGGCAAAACCGCTGTGGGTTGTGGCGGTATTTCACGGACGGCGCAGCCCCCGCGTGATGGCCGCCATTCTGAGGGGCCGAGAGTAAGCCGGTGCTGATGGATGTCTTCTGACAGAGATTCGAAGAACGGTAGTAATGGTTCCCTTTTTGTCAGAGCCGCCGAGAAATCACACCGCGCCAGTGGAAACTTGCCGCGAAGCGCCGGAGATCGGCGCGGAGGGATAAGACCGGCGTTGCCTTAAACGACGCTTTCCCCTACGCTGGAGCCATGGAAGTACATTTCAATCCTGACCTGCAAGCCAAGCTCGACAAGCTGGCAGCCGAAACCGGACGCCCACCTGGTGAACTGGTTGAGGATGTCGTTGCCGGATATTTTGACGAGATCGTGGGAGTGCGCGAGATGCTCAACAGCCGTTATGACGACCTGAAAAGCGGCACGGTGAAGCCTATCCCCGGCGACGAGGTTGAAGCCTACTTCCGCGAAAAGAGCGCCTCGGCACGTCGTTTGCAGCCCGGTTCATGAGCGGGTATGACTTTCACCCGGAAGCCCCGTTTTTGACCTGGACGAGATTTGGGAATTCATTCGCGCGGATAATCTCGACGCCGCCGACCGGACGATTGCGGAAATCCTCAGCGGCATTCGCACATTGGTTCCATTTCCTGGTCAGGGTCATAGATGCCCGGACCTCACCTCACGGCCTTTGCGCTCCATTCTGGTACGTGAATATCTGATTGCCTATGCGCCGGATGCAAAGCCCTTGTGGGTGGTCGCCGTGATTCACGGTCGGTGCAGCCCGCGCGTGATGGCCGCGATCCTGAGAAGCCGAGAGTATGCCAGACTGGAGACTGAATGCAACCAATGGGAGGTTGACCTTCGATGAGGAGGCGACGGACGCGGTCGCCTCCCTTCTCGAATTGCTATTTCACGAACGCCCGTAGCTGGCAGTGTTCTGGTGACAGGGGATGCACAGCGCCTCACAATTGCTGAGCGTATTGGGGCCGCCAACACCCTCGGCTGTTACGTGGTGGGCGTGCCAGTTGTGGGCAGTGAGTTTTGTTGGACACCGGCCACGATGACTGCATCCAGTTCTGGTGCATTCACATTGCCCACCGTTTCCAGACTGCGTCAATTACATCTTGAGGAAATGCCATAAAGCTCCTATTTGTCATGGCTTGCGTGCTGCCGTGTAGACGTGCGACAGCACGCAGTTACGATTGGGCATTGACGGACAGGCACCTAACACTATCCAGCCCAAGATCGGCACTGATACGATAGAGTCAGGAATTCTCCATGACGTTGACCATTGAACTTTCAGACGAGCAGCAGGCGGCCCTTGCGGCCAAGGCGCAGACGCAAGGCATTTCCGCCGAGCAATACGCTCGACAAGTTCTAGAACATGATCTCCAGTGCTCGGGGTCTCGCCGTCGCCATATCTCGGAAGTGATCCTGGAGAACATGCGCAATGTCCCGCCTGAGATCATGGCGACCATGCCCAAGGACGGTGCAAGCCAGCACGATCACTACATCTACGGGTTGCCCAAGAGAAACCCGTGAAGGTAGTTTTCGCCGATACATTCTACTGGATCGCGCTGACTCTTCCAGGAGATGCCTCCTACGCGCGGGCCCAACAGGTGACGGACGATATCGTGACCACCGAAGAAGTTCTCACCGAATACCTCACCTTCTTCTGTGCAGCGCCCGAACGCCTGCGCCCTCAAGTCGCGATGAACGTTCAGGCCATGTTGAGCGATCCGACCGTTCGCAGCATTCCGCAGAGCCACGATTCTTTCCTCACGGGGTTCGATCTGTACCTAAACCGCCCCGACAAAGGCTACAGCCTGGTCGATTGCATTTCGATGCAGACGATGCGCAAGGAAGGGCTGAACGAGGTTCTCACCAACGACCGGCATTTTGAGCAGGAAGGTTTCCGGGCAGTGTTTCGGGATTCGTGAAAAGTTGCCGTCTCTTGTTCGCTTGAGCAGCTTTATATCCGCGTGGTCACGCTTGCAGAGTTCCGGTTTGGGATCGAGCTCGTGAGCGAACCCAATCGCCGTGCCGCGCTGAACGACTGGCTCACGCGCAAGGTGCGGCCCATGTTTGACCAGCGGGTTCTCCCGATCACGGAAGACATCATGCTCCAGTGGCGGCTTCTGGTCGACGACGGCCGGAAGACGGGCCACCCTTTCTCTCAGCCGGATCTCATCATAGCCGCAACCGCCATTCACCACGGCCTTACGGTCGTAACACGCGATCGCAGGGATTACGAGAAGGCGCGGGTGCCGGTATTCAATCCCTGGGAAGGCCCGTAAAGGCTTACCGGGACGATTGCTGCCTGCGCTTCGCGGCGTAGAGTTTGGGATAAAATGCCCGCAGGCAGACTCAATCCAATTCCGCGGGTTGGGCGACCGGACGGGGTAAACCGAGGGACCATCTGACTCCCTCCCAGGAGGATGTATGCGACTCGCCCTGTTGATTCTCTGCGCCGCACTCGCTGGCGCACAGGAAGACCACTCGCAACACCAACACGCTGTTGCGGGCCTTGGCACGGTGGACTTTCCGACCTCCTGCAACGCCGCGGCGCAAAAGTCGATCCTTCGTGGAGCGGCTCTGCTTCATTCATTCGGCTATGAGGAGGCGCGCCTCGCGTTCGGCGATGCCGCGAAGGAAGACCCGGCTTGCGCCATCGCCTGGTAGGGCGTTGCGCGGACCTGGTATCACCCAATATGGGCGCCACCGTCGCCCGAGGAGCTGAAGCAAGCGCTTGGAGCGGGAGGTTTCGAGGAGCGCGCCGGCCCCGGCGGTAGTTTTCCACCCGGTGGGAGAGATTTCGACGACTTCGCGTTGGGGATTGGCGAGGTCGAGGAAGATCTGGGTGGGCAAGAGGCCGTCGCTGCGGAATCCCACCCGACGCCAGACGTCGAGGCGCTGGGTGGCGCCGTCGTAGCTGGCCGCAGCTTCCAGGTGATTGAGGACGGCGTGGAAGGCGTGGGAGCCAGGCAGAGTACGGATTTGGCGAGAAATTCATGGAAGAACCAATTGCGGTAAGAAGGGGAACGGACGGGCAGGATGTAGAAACCGCCGGAGGGAACGGGGAGGCGCACGAAGGCCCGGCCGTCGGACGAGGTGAAAGGAATGCCGCGCTGGGCGATGGCGATGAGGGGAGCGAAGGGATCGTTCATGGGCGCCTCCAAATCCCCTTATAGCAGGTAAGAATGGGGCTAATGGGTCTTGAGGTCTGGAAGTGATTGAAGGCATTCAGAAAACTTTGTGCCTGGGGGCGGTGACTGAAAAAGGTTTGCTCGGTTTCGCGGCGCCGAACAGCCGATTAGCAGGACGATCTTCAGCGCCGCGAACACCGAGTAAACCGTGCAGTGAGCTAAACCGCAGAGTACAGCCGGGTCTTTAATGGGTTTTGCTTCCGTGCGAGGTGGCGCGTGGTTTGGTTGGGAAGAGCCGCGGGGAGTGCGATTCTGCGGTGGCGCGCAGTGGGGATCGGAGG
>JAIQFL010000605.1 GCA_020073365.1 Terriglobia bacterium | reverse complement strand
ATCCCAACCTTCGCGACCGCGCCACGGCCTCGCTGTTCCTGAAAACCGCCGACGCGGGGCTGCGCATGCGCCGGCAAATCGGCAAAGGGCGCGAATTCGATAACCTGCGCCAGTACATGCCGGGCGACAGCTTCGAGGACATCCACTGGAAGGCCACCGCGCGCCGCGCCTTTCCGGTGGTGAAGCTGTATCGCGTGGAGCATGCGCAGGAGGTTTACGCGGTGATCGACTCTTCGCGCCTCTCCGCCCGCGAGGGCATTCTCGAAAGTTATGTGGACGCCACGCTGCACCTGGCCCTGGTGGCGGAGCGCCAGGGGGACCGCTTCGGCCTGGTGACCTTCAGCGACCGCACCCACCGTTTCGTACGCGCGCGCAGCGGCATGGACCATTTCCGGCTGTGTCGCGAGACCATTTACAACCTTCGGGCGGAGCGCGTGAGCCCCGATTTCCGGGAGGTGTTCACCAGCCTGCAATTGAATCTGCGGCGGCGGTCGCTAGTGATTTTCTTCACCTCGCTGGACGATGCCATGCTGGCCGATGCCTTCGAGCAGGACGTGCCGATGGTGGCGCGCCGCCACCTGGTGCTAGTCAACGTCACCGAGACCGCCGGGATGAAGCCGTTGTTCACGGGCGAGCCCCCGGCAGACGTGGATGCGGTGTATGCGGGGCTGGCCGGGCAACTGCTCTGGAACCGCATGCGGACGCTGGAGATTGCGCTGCACAATCACGGTGTGAAGTTGTCCATAGTCAACCCGGAGCGCATCAAGGCGCAAGTGACCTCCGGATACCTGGACGTGAAGCGGAGGCAAGCCCTGTGATCATCGACCTGCCGCGCTTCGTCGAAACCGAGAAGGTCTATTGGGACGAGCTGCAAAAGCTGTTGCAAGAGATCGAGGCCGAACCGGGCCGCCATATGCCGCTTGTCGAGATCCAGCGGCTCCACTATTTGTACGAGCGGTGCTCGGCGGATTTGGCCCGCCTGAACACGTTCTCCACCGAACCCCGGTTGCAGGCTTACCTGGAGTCACTGGTTTCGCGGGCGTACAGCGAGATCCATGAGACGCGCGCGCCTCTTCGTATCCGGTGGAAGAGCCTGGTGCTGGCGTTCCCGCGGGCGTTTCGCCGTCATCTGGGCGCATTCCGGCTCTCGGTGGGAATCACGCTGCTGGGGTGCGCATTCGGATGGTTCGTGATGCGGCAGGATCCGCAGTCGAAGGCGGTCCTGATGCCGTTCTCCGGGCTGATGGTATCTCCGGCAGAGCGCGTTGCCCAGGAAGAGAGCGCCAAGGTCGACCGGTTGAAGGGCCGCAAGGCCACCTTCTCGGCGGAGCTGATGAGCAACAACATTCGAGTGACCATACTGGCCATGGCGGCGGGAATCACGTGGGGCGCTGGCACGGTGGTGGTGCTCTTCTCGAACGGCGTGAGCCTGGGTGCGGTGGCGGCGGATTACGTGGGAGGCGGGCAGTCCACTTTCCTGGCGGCCTGGCTGCTGCCGCACGGATCTACTGAGATCCCCGCGATTCTGCTGGGCGGGCAGGCCGGATTCATACTGGCCGGCGCGTTGATTGGCTGGGGCAGCCACCGCTCGCGGGCAGAGCGGTTTCGACTTGTGGGTGGCGATCTCTTCGCGATTGTCGCGGGCGCGGCCTGTCTGCTGGTGTGGGCGGGAATGATGGAGGCTTTCGTCTCGCAATACCATCAGCCGGTGATCCCCTACGGTCTGAAGATCGGATTCGGGGTTTGTGAACTGGTGGCGCTGGGGGCTTTTTTGGGGTGGGCTGGCAGGGAGTAGGGCGGATCCCGCCGCGAACTCCTGCGTGGCTTTGCGAAGGTTTGTGCGCCGGCGCTCGTTATGCATGGTACTGCTTCGTCTGTGGGAGCGGCCAAAAACAGGGACGCAACAATTTCAGCGGTGATCCAAACTTGTTTCAAGTGGTGCAACGCCGGGTATTTCAATGACTTCCCGTGCGAACCCGGCGCGAATCGCATCATGCACGTCGCCTCGTCTTGATCTGCCCTCTGTAAAGGTCCACCGATGGGTGCGTATTGACATAACGGGAATATGAGATCCATAATTCCGTTGTAGGTTGCCTGCCAGCTTGCGTATGAGGCGATGCTTACAGCGAGGCGGCGCGGGCGTTTCATCCTGCCGATCACGGCGCCAGGTGACGTGGCGCCGGCGCTGCCAGTAGGAGGACAAGAATGGAACTTGTTGTAGACCTTAAGATCGGCGGTCATGCGTGGCCGAATCTTCCGTTCATCCAAGCCGTCGAAATGGTCAAGAACTATACCGAAATCGAAGAGAAGTCATGCAACTATCTGGTGAATAAAATAAACGCGGACCACTGGATCGTAAGTTTCTGGTCGGAACTCCTCGGTGGCAGGAAGCCCCCTGCTCATTCCGAGTGGGCCGGCCCGATCAGCGAACTCAAAATAGCCGAGGACGATTATCGCCGGGGGCTGGCCGATCGCGCCACGGGCCATCTCAAAATCGCCGTTATACGCTTCAAGGACGTGCACAGGAAGTGGTTAGAGTACCGCGGCGCCCTGGACGAGGGTGGGAACATGGCCGTCGATATTATTCAATTCACGATCAGGACTCTCTCGACGGTTGCCGGCGGATACGCCGGCGGGATCGTGAAAGGCGCGGTCCTCTCCACCGGCATAAAAGCCTTCACCACCGCATCCACCGAGGTGGGAATGAAGGCCCAGGGGGTGGAGCAGAAAATCCACGTCTGGAAGATTGTGACGGACGGCCTTGAGGAGTTTGTGACCAGCCTGGTCAAAGGGGCGCTATCAAGAAGTTTCTCGAATTGATGCTGCCTCGTTTCGCCACCCTCAAGCTCGATCCCGCATTAGCAGCCGAAATGGCGCGGCGGGGATTGGTGCCTAAGTTTGTCTACGAGAAGGCATTTGCCGGCTTTCTCGCGGGGAGCGGACTGGATTTCCTGAAACAGGACATCAAGAGACTCGCGGCGAACACCAAGGGCAAAGACGTGAGTATGAGCCAGTTCATGTCGCAGGTCGCGGCGGATTTCGCGAAAACCGTGAGCACTCAGGCTTGGAACATGCTGATCAAGGCTGCGATCGCCAGCTCCTGATGTTCGTGCCGCTCCCGGCGTTCCCCCCGAATCGATCCGGGCCTCGAAGTACTTGCGCGTCAAACCTCGCAGCATCATGGACACGAGCTTTGGGTGTATGTCTCTGCGGGGCTTAGTCCCCGTCACGCCAGCAGCCCGCCACTTATCAGTCAAAGGCTTCGGGGGTGGCCATCCCGCGAGAAGGGAAATTCCCGATGCGCCGTCCCGCGCTAAGATCGGAACGTCCCCTAGCCTCGCATGTTTTAACGCCTACGGCGGAGTGGCCCACTTTGGGGGTTAAAGCGGCAGGGCGGAGAGACACCAGGGAACATGAGCACTAACGGGCGCAAGAACTCGCTCACCATTGAGACACCCGAGGGCGTCGTCTTCTCTTATGAATTGGCGACACCGGTGTCGCGCGCGCTGGCGTGGGCCGTGGATTTCGCCGTCATCATGGCGGCCAGCAGCGCGGGCGCGAGCGCTTGCCAGACTGCCAACCTGCTGAGTCCGGACTGGGCCAAGGCGCTGGGCGTGGCGCTGTATTTCGCCATTTCGACGGGCTATGGGATCGTGCTCGAGTGGCGTTGGAGAGGGCAAACCCTGGGGAAACGCCTGCTGGGATTGCGGGTGATCGATGCCCAGGGCTTGCGCCTGCAGTTGCCGCAGATTGCGTTGCGAAACCTGCTCCGGGCGGTGGACGCGATGCCGCTGTTTTATCTGGTGGGCGGCATCGCCAGCCTGGTGAGCCGATATGGCCAGCGCCTGGGGGACCTGGCGGCCAACACCGTGGTGGCCCACGAACGCAATCGGCGGGAGCCCGACCTGGAGCAGATCGCCCCGGCGCGCTATAACTCCCTGCTCGCCCCTCCTCAGCTTGCGGCCCGGTTGCGCAGCCTGGCCAGCCCGGAAGCCGTCGGTATCGCGATCCGGGCCATTGCCCAGCGGGATGGCTACCAGCCCTCCGCGCGCGTGGACCTGTTCCGCGAACTGGCCGGGTATTTTCGTTCGCTGGCGCAGTTTCCGGAGGAGGCCGTGGAAGGCCTCACGGATGAACAGTACGTGCGAAGCGCCCTGCGCGTAATTTGCGGCAATCGTGGGGCAGCCAACCGGCCTGCCCCGTCAGTCGTTGTCGAGCGAAGTTAGTGAGCCGGCGTTGCAGGCGTTTGGGCCTTCAGAAATGCGTCCAGATTGCTCTTGTCGATGAGTGTGGCGCCCGTGTCGACAAATATCGGCAGCGGCGACCGGGTGTCCTGCGTCCAAGGCCCCTCCAGGCGCGGGAGTTTGTAGTGATTCAGAGTGTCGAGCATTACGACGCCGAAGTGAGCCATGGTGAAAGGCTTTTGCGCGATGGTGGCCGCAATGGCGCCTTTCTGTATCCAATCGAGCGTGTTCTGGTTGGTATCCATCGCGATCAGGGTTTTGCCGGTCACTTTCCTTCGGTCGAGCACGTCGGCCACCTCCTGGCAGGAGGTGCTGGCGAGGCAGACGAAAGCGTCCGGCACCGATTTGCCCCCTATGATCTCGGTGGTGGTATCGAAAGCGATGCGCGGGTCGGCCTTGTCGTTGACGATCCGGACGATCTTGATTTGCGGATGGTTGG
>JAIQFL010000604.1 GCA_020073365.1 Terriglobia bacterium | reverse complement strand
AGGCGCTCCGGCTCCAACTCCAGAGGCCGCAGAATTTCGCCGGACCACTGCTTCGCCCGCATGTCGAAACATCCCATTGGATCGGCGCTGGCCCAACTGGTTCGGAAGGTGCCGGTGAGCCGCCACGTGAGGTAGCCGTGCACGTCCGCGAACATCGCCGTGCGACGATACTGTTGAGGCTCGTGGCGCAGCATCCAGGCGAGCCTGTATGCCACCGGCGCCATGTCTACCGGCTTTCCCGAGATCTCGTGGATGCGCCGTTTCCCCACCTGGGAACTCAGCCACTCCTGTTCCTCGCGACAACGCTGGTCGAGCCAGACGATCGCCGGGCGCACCGGCCGCCCGTCTGCCGCAAGAGGCACGAAAGTCTCTCGCTGGTTGGAAATGGCGAGCGCCGCGATACGGCCGGGGGAGACGCGCTCCCAGAGGCCACCGAGCGCGACACAGGCGGAGTTCCACCAGTCGCCGGAATCCTGCTCGTACCAATCGGGGGCCGGGCTTGCCAGGGCGATCGAACTGCGGTGCTCGGCTACGGGCAGTCCCTCCCGCGTCCAAGCTACCGCCTTGGTCGCGGAGGTGCTGCTGTCCAGACCGATAACGAGATCTTTCTCCACAAGACCTGTCAGAGCTCCAGCACGAACAGGTAGACGCCTTGCCGCGGCAGTTGGAACTTGATGTTGGCCGCACCATCCTTGACGGTCACAGGAACCGGGCTGTCCGCTGAAAGCTGGCCGGCCTGCAACAGTTGCGTGTACTGGTTTCTGTTGGGGGCAGTCGGTGAGCCCATCCCCTGCCACACGGTGAACGGGTTGCTGTGTGTGCGATCGATGCGGTACTGGGTCATCTGTCCCGATCCATTCGCCACCGGCAGGTGATGGAGCGTCATCTCCACCGCGGCATCCGGACCGGGGAGGTCGTCATCGTGGTAGTACCACGCCATGATGCTGACCTTCCGGCCGTCGATCGCGGCCAGCGCGGCGATATCCGGTTTGCCGCGCACACCGTTCTTCATCATGTCGTCGAGCGATGCCTCCTCCGAACTTTTCGCCTCGACGCGCTTGCCGCTCATCTTGCTGAACATGCGAAAGACATTCAGCACCGGCAGGTCGATTCCGTTATTCGCGAGCGTACGCTGGCCGGCGAAGAACGGCTGATCTTCGAACTCGAAAGCCCAGGTCAGCGCGGCGTCGAGGTTGACTCCGTGCCTGGCGGCAAGGTCGCGCTTGCGCGCAAATGCGGCCGCGGTGTAGCTGGAATACACGGTGGTGTTGCGGTACCCGAGTTGCGGCCCCTGGCATGCCGCGCAGCCGTCGGGATCGGATTCCCCGATCACGATCGGCTTATCCTTCAGCTCGGGCACCGCGGCGATCATCGCAAAGCCCCGGTCAATGTCCCGGAGTTGGTTGGCGATCCCCAGCCGGACGTGGCCTTCCGCGAACCCCGGCTGGCCTTTGGCATGGAAGGACAGGAAGTCGGTAGGTGTGCCGCGTTTGCCCGTCACGTAGTTCGTTCCGCTGTTGACATGCTTCAGGAAGTTTTCGAGGAACTGGTTGCCGCCGCCTGCCACATCCGGTCCGCCGACGCGCGCCGTGGGGAGGGCGCGGCGCACGGCATCGATGGCGTAGTCGTGAAGTTTAAAGAAATCGTCCGGGGTTCCGTGCCAGTAAGACCCCAAGTTGGCTTCATTCCAAACCTCGAAGTACCAGCGCTCAACCTCGGCGCGGCCGTAGCGTTCGATGCCGTGCTTCACCCACTGGTAAACCAGTTCGGCGAACTTTCCGTAGTCCTTGGGCGGGTACGCCCAACCGGTGTCAAGCCTGGCTGCGCCTCCGGGCCGCCACTCGTGCTGGTACGGCTGCGGATTGGTGGAAAGCGCCTCGGGCATGAATCCGAGTTCGACGTACGGCCGCACGCCGCTGGCTCGGTAGGTGTCGAAGATGCGATCCACTACCGTCCAGTTGTACACCGGCTTTCCGTCCTTGTCCTCGTTGTAGATTCCGGTGCTGCCCCATTTGAGGGCAGGCGTGCCGTCGCCGCTGCAGAGCAGGTTGTGCGCCCGGAAGAACACGTCGCCGGGCCGCAGCGCGCCCAGTTCGCCCAGGAGCTTGCGGCCGTCTTTCATGGTGGCGTAGTTCGGCTCGTCGGCGCCGAACATGCGCCACATCGGGTTGAGGTCACCGAGGCTCCCGGCGCCGTCCACAGTGATCGTCACCGGCAGCGATGCCGCGTTCTGGCCGGCGGCGGGAGGAGTCGACGGGCCGCTCAGCGCCAAAAGCGATGCAACCAGGAAGGCCTTAGCTGTACGCGCTTGCACAATCATATGTGGGAGTGTACCATCGATTCATCCGAGGAGGCACCCATCATCCTGAGTCGTACTTACCCGATTTGGTGCGCGGCCATGCTACTCGCGATCCTGACCAGTTCGGCCGCAAACGCCGCCGACTATCCGCAGGCCGAGATCGCCAACGGGCAGATTACCGCGAAGCTGTATCTTCCCGATGCCAAAAACGGCTACTATCGCTCGACGCGCTTCGACTGGTCGGGGGTCGTTTATAGCCTGACTTACAAGGGCCACGACTTCTACGGACCGTGGTACGACAGGATCGACCCGAAGGTCATCAACTGGGTCTACCAGGGTCCCGAGGTCGTCTCCGGGCCTTGCAGTGCGCTGATGGGACCGGTGAACGAGTTTGCCACGCCACTCGGGTGGGAGGAGGCCAAAGCCGGCGGGACCTTCATCAAAATCGGCGTGGGCGTTCTGCGAAAAGGCGACGGCAACTACAACCGCTACTCCCCCTACGAGGTCCTGGACCCCGGCAAATGGTCGGTCAAGAAATCGAAAGATAATATCGCGTTCACACAGGAGTTGTCCGATCCGGCTGACGGGTATGGATATCTCTATCGCAAAGTGGTGCGGCTGGAGAAGGGAAAGCCCGAGCTGGTGATCGAACAAAGCCTGAAAAATACCGGGAAGAAAGCCATCCAGAGCCAGGTCTACAACCACAATTTCATGGTGATCGACAAGCAGGCTCCCGGACCGGAGTTCACCTTCAAGGTGCCGTTCGATATTCAGGTGAACCAACCGCCCAATAAGGACCTCGCCGAAGTGCGCGGGAACCAGGTGGTGTATGCGAAGCCACTATCCGGCGAGGACCAGGTGGCGGTGCCGATCCAGGGCTTCAGCGCCGATACCAGGGACAGCGAGGTCGTGATCGAGAACAGGAAGGTGGGCGCGGGAGTGAAGATCACGATTGATCGTCCGCTGGTACGATCCCTGTTGTGGTCGATCCGGACGGTGCTGGCGGTGGAGCCGTACATCGCGATCGATATTCAGCCGGGGAACGAGTTCACCTGGACGAACAGGGTGGAGTACTACACGATGCCCGCCACAAAGTAGCGGGCATCGGGTATCGTCGTCTATTGCTTTCGGCCCCGGCCCCGAGCGCCTCCACCCTGCGGCAACATAGCCAAGAGATCGTGGTGGGGATCATTCTGCACGCCGCTCTTCACATCGAAAAGCATAGTGGGTTTCGAACCCGGGTTGTACGCCGCCCACGGAAGTGACGGCGTGCCGGGGTTGCCGGTCTCTGCAAAGGTGATGAAGGCATCGGCCATCTGGTCCGCGACGGTACCACTGTCGGCGGACCCGGCAGTGAGGGGCCACAGATCGGGATTGTGGAAGATCAGCGGAACGTCCGTGCCGTGAACCGACCCGTAGCGCCCGCCCATGAATGGTGCCGGGTACATGAGCAGATACAGGTACGCAGGGGCGCCGCCGAGGGCCGCCTTCCGCTCGATCAGCGTCCGGGTATTGGCCCGGATGCCCTGGTCGCTCGAGATGCGGGCGAGCAATTGCGGAGCGGTGGCCGTCGGATCGGCACTTCGGTATGCGGTCCAGATGCGGGCGACATCCGTGCCCATGTTGGTTTTGAGCTGCTCCTGCGCGGCGGCGTCGTCGATCGAGAAGTCGGTCCGGCCCGAGCCGCCATCGTGTAGATTGCTGCCGGCCATCATCGGCACGTCGGCGGAGACCGGCGGCGCATCCGGTTCGAAGGGGTCACGCGGGACGACGGTTCCATCCACGATCGGCCCGAACTGACCGCCAACGGCTCCCTGTGCGCCGATGATCATCTCGAACGGCGCGTCCTGCAGCTCGCGGAAACGCGACTTCGGAAGCCCGAGCTGGGCGATGAGCCGCTCCGCGGTGCGGGCGGAGTTGTCCCGCACCCCCGAACGGAGCGCGGCACCGCTCTGGGCGGCGGCGCGATGGAACAGTCCCTTGGCCGAAGGCATGGCCATCAGGTGGCAGACTTTCGACCCGCCGCCGGATTGGCCGAAGATCAAGACTTTGCCGGGGTCGCCCCCGAAGTTCTCGATGTTCTCGTGGACCCACTGCAGGGCGGTGACCAGGTCCATCAGTCCGGCCACGCCGGACTGCGCGAATTCGGGCGCGAGTTCGCCGAGATTTAAATAGCCGAGTGCACCCAGCCGGTGATTCACGGTCACCACCACCACATTACCCCGGCGAGCCAGGGCGCGGCCGTCGAACACCGGATTGTGGCTCGTGCCCGAAGTGTATCCGCCGCCGTGGATGGAGAACATAACCGCGCGCTTGCCGCCGTCTTTCAGGCCCGGAGTCCACACGTTCAACACCAGGCAGTCTTCGCTTCTTAAGCCCGGCAGCGTAG
>JAIQFL010000603.1 GCA_020073365.1 Terriglobia bacterium | reverse complement strand
GTGCCGATTTGCGCGGCCGTCTGAACAACTCGCATCCTCTTACAAGCTCACGCGAATTGGGTCATTGACGAGTTCTGGGACTTAAGCGCCGGAGCGGTGGGCGCTCGGAAACATACAGATACTCACTGTTTCCATTTGGGCGTCGTTAACACGAGCACTCGCCCCGCAGGCGACTACTATAGGAGTTCTGAGACTAGCCTGGCGATGCTGCCACAGAGTCGCGGTAGGGCTGCCGGTCTGCCCGGCACCCCCCGCACAGATCCGTGCGAGCGCTCCTAACGCACACGGTTCTTACCTTGGATGTTTTGACGCAAAGCGCACCTCCGGATACGGATGCAGGATCTCGACTTCCGGAATCAGATGTCCGAGTTTTTCCTGAAAACGCTCCCACGTCCAGCGGCTTCTTTGACTCCGCCGGCGAAGCTGCCACCACCACATGCGTAGCACCTCGTGCCCAGACGCCTTCAGTCGCTTCTCGTTTTGCGGTACTGCGTGGTACTGGAAATATCCGCGAACCACCGCCTGGAGCCACTCCACCGTTCCCTTCGTCTTCTCGTGCATGCGCTCACGCAGCTTCTGCCGGATCTTCTTCAGCTTCGCTGCCATTCGCTTGCCGATCGTCTTCCGGTACAACTGGAACTTCCCCGTCGTGCGATTCTTCCCACAGATGTGAGTGAAACCCAGAAAATTAAAGGTTTCCGGCTTCCCTTCCCCTCGCTTCGCCCGCCGTTCCTTCACCGAACAGGCTCTCGCCACGCTCGAAAAGGGCATCGCGCCGACAATCGATGTCCTGCGCCGGGCCCGCGCCCACCAGGTGAAAGTGGTCTTCGGCACCGACGCCGTCGCCGGATCCCACGGCCGCAACGCCGAGGAGTTCGTATATCGCGTGAACGACGCGCACGACAAACCCATGGACGCGCTGATCAGCGCCACTTCACTTTCGGCGGAGTCGCTGGGGTTGGGTAAGGAGATTGGCACGGTAGCGCCGGGCTTCGAAGCGGACCTGGTGGCCACCGACGGCGACCCGCTCGATGACATCACGGCTGTGCGCCGCGTGGTCTTCGTGATGAAGGGCGGCAAGGTCTATCGGCGACAGTAGAGGGTCCGGGCGCCGGGCCGTCAACCACGCGCGTCCGTTTCCCTCTATGCTCATATCATGCGCCAAAGCAGACCCATCGGAGAAGCTGCGTCAGAGCCGGGAAAAGATACTTGTGTGTCGGGTCCGGGACTCAGCCAGTTTCTTCTGCACACCTGCCACGATCTGAGGGCGTCGCTTCGGACCATACGCGTTCATGCCGAGATGCTCGTCAAAGAGCGCGAAGCCGGGGAGAACGCCAACTATGCACAACACTTGAGCGCCATTGTCGAAGACGCTGGGAAGCTCGATATGCTCGCCAACGGCTTGGCCGGCTTGTCGATCGCCTGTCAGATCGACCCGCGTTGCTTCGTCGTGGCTCCGATGGAAGTCCTGCTCCGAGCGGTGTTGGCCAGGCTGAGTCAGGACCTACGGGAAAATAGCGCTGAGGTGACCTACGATGCGCTGCCGCAGATTCGCGGCGATCCGGACCGGCTCAACCAGGTTTTCGAAAGCTTGCTGCGCAACGCTCTGGTCCACCGCGGTCCGGCGGCTCCCTGCGTCCACATCAGCGCGGAAAAACAAGCAGAGAGCTGGCTCTTTGGCGTTCGCGACAATGGCCCCGGCATCGAATCCGAATATCTGGAGCGCATATTTGAACCGTTCGAACGGCTGCGTGGCAAGCAGGCCAAGGGACCCGGCCTGGGTCTCGCCATCTGCCGGGAGATCGTCGAAAAACATGGTGGAAGGATATGGGCCGAATCGGCGCCTGGGAAAGGCGCAACGTTCTTCTTTACGCTTCCCGGAGAGCCACGCTAACTAAACTTGGCAATGGACAGCCGCCGACTCCATGCGTGAAACCGCCAAGCTCATGGCGCCGAGGCAATCACTGGACGTAATCGCCGCAGAGTATCGATTGAAGAAGCCTCAACAGTATGAACAATGGCGGCGCACAATGCTGCTATCGGCTAAATCACGCTTCGCGGCGATGGCTACATGGCCTTAACGTAGGCGAAGGCCGAAATTTCGGTCTACCCCTGACGTGTATGCAATTTTGTGTACCAGGGTTTACTCCATCACCGATAGAGCCTTTGAATCTGATGCTGTCGATGAAGGGTTTACGAGCCGCATTGAAGGGGCGGTGGACGTAACGATCCCGCTCCAGCTACGCCTCGGCGGAATGCGCCGAAACGGCTCTGGTGTCCCGTTGCGCGTAGATACGAACCTTATTGTGGAGGTTCCGAAGACTGATTCCCAGAAGCTCGGCGGCCCGGTGCTTGTTGTTCTTGGTGTAGTTCAGGGCCAGGCGGATATAGGCTTCCTCCACGTCGCTCATCCGCGTGCCGATCCGCACGCGCAGCAGGTCCGCCGAGGGATCCTGCGGCAAGGGAGGCTCCGGGGCCGGCACCAGCGCGCCCGGCAGGTGCCGAAGCTGGATCTCGCCCTCACCCGCCATGATCACCGCCCTCTCCAGCACGTTGCGCAACTGCCGTACATTGCCGGGCCAGGTATACGCGTCGAATCGCGTGAGCGCAGCCGGACCGACATGGGTCACGCGGCAATTGTGTTTGCGGTTCAGATTCATTAGCAAGGCTGCCGCTATGGGTGGAATGTCCTGTTTGCGCTCGCGAAGCGGGGGGAGGTGAATATGGAACACGTTGAGCCGGTAATAGAGGTCTTCGCGAAGGCGCTTGTCTTGAATCGCTTTTTCCGGCGGCTGGTTGGTGGCCGCGAGCACGCGCACGTCGATGGGGATGTCGTTGGCATTCCCGAGGCGGCGTACCTTCGATTCCTCGATCACGCGCAACAGCTTGGCCTGCGTGCCGATGGGCATGTCGCCGATCTCGTCGAGCAACAAGGTACCGTGGTGCGCCTGCTCGAAACAGCCCGCCCGCCGCTCCACCGCGCCCGTAAACGCCCCTTTCTCATGGCCGAAGAGCTCGCTTTCGATAAGCGTCTCCGGTAGCGCCGCGCAATTCACCGCGATGACCGGGCCGCCGCTGCGGTTGCTCAGCACGTGGATCGCGCGGGCTACCAGTTCCTTCCCCGTTCCGCTCTCGCCGGTGATCAGGACCGAGGCGGTGGTCGGTGCAACCTGCCGGATCATGGAGAAGACTTCCTGAATTTGGGGCGAGTCCCCCACCATTTCGCCCAGCACGCCCTGGTAACTGAGCTGGCGGCTCAGCCGCTCGGTCTCCTTCACCAGGTCATGCTGCTGAATGGCACGGTCCAGAAGGGTGCGCAAGACACCGGGCTGTACAGGCTTTTCCAGGTACCAGAAGGCTTTCAGGTCGTGCACCATCGAGATGGCCTGGTCGAGGGTCCCAAACCCCGTCAGCATGATGGTGGGTGTCCGGTCGCCTCTCGCCGCCAGCTCTTTGAGGAGTTCCGCGCCGCTCATCAAGGGCATTACCAGATCGGTCAGGATGACGGATGCTGGCATGGCTGCCAGTCTTACGAGCGCCTCCCGGCCATTCCCCGCCGTCATGACCTGGAAACCAAGCGCGGAAACCATTTCTGACAAATCCGACCGTTGACCAACGTCGTCGTCCACTACCAGTACTCGCGTGGGCATGTCCCTCTCCATCTGGGTTCATTCTAACCCCGGACGCCAATCGATGGACGGCGCAAACCGCTTACTTACGTGCGCGGCTCCGCAGAGAATGAATCTCCCAAAACGCCATTCAGCCGGTGGCCCCCAGCCCGTCAACCACTGTTCGCCGTGGTCATCTGCGAGCCACCCGACCCCAGGGCACATCGGACCCGCCGCAGAAGCTCATCCGTTTCGAAAGGCTTCTTCAGCAGCCGCGGGTCCGTTTCCGGCATGTAATAGAATTTGCACAATTCCCGTCCGGCCTGGCCGGAAACGAAGATCACTTTAATGTTGGGACGCATCTCGGATATCCAGGCGGCCAGCTCATATCCGTTGTTTCCGGGTAGTGAGATGTCCGTGATCAGGAGATCGATCTCACCGTGATGCTGCCGATAGGTCCGCAGGGCGTCGTCGTAACTTGCCGCGTCCCATACCGTGTAGCCGCAACCCTGCAGGGCGGAGCGCACCGATTCACGAACGGAAACCTCGTCGTCTACAAGAAGGATGGTGCCTGGAGTTGGCGGCATCGGGAAAGGCCTCGTTTCTCCTGCGGGTAAACCCTCAAGCAATGAACTTGAGTGACTGAGCTTTAGCACGTCAATGCCCGGAACGGAAGCGGTTGTGATCCGGTGCGCAAAAGCCCCTCGCCAGCTCCTGGTAATGGACCATCACGTGCTTCATGCCTCGAATTCGTAATGGACGTCACGTCTTGGCAGGGGCAAGTGTGCGGGGGGAAAGGAATGGCAGAGCCAGAGAGTTGCACCTTGCGCCAACTTTGCATTACCGTGCAAGAAATGCATTCTCGCGGTGAATCGGAGGGGGACCATGCGGGAGATCCTGTTGGCGGAAGATAACCCGGCGGATGTTTACCTGATCCGGGAAGCCTTGCGTGAGCACGGGGTGGACGCCACGCTGCGAGTCGCTTCGGATGGGCGCGAAGTCCTGCAACTCATTTGTCCCGAGAAAGCCGGTGCGGCCGTCCCCCGGCTGGACCTGATCATTCTGGACCTGAACCTGCCGCGTCACG
>JAIQFL010000152.1 GCA_020073365.1 Terriglobia bacterium | reverse complement strand
CGACAGACCACGGACAACGATGGTCTGTCCCACTACAGCCTATTTGCGGGCCACCAGGACGCGCGAGGGATAGAAGGTCTGCCGTACGAGACGGTCTTGAAGGATTTCGAACCGCGCGGATTGGATGAGTTCCGGAACGCGCCGTTCCACCTGCCTCCCCCAGAAAGCCGGCGCCACTTTGCCCACCACCTTGTAGATGGCGTTGAACATCGGTGTGTTCTGGCCGATCAGCACGAGGGTGAGGTGACCGTGGTCGCGCAATACGCGGCGAAACTCGCGGAGCGTGCCCACGATGTCGTCGCCCGAAAGCAATTCCAGCAGGTAGCAGCAGAAGACGGCGTCGAAGGACTCGCTGCGAAAAGGCATGTGCCGGGCGTCGACGGCCTGGCAGTGCGTCTGGGCCGACGGGAACTTATGCCTGGCGGTGCGCTGGGTGCGGGCCGCCATGTTGGGAGAAAGGTCCACGCCGATGGTAGCGCCGCTGCCATTGGCGCGCACCAGGCGGCGGAACATCTCGCCCGAGCCGGTGGCGACCTCCAGCACCTTCATGCCATTCTGGATTCCGGAAGCCTCCAGGGCGCAGCGATGCGCCCGCGAATGGAACAGCATGGTGGAAACCGGGTAGACCGCCGCCATGCGGTCGTATACGCGTCTGGTTCGATCGGCGAGTGTGGCGGGCAACCCGTTCACCGGCCAGGCGCTAACGGACTCTTCCAGTCTATTCAAAGTATCTCCTCATTAAACCGCAATTCATGAGACCGCTGCCAGGTCGGTCTGTAACTCCGGCACCTCGATCTGAATGCGGGTGCCCTGTCCAGGCTGGCTGTCAATCCACATGCGGTATTCGCTTCCGAACAGCACTTTCAGCCGCTCGTTGACGTTACTGACTCCTATACCCTGGTCGAGCAGGGTGGCGAGCTTGGCTTCGCTGATACCGACGCCGTCGTCCTCCACCAGCAGATGCAGTCTGGATTCGCTGCGGTGCGTACGAATCCGGATGGTGCCGCCCTCCACCTTGCTGCTCAATCCGTGCTTGATCGAATTCTCCACTAACGGTTGAAGCAGCATGCTGGGCACGAGCATGTCCAGCGTATCGCGGGCCACATCTGTTTCGAACCGTAGCTTATCACCGAAGCGCACTACCTCGATGGAAAGATAGTCCTCAATAAAACTCAGCTCGTCGCGCAGCGGGCTGAAATTCTCATGCTTGCTCAGGAGCCGCCGCAGGATCGTGGAAAGCCTCACCACCATTATGCGCGCCTGGTTCGGGTCTGTGCGGATCAACGATGACACCGAATTCAGCGTGTTGAACAGAAAGTGTGGATTAATCTGGCTGGTGAGGGCCGCCAGACGCGCCTCCACCAAGAGCCGCTCCTGCTCTTCCAGCTTCTTTTCGTTGCGCGTGCTGTTCCAGATTTTCAGCGGAATGGCCACGGCGAAGAGGGTGGCCACGTACATGGCCACGCGCGCCGGGGGATTGGGCGCGTAGAAGACCCCCTTGTCGGCGAACAGGGAGCCGACCAGTTGGCGCAGCCCTTCTGCGGTCAGGATTCCGGCGGGGAAGACCAGGTGAAACGCGGTTCGGCGGTAATTCTGGCTCCCCTTGAAAAACCGGTAAATGTTGAGGTCGAAGAACGGCGAGAAGCGCCAGATTTCGTCCGGGCCGGGCGCCAGATCGCGCAGCAGGCCGCCCAATACGCCGACGCCCGCGAACAAGGGCATGATCCAGTGCTGGCCGAAGAAAACGGCCGGGAGTGAAATGATCACCCCCGAGAGCAGGCCCGTCACGTAGCCCCCCAGGAGGCCGGCGATCAAGCTGCCCTCGAGGCCCAGGTCCGCCGCCTGATAGCTGGAAGACAGCACGCGAACCGCCACGCTGGCGCCGAAGACGATCGACAGCCAGAGCGCCAGTTCCAGGCGCTGGTTGATGGTGCGGGTCTCCCGCATCAGCATGGATTTAAAACTGTTCGACCGCGCCAACACGCTGGCGATGGCGGCCATCAAGCCCAGCCTCACCAGCAGCGGCAGATAGGGTTCCAGCATGCGGTCCAGCATTCGGTGTCGAAACCCATTATAATTAAAAGGTTTAAGGTTCCCAATAGCCAGCATGAACAATTCTCGCGCGCTGCGGCTCGAAAAAGTGGCCGAAGCGGACTTCCCCACCCAGTTCGGTCTCTTCCGGATCTACGGCTTTGAAGGGCGCTCAGGCGACCGGCTGGAAGAGGCCGTGGTGCTGAAAATGGGACATCTGGGCGGCGATCCCCCCCTCGTACGCATTCACTCCCAGTGCCTCACGGGCGACGTATTTCACAGCCTGCGGTGCGATTGCCGCGCACAGCTTGAAATCGCACTCACGAGCATCGCGCAGGAGGGCCGGGGCCTGCTGATCTACGAACACCAGGAGGGGCGCGGCATCGGCCTGCTCAACAAGCTTCGTGCCTATGAATTACAGGATCAGGGCGCCGACACGGTGGAGGCCAACGAGCGGCTCGGCTTCGATTCGGACCTGCGCAGCTACGAATTGCCCGGCGCCATTCTGCAATACTTCGGGTTGAAGGCGGTGCGTCTGTTGTCCAACAACCCCGAAAAGGTGGAAGCCGTGGAGAACGCCGGCGTGGAAGTGACCGAGCGGGTGCCGTGCCTGGCCGACGTGGTGGATACGCGAGAGGCCTACCTGCGGACCAAGAAAGAAAAGATGGGCCACCTGCTGGAAGACTTCTAGCTTGCCCCACACGGCCGGAAAATGAAGCCCGGACATCGGAATGCTTGAACCGCAACGCGCCGTCGATGCGGTGGTCGGGCCGGCTGAGACCAGCCGCTGAATCGAAAACAGGAGCAACCCATGGAACCTATCAGCAGACGTCAGGCACTCACTGGGGTGGCAACCGGATTCCTGATCGCCAGGCCGGAGACGGCCTTCAGCTACCAGGCGAACTCGGCTATTTCCTTCGGCGTCATTGGAACTGGAGGGCGCGGCGTATATGTCGGGACCCATATGGCGCACGTCGCGGGCACCAGGCTAGCTGCCATCTGCGACATCTACCCCGACCGGATCGACAACGGGAAGACCAGGATTCCCGGCGGTCAGGACGCGCGCGTCTACCGGAACTATCGCGAACTGCTCGCGCAAACCGACATCGATGCGGTGCTCATCACGACGCCGGTCTATTTGCATCCCGAGCATTTCGAAGCGGCGGTCGAGGCGCGCAAGCACATCTATTGCGAAAAACCGGCGGGCGCCGATGTCGCCGGCGTGAAGCGGCTGCTCAGGGCCTCGGAAAAGGCTGAAAAATCGCAGACCATCCAGTTCGGATTGCAACAGCGGTTCAGTCCGGAGTATCTGACCGGCCTGGACATCTCGAAGTCGGGCAAGATCGGCGAGGTGAAGCTGATGATGAGTTATTGGATCCTCGGTGGGACCCCGCCGAAATCCTTCAATCGACCGGCGAACCTCTCGCCCGAGGACGAGAAGATCCGCCTGTGGGGATCGTGGATGGACCGTTCGGGCGGCGTCATCGTGGAGCAGGACTGTCACGGCGTGGACATGTTGAACTGGTTCGCTGGCGATGGCCACCCGGCCAGCGCGCGCGGCTCGGGCGGGTTGCGGTATCCGCTGGTTTATGGCGATCAGGACTCCGATCACCACGAAATCACTTACTACTATCCGGGCGGCGTGGAGGGCTGGCTGATCAGCGCGAAGCACACCGCTGGATTCCGCGACGTCAAGGAGCAGTTCTTCGGTTCCGCGGGGATGGTGGAGACCGCCAGAACCTATTACAAGTTGCATGGTCCGATTGCCAACTCGCCGTATAAGAATGCGGACGACTTGACGGATTCGAGCCTGATCGAGCGGCGAGTGTCGACCCGCGAGATCACCATCGATGCGGTGGAGGCCTTCTTCGCCAGCATTCGGGACCGGAAGCCCTACAACATGGCGCCCGTCGCCGCCAACGCAACGTTCACTTCGATCCTGGGCCGCATGGCCTATCAGCAAAAGCGCGAAGTGACCTGGAACGAAATGCTGCAATCGGCCTGACGGGGTTTTGCCACCCCGGTCCCGGTCACGGCAAGGGCGTCTCGCGATGAAGCAGGTGGAGAATGTTCCCATCGGGATCGGTGAAGAACACGGTCGAATTGCCGCCTTTCTTCACGACCTCGGTCAGGAACAGGATGCCGCGCTCCTTCAGGCGTTGGTATGCGGCATCAAAATCCTCGACGGTGAGCGCCAGGTGCCTGAGGCCCGGGTCGTTCATCCGGGACGCGCCGGCGGCCGGTCGTGCCGCCTCGATAATCTCAATCATCGACCCGTCCGCCGCCTTCACGAACACCGTGCGGCTATTCTTCGATTGATAGTTGATCGTGAAGCCCAGGTGCTCTACGTACCACTGGGCCAGCTCTTCCGGTTCGGGCGACGCGATCGCGGTATGCTCAATCCCTTTGACCATCACCGGCAATTGTAGCGCGCCGCAAGGACCGATCATCGAGTGGAAGCGCATCGTCTACGGCTAACGGTGCTTTCCGGTCTGATTCGGAACATCTCGACCCATCACTTACTGCCCGGCGCCGATGGCGAAGCAGGTGCCGCTCTCCACTTCTCCAACTCCAGTTTCGTTGCAGGTCATTCCGTGAGGGATCAGGTCTTTGAAGTTGAACGGTTTTCCATTCAATGTGAAGGTACTGCTCGACACCAGGGTTTGCGAGAAAGTGACCGTACCCGACACTCCACCATCGGTGCTCTGGAAGAGTCCCGCGGTCCGGACGAACTTGGCCACGGGTTCCCCCCAGGTGCTCCGATTCGTCCAGTCGCTCCAGTCACGGAGGTCGGGCCTGTTGCTGTAATAGATGGTGGCCTCTCCAGGGAGAAACAGCCCGAGGAAGTTAAAGTCCTTATTGGGGGGCAGCACCGTCATGCTCCAGTCCGACACAAAGATCAGGTAAGCATGCTCCTTGTCGACGGCCGGGGCGCCGAACAAGGGCCCCATGAACAAGGACTTCAGGTCGAAACTCCCAAGGATCGGGAACCATATTACGCAGATCCCCGTCGAATCTGAGGTCATAACCGAGTCACCGGTGAAAGCCATAGCCATCTGGGAAGCGCCCACGGGGTCGGCGGCTTTCACGGAAGCGAATGACCCCAGGAGCAGGATTCCCAGCAGTGCGAACGTTGCGAATTTCATATTGTTCTCCTTTCTTGTACCGAGGGCGTTGCCCCTCGCAACGACCCGGAAGCTTCGGGACAATGCATCCGGTTGGCCTGATTCCTTCGTCCGGTTGTCCTATGCTTCCGGGTCCATCTGGAAAGACGGAAAACGGCGGCAAAAACGATAAAGGCATCCAAAATAGAGGGTCCAATGATATACTGATACCGGCCGGGAAAGAGTTCTCGGACGGTGTCCCATGGCTGTGGATGCAACCACTCTGTTGCTGGCCTGGAGGCAGGGTGATGAAGCGGCGCTGAACGGACTGATCTCCCTCGTTTACCAGGAATTGCGCCGCCTGGCGCATCGTTATCTGGCCGGTCAACGCCCCGGTCACACGCTCCAGACCACTGCCCTGGTCCACGAAGCGTATCTGCAATTGGTGGACTGCCGGCAGGTGCGCTGGCAGGACCGGACCCACTTCCTGGCCGTCGCTGCCAAGCTGATGCGGAGAATCCTGGTGGACTACGCCCGGTCGCGCAATGCCAACAAGCGTGGCGGTGCAGCCCGGCCGGTTTCCCTCGATGAGAGCCTCGACTTCGCCCCGCCGAGAAGCGCAGACCTGGTGGCGCTAGACGACTCCCTTGAAGCGTTGGCAACCATGGATGCCCGCAAGAGCCAGGTGGTGGAGTTGAAGTTCTTCGGCGGGCTGGACACCGGGGAGATCGCCGAGGTGCTCGGCGTATCGCAGCCCACGGTTCTACGGGACTGGAAGCTGGCCAAGGTATGGCTGTTGCGCGAGCTGAGCCGAGCATGATGAAGCCCCAACGCTGGCAGCAGATCGAACGGGTGTACCACGAGGCACTGGAGCAGGAGAAGGGCCTGCGGCCGGAGTTCCTCGCCAACGCCTGCGCCGGGGACCCGGAACTGCTTCGCGAAGTCGAATCTCTGGTCGCTTTGGAGACCCGAGCCGATGATTTCCTGGAAGAACGGGCGGTGGAAGTGGCCGCCCGGGCGTTCGCGCACGACCAGATGGGCTCGGAGGAACCGCTCACCGGGCAGATCGTGTCGCACTATCGAATTCTCGAGAAGCTCGGCGAGGGCGGCATGGGCGTGGTCTACAAGGCCGAGGATCTCAAGCTGGGACGCCTGGCGGCCCTCAAGTTTCTGACCGAGGCACCATTCCGATCGCGGGACGATGCAGAGATGGGCCGCCTGGAGCGTGAGGCTCGCGCGGCTTCGGCCTTGAACCACCCCCACATCTGCACGATCTACGAAATCGGTGGGCACGAACGGCAGCCCTTCATCGCCATGGAGTTGCTCGAGGGCGAAACGCTCGATCGGCACATTGAGGAGCAGGCCGCGGCCGCGGGCCTTCCTTCACCGGCGGAACTGCGCGCGACGCTGGAGGTGGCGATTCAGATTGCCGATGCACTTGACGCCGCACATTCTCAGGGGATTCTTCATCGCGATATCAAGCCCGCGAATATCTTCCTCACCGAACGGGGGCAAGCCAAGCTGCTGGACTTCGGTCTGGCGAAGTTCGAACGCGCGGCAGACGGCCTCTCGAGCCTGACCTCGCCCGGAGGGACGCCGGGCACGGTGGCTTACATGTCGCCGGAGCAGGCGCGGGGCGAGGAACTGGATGGCCGCAGCGACATTTTCAGCCTGGGCTCCGTGCTCTACGAAATGGCCACGGGATACAAGGCCTTTTCGGGCCGCACGCCTTTGATGGTCCAGGATGCCGTTCTGAACCACGCGCCCCCATCTCCGGCCCTCGTGCGTCCCGGCATACCCGTCGAACTGGAAAGAATCATCAACAAGGCCCTCGAAAAGGACCGCGGGATGCGCTATCAACGCGCCTCCGAACTCCGGAACGATGCCGAGCGCCTGAAGCGGGATTGGGAGTCGGGGCTGCCGTTGAAGACCGCCGTCCCAAGGAGGCCCAGGCGGCGCCGTATTATCGCGCTGGCCACCCTCGCCGTACTGGCGACGGCGGCCGTATGGAACGCCGGCAGGCTGCGCGAGTGGCTGCGCGCATCGCCGGGCGCTCCGCACATCGAATCGCTGGCCGTGCTGCCGGTCGAGAGTCTTTCCGGCGACCCGGCGATGGAGCGCTCCGCCGATCTGCTGACCGACGAGCTGATCAGCGACATGGCGAGGATCGGCTCCCTGCGCGTGATCTCGCGGACTTCGGCCATGCGATACAAAGGCGCCCGGAAGGCGATGTCCGAGATCGCCCGGGAGTTGGGGGTGGACGGAATCGTCGAAAGCTCGGTGCATCGCTCCGGCGACCGGATTCGCCTGAACATCAAGCTGGTTCATGCTCCCACAGACCGCCAGCTCTGGGCCAGCACCTATGATTGCGATGGCGGTGACGCCGCCCGCTGGCCGCAGCAGGTTTCGCTCCTGGTGGCCCGCGAGCTCAGCGCGCGGCTCACAGCCCAGGGCACACCGCGGTTGGGCGGTCCCAAGACTGCCAACCCCCGGGCATACGATGCCTACGTGCGTGGCCGGGCGCTGTGGAACCGGAGGGGATCCGAGGGCATCACCGAGGCACGCAGTCACTTCGAACAGGCGCTCCGCGAAGATCCGAATTTCGCCCTCGCCCATTCGGGTCTCGCGGACTGCTACATGGTCGCTTGGGGAGCTGGAAAGAACTCCGATCTGGCGGAACAGCACGCTCGCAAGGCGGTCGCGCTAGACCCGAACCTGGCCGAAGCGCACGCTTCCCTGGCATTTGCCGAAGAGTCCCAACTGCGTTTCGGGGATGTGGAAAAAGAGCTGAAACGTGCCATCGAGTTGAACCCCAACTACGTCCCGGCTTACCAGTTCTACACGGCTTACCTGCTGACCGTCGGAAGGCTCATGGAAGCGCTGGCACAAAGTGACCGGGCACTGCAATTGGACCCGTTCTCCCTGCCGGTGAATTGTATGCGGGGCATCGTGCTGCTCGGACTGCGGCAATACGATCGTGCCGCCGAACAACTCGGCGCGACCGCCGAGATCGAGCCGCAGGTTGGCACCCCTCATGACATTCTGGCACGAGTCTTTTGGGCAGAGGGGAGAGTTCCGGAGGCCGTAGCCGAAGAGCGCAAGATGGCGGTGTTAACCCACAACCCCGTTTTGCTCGGCGGCATGGACGAGGTGGAGGCCGCCTATCGAAGGTCGGGCTTCCGGGTGGCGTGCCTCTCAGGCGCCGAAGTCATGAAGAGAGCACACGACGCCCCTTTGAGGATCTTGCTCCGATACGCCAACGCGGAAGACACGCCGGCGGTACTGGAGTTGCTGCGGGAATCCCTGAATCAGAAGAGGATCAACATCGTGATGAGTCTGAAGACCGGTCCGGAGTTCGACTTCCTTCGTTCCGACCCGCGTTTCCAGGATCTGCTGCGCCGCATCGGCTTGCCTCCATAGGGGACAGGGTCGCGGAGAGCAAAACGAATAGCCGCATTTTGGAGCCTCCTTCTTTTCTCCGCGACGAAGCGCGCTGGACCCCGCTCCGCGGCGGGGTCTGCGCAGCCGATTCAGCCATCACCTGCCCTCCCGTCCCTCGCCGTGGAACCAATCGCGGGCCCTTCTCTTACTGCCCGCCGCCGGCGGCCAGGTAGGTGCCGGCCTCCGCTCCTCCAACCCCAGTCTCGTGGCAGGTCATTCCGTGTGGGATCAGGTCCTTGAAGTCGAACGCTGTTCCATTCGATGTGAAGGTACTGCTCGAGACCAACGCCGCCGAGAAAATGAACGTGGCCGACGCTCCGTTGTCGGTGCTTTGGTACAGTCCCGCTTTCCTGACAAACTTCGCCACGGGTGCCCCCCAGGTGCTCCGGTTAGTCAAGTCACTCCAGTCACGGAGATCGGGCCTGATGCTGAAATAGATGGTGCCTTCTCAAGTCTTGATGGAAACTTGATGTTTTCTTGATGAGAATTCAACGCACGTTGACGAGTTCACCGAGTCGAATGGCCGTCCCTGCAGAACCCGAAGCCCGAGCGGAGGCGGCCGAGCCTCACACCTATGCCTTCGGCCGCTTCCGGCTCGTGCCCGGCGAACGCATTCTGCGCCGTGGCAACCAGGTTTTGCCCCTTCCCCCCAAGGCCTTCGAAACGCTGCTGCTGCTGGTGCGCAACCCCGGCCATCTGATGCGGAAGGAAGATCTGATGACGGCGTTGTGGCCCGATAGCTTTGTCGAAGAAGTTAGCCTGGCCAGTAAGATCTCGCTCTTGCGCAAGGTTCTGGAGGACGCCGGCGCGGCTGGCGCCTGTATCCAGACGGTCCCGAAACAGGGCTATCGCTTTCTTCCTCCGGTTACACGGACCTGGGCTTCCGCCCCAGGGGCGGGAGCTCCCATCCAGGCCGGGGAGGAAGCGCCGGCGGAGCGCGTCATCCGCTTTATCGCGCTTCCGTTTCTGGTCATGAATGGCGACGAGCGGATGGCCTTCCTTGGTCACAGTCTCCCAGAGGTAATCGCAGCTTCACTGGCCGGGCTGCGCGCGCTCACGGTACGTTCCAGCCTGCTGGCAGCGCGTCTGGCGGAAGGCCAGCCGGATCCCCGGCGCATCGCCCAGGAAGCGGACGTCGACATGCTGCTGGCGGGCACGATCCTGTGTGAGGGCGACCAACTGCGAGTCAGTTCGGAATTGGTACACGCGCCGACCAGCACGCTGGTGGGGTCTTACGTCTGCCAGACCGGACGAGACAAGCTGATCGAGGTTCAGGACAGCCTGGTGCGCGGCATCGTGGATCTGCTGGTGCTGCGGTTGACGGAGCGCGAGAGGCGGGTCTTGGCGCACAATGTGCCAGCTTCCGCGAGAGCTTACGAATTCTACCTGCGCGCCAACCATGTCGAGCGCCAGCGGACCTTTGAGAACCTGTCGATGGCGCGGGACCTGTACCGCGAATGCCTGGACGAAGACCCGGACTATGCGCCGGCGTGGGCGCGTCTGGGACGGTGCTATCGGTTCCTGGAGAAGTTCGGCCAGGAGGGACCGCAAAGCCTGGAATTGGCGAAATGGGCGTTTCACCGCGCATTTGCCTTGAGTCCCGACCTGCCCATCGCGCACAATCTTTACACGCCGTTCGAGGCCGATTCGGGGCACGCCCAGGAGGCCATGGTACGGCTCTTGCGGCAAGCGGAGAGACATCCCAACGATCCCGAGTTGTTCGGGGGCCTGGTGCAGGCCTGCCGCTACTGCGGCCTCCTGGAAGAATCCGTCCGGGCGCACAGCCGCGCCCTGCGTCTCGATTCGAAGATCGTGACCAGCGTGGCGCACACGTTCTTCCTGCTGGGAGACTACCAGCGCGCCCTGGAGTGGTACCCCCCGGGCGCTCTCTTCTATCTGGACCTGGCGATTCTGGCCGTAGTTGGGCGGGAGGCCGAAGCCGCCGAGTTACTGCGCGCGCGCCCCTGTCCGGGCGGGCAGTTTCCTGCCATGCTCGAGTCTCTGGGCTTCTTCCTCGAGGGCGACCATGCCCGGAGCATCGAGAGCGTGAGGCAGGGACTGTCACTTCGGCCCACGCGAGATCCAGAATCCAAGTTCTATCTGACGCGTCAATTGGCGCGAGACGGAGAGCATGCGGAGGCCCTGACGGCGATTCACGACCTCGTGACAGAGGGATTTTGTTGCTCGAAAGCCATGCAATGCGATCCATGGCTGCAGCCGCTTTGCCGGCTGCCAGACTTCCAGAACGTCCTGGATGAGGTTCTCAGTCGCGAGGCCGCCGCCAGATCGGCCTTCCAGGCGGCCAGCGGAGATCGGGTTCTGTCCTGACCGGCGGGTCCCTCCCGAACAGGTCCAGCTTCCACTGCGGCTATTCCGCTCGTAAGGTGATCGACGGATCGACCCGCGCCGCACGCCACGCGGGCACCCAGCATGCGACCCCGGATACGCCGAGCAGCAGCGCGATCACGCCGAGATACGTGGTTGGGTCCAGCCGCGATATGCCGAACAGCAGCGCGACGAGGGCGTGGCTCGCGACCCCCGCGGCACCCAGCCCAATCACGACACCGAGCCCGGTGAGCGTCATCCCCTGGCGAATCACCAGCGCGAGGATGTCGCCGCGTGACGCGCCCAGGGCCGACCGCACTCCGATCTCGCGGATCCGCTCGCTGACGCTGCCGGAGAGTACGCCATAGATGCCCGTAGCGGCGAGCACCAGCGCCACGAGAGCAAAGGCCTCGAACACGATCATGGCGAAGCGTCGCTCCCACGCCGTCGCGGCCAGCAGTTCGTCCATCATCGCGACGCGGACGACCGGCTGATCCTTGTCGACCGACCAGATGGCGTTCTTGATTGCGGGAGCCAGTGCCGTGACGTCATCGCGCGACCGGACCACCAGCGACAGCGCGTCGTCCACGAACCACGACTGGTCACTCGTGAGGTACACGGCATGCGGTCTGCCCTCCGCCAGGGACGTCTGCTTGATGTCGCCCACAACTCCGGCGATGGTATACCACGGCCTGTTGGTGGGGCCGACGTGAACACGCTGACCAATCGGGTCCCCACCAGGGAACTTGCTCCTGGCGAGCGATTCGCTGATCAGAACCGTCCGCGGCGCGGCGGCGACGTCGTGCGCGTCGAGCAGGCGGCCGCGGCGGAGCGCGATGCCCATCGTCTCCAAATAACCGGGGGTCACCACATAGCGGAATACGTCGTAACCGCTCCCGTCCTCAAACTGCGTGCCATACTCGCCATATTGCTCCCCGCTGAGCGGCAACAGGCTGGTGAACGATGCCGCGGCGACTCCGGGAACGTGGCGTACCGCTTCCAGGGCCTGCGCGTAGAACCGGCTCCGGGCGCTGTTGTCGTCATATCGGTGGCCGGACACCTGTACCTGCATGGTGAGCAGATGGGATGCATCGAATCCCGGGGCGACGGCGAACAGACGATCGAGACTACGCAGCAACAATCCCGCGCTCACCAGCAGCACGAGGGCGAGCGCGACCTCCGAGACGACCAGCGTGCGGCGCGTCATTTGGTGCCCACCGGTAGCGCGCCATGAGCTTTGCTGGATCCCCGGGACCAAGTCACCGCGCGAGGCGTCGAGTGCCGGAATCAACCCGACCGCGAGGCCGATGAGCGTGGTGATGCCCAGTGCGAACACGAATACGGGGGCGTTGACGGCGATCGCGCCCACCCGCGGCAGTCCGGGAGGACTGAGCGCCACCAGGGCCCGTACGCCGAACTCCGCCACCACCATCCCGAGAGCGCCGCCGAGAGCGGCAAGCAGCAGACTCTCGGCAAGCAGTTGCCGGACCAGGCGCGATCGGCCCGCGCCCAGCGCTGCCCGCATGGCGAATTCGCCGCGCCGTTGTGCGCCGCGCGCCAGCAGGAGGTTGGTCACGTTCACGCAAGCGATCAGGAGCACCAGTATCACGGCGCCGAGAACCGCGAGCAATGCCGGCCTGACAGCCCGTGTGACCTGCTCTTGCAGCGAATCGACGATGAACCCGTTCTTGAGGGATGCCCAGGGCGGCCTGGGAAACTCCGGCACCCGAGTGAGCGCGATGGTGTTCAGCTCCCGCCTGGCCTGCTCCGCTCCCAGGCCCGGCCGCAGCCGCCCCACCATGCGCAGGTGATGCCCCCACTCCTGGCTGTTGATGTCGGTGATGTGGCCTGGGTCGTATTGCAGGGGCGACCACAGCTCCGCCGACGGCGCCAGGACATTCTCGAACCCGCGCGGCATCACCCCGATGACCGTGTAGAGGTCGTCGTCGAGCGTGACCTGCCGCCCGACGATCGCGCTGTCTCCGCCGAAACGCCGCCGCCACAATCCGTCGCTGAGGATCGCGACATGCGGACCTTTGAACCGATCGTCGTCTTCCTGAAAGCCCCTTCCCAGCACCGGCGAAACACCCAGCGCGCGGAAGTAGCCCGCGCTCACACTCTGCCCGTCCAATCGTTCCGGCTGGGCCGTGCTGGTCATGGTCGGCTGCCAAGCCTCCATCACCGCGGTCGCATCGAAGGAACGGCTCCGCGCCGCCACCTCGCGCCAGGTGTGAAACGTTACGTCGGAGCGCGCGCCCTGGAAGATGTCCCAGATCATCAGGATCCGGCCGGCATGCGGATACGGCAGAGGCTCGAACAGGATAGGGTTCACCGCGCTGAAGATCGCGGTGCTTGCGCCGATGCCCAGCGCCAGCGTACACGCCGTGACGGCCGTAAAGCCCGGGCCATGGCGCAACCGGCGGGCGGCATACCGCAGATCGGCGAACAACGTGGCGATCACGTTCTCCCATCCGTACGCGCGCACCTGTTCCCGGACGACGGTGGCGTTGCCGAGCTCGACCCGCGCCGCCCGCCGCGCCTCGCCGGGAGAGAGTCCGCTCTCCACCAGCGCGGCGGTGGCTTCTTCGAGGTAGTGCTGTACCTCGTCTGTGACATCCTGGTCCGCAGCCCTTCGATTCGTGAGCACGCGCAGGCCGTGTGTGAATTGGCGCCAGAGAGACATGCGATCAGCCCTCCGCCTTTAACAGCCGGGCGATGGCCGATGCCCGGCGCGTCCAGTCCGCAGTCTCGACCTCGAGCTGTTTCCGCCCGGCGCGAGTGAGCGCATAGATCTTCGCGCGGCGCGAGTTCTCCGTCTGGCGCCACTCGGCGTCGAGCCATCCGGCTCGCTCCAGGCGCTGCAGCGCGGTGAGAAGTGACCCCGGGTTCACCTTGAACACCCCGCGTGAGATCTGCTCGACGCGGCGGGCGATGCCGAATCCATGCATGGGCTCGAGACTCAAGGTCTTGAGGATGAGCATGTCCAGCGTGCCCTGGATGACGTCGGTATTCGGCTCTTCCATAGACGCTCCTGAAAACAGCAACTGCGTAATGATATCCCCGCTACATCTTGATTGTCAAGATGTGAAGGTCATAGCGAGGCAGAATACTCTCTGGCGTCAAAACGCCGGGCGCGGCTTGGTGGAAGTGCGTCCCGGCTTGAACCGGCGTTGACTGCGGTGTGCATGTACCCTCCTTGGGTTATGATGTCTCGGGAGGCTCCAAGAATGGACACCACCTATGGGCATGCGGTGGGTCTGGCGGTTCCGGTTTTCCTGTCGCTCATCACCGTCGAGTTGGTCGTGGACCGGATACGGGGAACCCGCTACTACCATCTGGCCGATGCCCTCAACAGCCTGAGCTGCGGCATAGTCAGCACCGGCATGCGCGTCTTCTTCGGCTTCCTGGGCCTCTTTACGTACGAATGGGTCCTGGCGCACTGGGCCCCGGTGCGCCTGCCGGGCGGCCACTGGATGACCTGGATCTTCGCTTTCGTCCTGTACGATTTCTGCTATTACTGGCAGCACCGCTTCGGCCACACGGTGGGTCTGTTTTGGGCGGCGCACGTGGTCCATCATCAAAGCGAAGAGTTCAACCTCACCACCGCGTTGCGCCAGCCGGGTACCGGAGCGTTCACAACCTGGATCTTCTATGTTCCCCTGGCGCTCTGCGGTGTCCCGCTGGGCGTATTCCTGCTGGTTGGCGTGGCTCAGCTTTTCTACCAATTCTGGCCCCACACACGTCACATCGGCCGCCTCGGCATTCTCGACCGCTGGATCCAGACGCCCTCCAACCATCGCGTCCACCACGCCCAGAACGATATCTACCTCGATCGGAATTATGTGGGTGTGTTTCTCATCTGGGACCACTGGTTCGGAAGCTTCCAGGAGGAACTGGATGAGGAGCCTCCCATCTACGGCATCCGGGGGCAGTTGAGGAGCTGGAATCCGGTATGGGCCAACCTGCATTATTACTGGGCTATGGCCAAGGACTGCTGGTATGCCGGGCGCTGGCGCGATAAGCTCCGGGTTTGGATCGCTCCCCCCGGATGGCGACCCGCGGATGTTGCCGCGCGATTCCCCAAGGAGTCCTACGATCCGGTCCGCGATTTCAGCCGCTACGATCCTCCGCGCAGTCTCGCCTTGAGCCTATACGCACTGGTGCAGCTCGCGGTGCTGATTGCAGCCAACAGCCATTTCCTGACGCTGCTGCCGAAGCAGGCCGCCTGGCTGAATGTCCTGTACTTCGGGTTCATCCTCGGCGGATTGATGACCTTGGGCGGTGTACTCGAAAATCGGCGGGAGTTCCTGTTGCTGGAAGCCGCGCGGGTTGCGGCCGCCGGAATTGGCGTTGTGGGAGTGGGCTCCTGGTTCGGCGCGCGCGATCCCCGCGTCATCCTGTCCATCGCGTCGTTTGCCCTGGCCTCGCTCGCCTGGCTGTTCCTGTCCGCGAAGCGAGATCCAGCCCGAACCAAGGCAGTCGAAGCGGCTGCTTGAAATCTCGGAGACTTCATCGGCGGACCCCGGAAAGACGTTTGGGCACGAATGGCCCAGTCCGGCTACTCCATCAGGTCGCGGCGGCGAATCGTGGGACGCTCGTCTTTGTCGCTGCCCTGCTCGTCGGGTTTCGCGGAGCCGGGCGCCACGCGCAAGCGCGGACGGCCTTCCGTGTCGTCGGACTTGCGCCGGTTCTGGGAGGCGAGCAGGCGCTCGCGCATATCGCGATACTCCGAGGTAGTGACCACATATTCGGGCTTGGAGGGCAGAATGCGCTGGATCTCCTTCTGCGTGTTATCGATGCGTTGCGCGTCCATGGGATGGGTGGCAAACACCTTGGCCGCGAAACCCGGTTTGGTGCGCTGCAAAGCCATCAACTTCTCGAAGATGCTGATGGCGCCGTTGGGATCATACCCCGTGGCGTACATATACTGCACGCCGAGAAAATCAGCCTCGGCTTCGTCCGCCCGGCTGAAATTGGAAAACAGCGTCTGGACGCCCACGCCTGAGCCTTGGCGCACCGCATAGCCCGTCCACCCGCCCAGAATCATGCCGAGAGGCAGGCTCAGTATGTTGGCGATCTGGCCCTTGGTGGCGCGGCAAGTCATATGGCGTGCCGCCACGTGGGCGATCTCGTGGGCCACCGAGCCGGCGAACTCGTCCTCCTCGGAGGCAATTTTGAGGAGGCCGGTGTTAATGAAGATGAACCCGCCGGGGAGGGCGAAGGCATTGGGCGATTCGTCCTCAATCACCCAGAACGCGAAGGGCACCTTGGCATCCGAATTCCGCGCCAGGTTCTGTCCCAAGCGGTTGACGAACTCACCGAGGAGCGGGTCCTCGTTCATCTTCACCTGCCGCTTCACTTCCTCGGCCAACTGCTTCCCCATCGCAATCTCCTTGTCGATGGAGTAGAAATTGAGGCACTTGCCTACGTCGCGATTGCCGATCTGGTCGGGGTCGTCCTTCTTCTTCTTGTCCTGGCCCTGCGCCACGCCCACGGCCAGCGCCACGGTCAGGATGACGGCAGACAGAGATCTCATCGGTGCCTCCTTGAGCCCTTATCAAGTATTGTATAGGGAATGGATCTCGATAGGAATGCAAAATCTTTGGCCGAACCGCCGATTTGGGAACGGTACGCCGGCCAATTCCCGGTGCGGGATTCCCTGATCTACCTGAACCACGCCGCGGTTGCGCCCCTCTCGAGGCCCGCAGCCGACGCTATGAAGAACCTCGCTGACGATTGCCTCCACTTCGGCAGCCTGCACTACGACTTGTGGCTGGCCACCTACGAGGGCCTGCGGGTGGCGGCCGCAAAGCTGATCGGCGCCGACCGATCCGAGATCGCCCTGATGAAGAACACCTCCGAAGGGATCGCCACCGTGGCGATGGGACTGGATTGGCGGCCGGGGGACCGGATTGTCGCCTTCCGAGAGGAGTTTCCAGCTAACTATTACCCCTGGAAGCGATTGGAAGAACAGGGCATTGCCGTCACATGGCTGTCCACCGAGGACCCTCTCGACAGGATTGACGAGGCATGCCGCGGCGCCCGCCTGCTCTCCATCAGCTTCGTTCAGTTCCTGAGCGGATACCGCGCACCCATTCAAGCGATCGGTGAAATCTGCCGGCGTAACCAGTGCATTTATATGGTAGATGCGATTCAAGGGCTGGGTGCGTTTCCGATCGATGTAAGGGCCAGCGGGATTCACGCCCTGGCATCCGACGGCCACAAGTGGCTCCTGGGTCCGGAAGGCTGCGGTATCCTCTACATAAATCAGGAACTTTTGGCTCATGTGAAACCTGTGGAATTCGGTTGGACGAATGTGGCCGGATATAACGACTACGCCTCCCGTGACATGGCCCTGCGCGAGGACGCTGGGCGATATGAATGCGGTACGTTAAATACCATTGGATGCTTTGGTTTGAGAGCATCAATTGAGTTTTTACTTGAGGTCGGGGTCGGAGAAATCGCCCCGGTTGTCCAAAATCTCGGCGACCGGATCCGAGAGGGCGTCGAAGCCAAGGGCTACGAGGTGCTGGGACATCGGACACCGGAGACGGGGGCGGGCATCGTGAGCTTCCGCAAAGCTGGTCTGGAGGATAAGGAAATCGTCCGAAAGCTAAGAGCCGCCGGGATTTCCGCCGCACCCCGCGCCGGTTGGGTGCGCACCTCGCCGCACTTTTACATCAGTCCGGATGATATTGATCGGATGCTGGAGGAATTGCCATGAAAGTCAGGGGTTGGGGGTTGGGGGGTAGGGGTTGGTGCAGGGGCCGGGGGTCAGGGGCCGGGGGCCGGGAAGGCAGGGGCCAGGGAAAACGATCTCGCGGTGCTCGCCTGGGTTTTCCGGGGCTCCTTGTGGGGCTGCTCGTCTCCGCTGCCTCCGTCTTCGCGGCGGTTCCCACACCCCAGAGCTACTTTGGCCACGAGATCGGTGCCGACAAGACCGTGCTCGACTGGGAGAAGGTGGTGGGCTACTTCCAGGCACTGGCCAAATCCAGCGACCGCATCAAAGTCGAAGAGTTGGGCAAGACCGCCGACGGGCGGCCGTTCATCGCCGCGACCATCGCGGACCCCGACACCTTGCGCCATCTGGACCGGTATATCGCCATCCAGCAAAAGCTGGCCGACCCGCGAAAGACCAGTCCGGCGGAGGCCGAAAAGCTGGTTCTGGAGGGGAAGACGGTCGTGTTGATCACCTGTTCGATCCACGCCACCGAAATCGCCTCCACGCATACCGCCGTCGAGTTCGCCTACCGGCTGCTGACCGAGGATAATCCGCATCACCGCGCGATCCTCAAGGACACGATCCTCCTGCTGGTGCCCTCGCAGAATCCGGACGGCGTGGACATCGTGACCCGCTGGTACCGCAAGACGCTGGGCACGCCTTTCGAAGGCACGTCGCCGCCGGAGTTGTATCACAAGTACGTGGGGCACGACAACAATCGCGACTGGTATATCTTCTCGCAGCCGGAGACACGGCTCACGGTTTCCAAACTCCACAACGTCTGGCATCCCGAGATCACCTACGACGTGCACCAGATGGGCGGCAATGGCGCGCGGCTGTTTGTGCCGCCGTGGCTCGACCCCACCGAGCCGAACATCGACGCCATCCTGATGCAGGAAATGAACATGATGGGCACTGCCATGGCCGCCGACCTGACCGCTGCCGGGAAGACCGGCGTGGCGATTCACGGGGTCTACGATTTCTGGACGCCCTCGCGGCATTACATGGCGTTTCACGCCGGACTCCGCCTCCTGACCGAATCGGCCAGCGCGCGAATCGCCTCCCCCATGACGCTGACCAAGGACCAGATCTCGGGGACCGCGCTGGGTTACAACCCGCGCGAGCGCTCCTGGAACTACCTGGAGCCGTGGCTCGGCGGCACCTGGCGGCTGCGGGACATTGTCGATTACCAGTTGATCGCGTTCGATTCGTGCCTGTACAACGCCGCCATCCATCGCGAAGAGCTGCTGCGCAATTTCTACCGCGTGGGCGTGCGGCAGGTGGCGCGCACGGAGCCTTGGGGGTTCGTGATTTCAGCCACCCAGCCGGATCCGGGCGTGACGCGCAAGATGATCGAGACGCTGCGCTTCGGACAGGTGGAGGTCGGCAAGGGCGCCGACGGCAGCGCCGTGGTGTCCATGCACCAGCCGTACGGCGGTTGGGCGAAATCGCTGCTGGAGCGGCAGCATTATCCCGAAGACCGGCTGTATCCGGGCGGCCCCCCGAAACGGCCCTACGACGTGACCGCCAACACGCTGCCGTTGCTGATGGGTGTGGATGTGAAGACGGTGGACCAGCCGGTGGCGTCTTCTGGCGAGTGGCAGGCGCCCCGAGCCGCGGTTGGACCGTCGCTGAAGGCTTCCGACAGCGATTCGTGGATAGCCGTGAACCGCGCGTGGAAAGGCGGCCAGCCGGCGTGGCGCGATCCCGCTACCGGCGATTTCTCGCGGGCGGCGCGCGCCGGCTGGAAGGAGCTCAAGCAGCCGCGTGTGGCGCTCTACCAGCCGTGTACCGGCAACAATATGGATGAGGGCTGGACCCGCTGGCTGCTGGAGCAGTTCGGGTTCGCGTACACCACTGTCCGCAACCGCGACATCCAGGCGGGCGATCTGCGCAAGAAGTTCGACGTGATCGTGTTTGCCGACCAGCAGGCGGCCAGCATCGAAAACGGTCAGCGCAACATGCCGGAAGAGTACTCGGGCGGAATCGGTGCGAAGGGCGCGGATGTGCTGAAAGAGTTCGCCAACGCCGGCGGCACGCTGGTGTTTCTGAACGGCGCGACCGACTACGCCATCTCACGGCTGGGCGTGGCGGCGAAGACAGTGACGCCGCGGGGCGGGGGCGGCCGGGGACAGGGCGAGGACCGCCCCGTCGCCGGCTCGGGCGAGTTCTATTCCCCGGGCTCGCTGCTGAACGCGAAGATCGATACGCACAGCCCGCTGGCCTATGGCGTTCCCGCGGAGATTGCCATCTGGAGCGAGCAGAGTCCCGCGTGGGATACGCAGTTGCCGGTGGTGGCGCGGTATCCCCATTCGGGCGTGCTGGCCTCCGGCTGGCTGGTGGGCGAAAAGGTGATTGCCGGCAAAGCTGCGTTGATCGACGCCCCCATGGGCAGCGGCCACGTGGTGTTGTTCGGCATGCGGCCGCAGTATCGCGCACAGAGCTACCTGACGTTCAAGATGTTCTTCAACGCGCTGGTGTATGAGTAGGCCCGTTTGAGGGCAGCCGCGCTCTTAGCGCGCCGGTGTTTCGACGGGCTTCACGTCGCCGCGGTCGTCGATCCGGTAGGCCCTGGATTGATTGTGCTCGTCCGCTCCGGGGCCGTTCAGCCAGTGAATCTCCAAGGTGGAAGATTCCGGTTTCCAGACGACACCCTGCTCCGCCAGCTCGGAATTCGAACGGCAACCCTGTAGCTTCAACTGGAACGTCTCCCGCACACGCGGAGCGATGGTCAAAACCCGCAAGAACTCCTCATGGCCGGCCTGGCAATAGGACATAGGTCCTGGCCGCGAGGCGTACCGATCCGAAACGATCAGCACCAGCTTCCCCACCTGGGCAACGAGTTTCAACTGCGCCGCACTCTTCGGGGCAACCGTCTGGTCGCGATTCAGAGCGAGGCGTCCCGCAGCGCCGTGTGTGTCTGGCGTGACCACCTCTACCACGGTCTGATCCCCGCGCGTGAAATAGCGCAGTGTACCGCCGGCCGGAAGAGGCACCGCATCGGACGCCGTACTGGAAGGTTGTTTGGTTGCCGGGGCGGCCGGCGCACGAGCGCGTGTCTGCGCGCACGCGTACATCATGCTGCCGGCGAGGATCGAAAGAAGCCAGCCGTCAACTAAGGATGCGATCCGCATAACAGACCCCGGAGTAGAACCAGTTATTGGTGGGGAGGCCGGGAGTCTGGTAAGTGGCCTTATCGCGCGCTCGAAGTTGCGCCTCGGTCTTCCCGGCGTTGACCGCCTTGGTCATGTCCCAGCCGATATTGCCGGTCTGCGTGTCGCACAGTATGGTCGAGGGACGAACCCATGCCTGGCCGCTCCAGACGTGATACGAGGTCCCGTTCCACCGGGCGACGGCTTCCCGGGTGAGTTGGTCCGGAGTGTAGGACCGGTTCTGCTGCGACAGGTAATTCATTGCATCCCGCAGTTTGACCTGAAAAAGCTCGATTCCTCCCGAGATATTCAGTTTCCAGTTCCACACCTTTTCATAGCTGGGCGCGGGGCTGGTGAGTTGCGCGATTCCGTATCCGTTGTCAAAGGACTTAATCGGCTCGCCGCGAGCGTTGAAATGAACCATCTTCGACTCGTGTTCCAGTATCTTGTCGAAGCCATCGCTATTCGGCTGGTTCTTCAGATACTCGAGTATGGCCGCCTTGGTGGGGTTGGTGCCGTTGATTCGCACAGTGACGTGTGCCGATCCCTGGGCTCCCGACACGCGCACCGTGAGTTGCCCGCCAAGATTCGTGATCACTCCAGCGGTCAAATCCTGGAATAGCGTCATTTGGGCATTCCAGAAGCTGGTATTGGTTGTATCCTTGCCCTGCTTGGAGAACCGGTCCCACCCGATCTTCCAGTCCCACATCAGGCGTTGACCTTGCGTGAGGGTCGCATCGGTCTGAAACTGAATGGCTGGCCACCACGGGTCGTCGGTGATCGTAAAGAGCGTATTCGGGGTTGGGGAGGTGATCTTCAGCGGCATCTGTTAATGGTGATCCTTGATTCGCGAACATATCATTATCCGCTAAAACGCGGCACAAAGGGCGGTGATGGTCGCGCGTCCGGGACGTGAACTCGCTGTCCTCTCAGGACGCGGTGGACCTACGCGAATGCCTGTTCCAGATCTCCGATGATATCTTCCACCGCTTCGATCCCGACCGACACCCGCACCAGGCCGTCGCGGATGCCCATGCGCTCGCGGTGCTTGGGGGAGATCTCGCGGTGCGAGCTCATCACGGGGTAGAGCATCATGCTGTGGACATCGCCCAAGGACGTTGCGCGGATGATCAGTTTGAGGGCATCCATGAAGCGGAAGATCTCGGCCCTGCCCGCGCTCCGGATCTCGAAGCTTACGATGGCGCCGTAGAGGTTGGGCGGGAACAAACCGTGGATCGTGGCGGCATCGGGATGCGCCGGGTCGCCCGGGAAATAGACGCGCTCCACCTTGGGGTGCGTGCTCAGCCAGGAGGCCACGCGACAGGCATTGGCGCATTGCCGCTCCATGCGCAGCGGGAAAGTCTTGACCCCTCGCATCGTGAGATAGCTCTCGAACGGGCCGAGCACCGGGCCGATGGCGCGCGACAGACTACGCAGGCTCTTGAAATGCACCTGGTCGGTGACCACTACGCCGCCCAACACATCGCCATGGCCGGCAAGGTATTTGGTCAAGCTGTGCACGCTGAAGCTCGCCCCCAGTTCCAGCGGCCGCACGATCAGGGGGGTGGCGAACGTGTTGTCCACCACCAGGGCAGCGCCCGCGTCACGCGCGATGCGGGCGATCTCATCCATCGGGCCGACGCGCAACAGCGGATTGGAGACGGTCTCCATCAGGATGCAGCCCGGCCGGGCTTCCGCCACCGCCGCGCGCAGAGCCTCCAGATCGCACATGTCGACGAAGCGCACCGCGACGCCTTGGGGCCCCAGCACATTCATGAGCAGGCTGACGGTGGCACCGTAGGTAGCGCTGGCAGCCACCACCGACTTCCGCCGGTCGGCCAGCGCGGTCACCACCGCCATCTGGATGGCCGCCATTCCCGAGGCGCAGGCCAGCGCCCCGTGGCCGCTTTCGAGCGAAGCCATCAGCTCTTCCAGCGCCGCGTTGGACGGGTTGTCATAGCGCGTGTAGCAGTAGCCTTCCTCCTCCTGACTGAAAATGCGGTCGAGCTGTTCCATGGAGTCGTAGAAGTAGCTGGCCGCCGTGTGGATCGGGGTCGTGACCGGGATATGCGTGGCGGGCTTCTTACGGTCGCCGGCGTGGACGGCTTTGGTGTGGATCTTCAACGTGGTCTCCTACTTCCTCTTCCAGCGGGTGCCGGACTTGGTATCTTCCAGAATGATTCCCCGCTCCAGGAGCTCCTGGCGAATCCTGTCGGCGCGGGCGAAGTCCCTGGCTTTTTTCGCCGCGTTGCGCTCTGCGACCATGGCTTCCACCTCGGCGTCTGAAATCTCTCCGGCCTTGGCACTGGGCTCAAGCACCGCGAATATCGAATCGAAGCGATTGAGAAACGCCAGCGCGTCCGCCACATTTCCGGCGCCGAATGCGCCGGAATCCATGGCGCTATTGACGTCGCGCACATACTCGAAGACCGCGCCGAGGGCTTCGGCGGTATTGAGATCGTCGTTCAAGCTGTTGCTGAATCGCTCAGAGGCCGCAGCCGTGCGCGCCGTGAGTGGCTCGTCGACACCCGCGGCGAAGCGATCGGTTTCCAGCCGCAGCTTGAAATTGCGCAGGCGGTCGATGGCGGTTGCGGCGGATTTCAGCCCGTCGAGCGTGAAGTTGAGTTGTTTGCGATACGGAACCGAAGCCAGCAGGTAGCGGATCGCCTCCGCCTGATAGCCGCGGCCCATCAGGTCGCGGAGCGTGAAGTAGTTGCCCAGCGACTTGGACATCTTCTGGCCTTCCACCATCAGGAACTCGGCGTGCAGCCAGAAGCGCGAGAAGGGCTTCCCGGTGAGCGATTCCGATTGTGCGATTTCGTTTTCGTGGTGCGGGAAGATCAGGTCTACCCCGCCCGCGTGGATGTCGAGAGTCTCGCCCAGGTACTTGATGGCCATCACCGAGCACTCGATGTGCCAGCCCGGACGGCCCGGCCCCAGCGCCGTTTCCCACGCCGGCTCGCCCTCTTTGGGCGCCTTCCAAAGCGCAAAATCGCGGGCGTCGGCCTTTTCGTATTCGTCCACATCCACGCGCGCGCCCGCCAGGTTGCCGCTGAAATCGTTGTGCGAGAGCTTGCCGTATGCGGGGAACGTGGAGATCCGGAAGTATACCGAACCGTCGCTGGTATAGGTGTGGTTGCCGTTGCCCAGTCGCTCGATCGCCTGCACCATATCGGGGATGTGTCCGGTGGCCGGGACCAGGCGCTCGGGCCGCTCCAGCCGCAGGTTCCGGCAATCGTCCAGGAAGGCCGTCGTGTAGGTCGCGGTATACTCGTCCAGCGACTTGTGCTCGGCCACCGCGTTGCGGATGATCTTGTCGTCCACGTCCGTGATGTTCATCACGTGGTCCAGGGTGAATCCGCTGGCGCGGAGCCATCTGCGCAGGATATCGACAAAAGTGAACGTTCGGAAATTGCCGATGTGGGCAAAATCGTAGACGGTAGGTCCGCAAGTGTACATGCGGACGGTGTTGTCGCGCGCGGCCCCAGGATCTGGATCCCGATCGGTTTTTCATTTTCATCGAGCAGGAGTTTAATCTTACCTGTTTCTTCTCCCTCTGCAAGACTTCTGTCATTGGACCTGAACTTTTCTGTCCAGGCAGTATAATTGATGCCTGCAGCAGCGGCGCGTTTCTCGTTCATCCCAATGCTCGCAAGTTCGGGGTCGGTATACGTGCACCACGGCATGTTCGTATAGTCCGCCTTCCTCGGCAGGTGAAGGACCGAGTTACTCAATACAATGCCGCCCTCGTATCCTGAAGCGTGGGTAAACTGGTATGACCCGGTAGTATCTCCTGCTGCATAGATATGCTTATGGCTTGTCCTGAGTCTGTTATCTATCTTTAGGCCTTTCTTATCATACTCCACTGAGATGTTCTCAAGCCTGAGGTCCTGCAGGTTTGCCTGTCTGCCGGCTGCCACCAGAATTGTCCCGGCCTTCAGGCTGACTGTGTTGCCTTCACTGTTCTTAATAACAACTTCTCTTTCACTGCCGAGGTCCTTTACCCCTAGTATTGAGGCGCCCAAATAAAAAGTCACGCCTTCTGAAGACAGGACATTCATTATCTGATCCGCCAGGTCTTTGTCCTCAACCCCGAGAATCTGATCGGCCATTTCGATCACCGTCACCTTGGTGCCCAACCGGCTGAAAGCCTGGGCCATCTCAATTGATATCGGACCTCCGCCGATAGCTATCATGGATTGAGGAAGGCTGTCGAGTGAAAAAATCTCCTTATTTGTAATGAAGGGAGTTGTATCAATTCCTTTTATAGGCGGGATCGCTGGAGAAGAGCCCGTGGCTATAACCCAGCTATTTGCGGCATAGATTTTTTTGTCGATCCGGACGGTGTGCTCGTCGATAAAATGCGCGTGTCCGAATTCGACCTGGGCCCCGAGTCGGCAGAACCTCTCCTTTGAATCATATTCTTGTATAGTCTGAATAACAGACTGGATTCTTTCTGCCACCTGTTTAAAATCGACCGGTTTCATGTCTGCCTGAGGAAGACCGTACTTGACCGCATTTTTCACGAGATGGCAGACACGCGCGGTCCTTATAAGCGTCTTACTCGGCACGCAGCCAAAATGGAGGCAGTCTCCACCCAATGCATTTTCCCTTTCGATGAGAAGGGTCTTTGCCCCGAACCTGGCAGCTCCCGATGCAATCGTAAGTCCTGCCGAACCCCCGCCGAGAACCCCTATGTCAATATCATACCTTGTCATTCACGCTCCTGTTCACCTGAAATTATATCTTCGATTTCTTCGCCCGGTAAAGAGCCAGCAGTTTCTTTAAGTGTGAGAAAAAATACCGACGGAACAAAAGTCCTGCGTGCTCACTCAACTATAGGTCCTCAAAACAA
>JAIQFL010000602.1 GCA_020073365.1 Terriglobia bacterium | reverse complement strand
GCCCGCGATACGCGCCTGAACCGCTCGGTCGCCATCAAGATTTCCAACGCCCAGTTCAGCGAGCGGTTCGAACGCGAAGCCCGCGCCATCGCCGCGCTGAATCATCCGCACATCTGCACGCTCTACGACGTCGGACCGGATTACCTGGTGATGGAACTGGTCGAGGGTCCGACACTGGCGGACCGGATCGGGTCGGGCCGAATTCCGATTGAGGAAGCACTGGCCATCGCGCGCCAGATCGCCGAGGCGCTTGAAGCCGCGCACGAGAAGGGGATCGTGCATCGGGACCTCAAGCCCGCCAATGTGAAGGTTACACCCGAAGGTGTGGTCAAGGTGCTGGATTTCGGCCTGGCAAAATCAGCCGAAGAGTCAACCACTGCCGCGGCCGGCGCCACCAACTCCCCGACCCTCACCATCTCGCCCACGCGCGCCGGAATGATCCTCGGCACGGCGGCCTACATGAGTCCCGAGCAGGTGCGCGGGGTGCCGGTGGACAGGCGGTCGGACATATGGGCATTCGGAGTGGTGCTCTATGAGATGCTCTCAGGGAAGCGGTTGTTCGCGGGCGAATCCGTATCGGACATTCTGGCCGCAGTCCTGCGCGGCGAACCGGATTGGAGCTCCTTGCCCGCGGACACGCCGCCCAGAATCCGCAAGCTGCTGCGACGGTGCCTGGAGCGGGATCGCAAGCAGAGGCTGCAAGCCATTGGCGAGGCGCGGATCGCCATCGATGCGCCTGAGGACGCCGCGCCCGAGGAACAGGCGGCAGCGCCCCACAAACCACGGCCGGTCTGGCCTTGGGCCACGGCGTTTGCAGCAGCCCTGTGTCTGGCGGCCCTGGCGTGGTGGCAAGCCACGCGCCCGCCGCCTTTGCGTCCACTGATCCGGCTCACCGCGGAATTGGCTCCCGGCGTCGCGCTGGACAGCCAAAGCCTGCTGGCGCTCTCGTCCGATGGCACCCGGCTGGCCTTCAGCATGCGCAGCGAGGAAGGCAAGAAGATGCTTGCCATCCGCAATCTGGGTGACAACCAGGTTACCCACCTTCCGGGAACGGAGAATGGCGACAGCCCATTTTTCTCTCCGGACGAGCAGTGGCTCGGGTTCTTCGCTGGCGGCGAGCTGAAGAAGATCTCCCTCAACGGAGGTGCGGTTGCGACAGTGCGAGCCTTCCCGAGCCTGCGCGGTGCAAGCTGGGGAGATGGCTACATCGTCGCTCCCATGGGCGTGGCCACTGGTTTGTTCCGCATTCCGATCGCAGGCGGTATGCCCGTAAGTATCACCGAGGTGAACCGTGAGAAGGGTGAACTGGCACACCGTTGGCCGCAGATCCTGCCTGGAGGCGACCTGGTGTTGTTCACCGTTTATCACCTGACGACAAAGTATGACGATTCCGATATAGAGGTGGTTTCCCAAAAGACGGGACAGAGGAAGATCATTTACCAGGGCGGCTTCTTCGGGCGCTATTTGCCAAGCGGGCACCTGGTCTACGTGCACCAGAATACGCTGTTTGGCGTCACGTTCGACCTTCGCCATTCTAAGTTATCCGGAGAACCGCAACCACTCATTCAGGATATCGGCACCCAATCGGACGTGGGCGCTAACTTCTCTTTTTCCGACGCGGGAACATCGGTTTATGTCGGCCAGGAACCATCGCAGCGCTCGATCTACTGGCTTGATAGCGCAGGCAGGACACAGCCGTTGCAGGCTGCCCCGGGACTCTACGGGTCTCCTCGCTTCTCACCCGACGGAACGCGTCTGGCGTTCACCCTCGAAGACAGCCAGGGCCGCCAGGACATCTGGGTGAGGGATCTGCAACGCAACACAACACGACGGCTCACCTCAACGGCAGCAAACATCCGTACGCAGGTGTGGACTCCGGATGCCAAAAATTTGATCTTTGATTCCTGGAACCAGGATGCTCCTGGTGTCTACGTCATCCGCAGTGACGGCAGCGGCGAACCCAGGTTACTGGCCAAAGGCAACGCAGTTCCATCTTCGATCTCCCCCGACGGCAAATGGCTCGCGACATACGGAGTAGGCCGAGGCAACGCGGTAACAATTTCGAAGGTGCCGATCGAAGGCGATTCCGATCATCTCCGCCTCGGGCCCGCACAGCCGTTCATTGAGACGCCGTTTCTCACGGTCACGCCCGCGTTCTCGCCCGATGGCCGCTGGCTGACATACACATCGACAGAACCGGGAAAGGAAGGCGTCTGGGTGCGGCCTTCCTCGGGGCAGGGCGGCGGATGGCAGATTGGCAGCCGGTTCGGCTTCCCTCTCTGGTCGCGCAACGGGAAGGAGCTGTTTTTCCTGGAGGATCGCCAGCGTCTCATGGTGGTCGATTACACCGCCCGAGGCGATTCCTTCGTCGCCGGCTCGCCGCGCCCATGGTCTGATAAGCGTGTCCCGAACCTGGGGTCTCCGCCGGTCTACGCGTACGACGCGGCCCCGGACGGCAAGCGCCTCGCGGTGGTCCTCTATCCCGATGGCGCCGCCGATGCCAAGCCCGTCACGCACGTGACCTTCCTCCTGAATTTCTACGATTACCTTCGGCAGCACATCCCGCTTGAGGGGAAATGATCCTCGCACGGGGCTCAGCCCGAGATGGTACGATGCCCATAAATCACTCACGATGAGTCCCCAGTTCTCCATCGCTCACTACCGTGTTACCACCAAGCTCGGGGAGGGCGGCATGGGAGAGGTCTGGCGCGCCACCGACACCAAGCTCAATCGCGATGTGGCCATCAAAATTCTGCCCGAAATCTTCGCGCAGGATGCCGATCGCATGGCGCGGTTCGCGCGCGAGGCGCAGGTGTTGGCGTCCCTGAATCATCCCAATATAGCGGCCATGTATGGGGTGGAAGATCGCGCGCTCATTATGGAACTCGTCGAAGGACCGACGCTCGCCGAACGCATCACCGCCGGACCGCTCCCTCTCGACGAGGTTGTGCCAATCGCCCTCCAAATCACCGAGGCACTGGAATACGCCCACGACAAGAGCATCGTACACCGTGATCTCAAGCCCGCCAACATCAAGGTCACTCCCGATGGCCGCGTCAAGATCCTCGACTTCGGCCTTGCTAAGGCGCTCTCCTCCGAAACGGTTGCCGCCGATCCTTCTATCTCGCCCACGCTGACGATGCGATCCACCCTGGTCGGCGTCATCATGGGAACGGCAGCCTATATGTCGCCGGAACAGGCGCGCGGCGCGCCAGCCGACAGGCGGTCGGACATATGGGCATTCGGGGTGGTGCTCTATGAGATGCTCTCGGGGAAGCGGTTGTTCACGGGCGAATCGGTATCGGACATTCTGGCCGCGGTCCTGCGCGGCGAGCCGGACTGGAGCGCCTTGCCCGCGGACACGCCGCCCAGAATCCGCAAACTGCTGCGGCGCTGCCTGGAGCGCGATCGCAAACAGCGTCTCCAGGCCATTGGCGAGGCGCGCATCGCCATCGATGCGCCGGAGGAGGACGTTCGGGCGCAGTCACCGCGCGGCATGCCCCACGCCTGGATGGCCGCCACTGTGCTCCTGGCGATTGCGTTAGTCGTCCTATTCGCGCTTCATTTCCGGGAGCGTCCGCAGAGTTCTCCCGTTGTGCGCTTTCAGATTCCTTCGGTGGAAGCGATTTCGCCGGTGTCCAGACGCACGGTAGCCCTGTCGCCGGATGGCCGCCAGATCGCCTTCGTCGCTCCCGGTCCGGGTGGGCAGATCATGTTGTGGGTGCGGGCACTCGATTCCCTGGAAGCTCGTCTATTGCCCGGTACGGAAAACGCCAGCCATCCCTTCTGGTCCCCCGACGGACGGCACCTGGCCTTCTTTACCACCGCATCTCTGAAAAAGATCGATGTGTCGGGCGGCCCTGCGCAGACCCTATGCAGCGTGGGCTATGTCCACGGCGGAACATGGAACCGCGATGGAGTGATCCTGGTGTCGGGCGGCGTGGGAGGCGGTCTCGCCCGTGTCTCTCAGGCCGGGGATCTGGCTACGGTTACCACACCGGACCCCAATCACGGCGAGCTTTGGCATGGGTACCCGCAGTTCCTGCCGGACGGGCAACACTTCCTGTACTTCGCCTTCGCCGGGACGGATGCCAGAAGCGGCATTTATCTTGGCACGCTTGAGGGCAAGGAGAAGAAGAGCCTTCTGAATACGGGTTTCAGCGCGGCGTATGTGGGACCCTCCGCGGGCGAGAAGACGGGGCGCCTGCTGTTCCTGCGGGAAGGCGTGTTGATGGCGCGGCCCACGGATCCCCGCACGTACGAAGCCGCCGACGATGCTGTTCCCGTCGCGCCAGGCGTAGCGTCGGTCGCGCGTGAGTCCTTGTTCACCGTCTCTGAGAACGGAGTGTTGGCTTACCGCTCGGGCTCCACGATCTCTCCCAAGGCGCCACTGACTTGGTTTGACCGCACCGGTAAGGTTCTGAGCGAGCTGGGGGCGCGAGGCTACTATACCAATCTGGCGCTTTCTCCCGATGGTAGCCGCGCCGCGGTCGGCCAGGCGGATGAACCTAAGAACGGCAGTAGGCCTCGTGCCTTGAATAGAGAAACAGTTACCATTGTTCAACATGAACAATGAAGAAGAGGTCGTTCAGGCTCACCCGGAGGGTGAGGTCCAAATCGCGGGAAATCAGCCAGCAGAAACCGGTACCAGCCTAGACACCTTTGCGGGCAAGATTCATGTGAAGTGGGCACCAGAAGCCACGGTGAGCA
>JAIQFL010000601.1 GCA_020073365.1 Terriglobia bacterium | reverse complement strand
CCAGAGGTGCGGCAGCGAGCTGACGATGTTCGGCCAGGAAGACGGAATCTCGCCATCGCGTTCCACCAGTTGCTCCGGGTTGGGCAGCCGCCCGAAAAACTCCTTCGGCGTGGTGAAGGCGAAGCGGTAATTGGGCGTGGCGCGGTTCAGGTACTCCACGCTGTCGATCAGCTTGTCGGTGGGGGCCCACAGATCGCTGCCCCAGTGAATCAGGATCGGGCCGTCCGTGGTGCCTTCCACATCCCGCAGGTCCTTCTCGAGGGCCTGCAGTTGCGCCGGGCTGATCTCCCGCTGCAGACCGATCTTCGAACCGTACCCGTAACCCTTCCAACTGAACCAGGTGATGGCAGTGGACCCGTCGGGCGACTTCCAGCGAAACAGAGCCCGGTCCTTCGGTCCCATGCGGGTCATCACCGCGTAGGGCACGGCGGACCGGCGCATGATCTGCGGGAACTGCGGAATATAGCCGGGCAGATCGCCCAGGTGCGCCGTCATCGGATCGATGCCGAACACGGAACGGGCATAGTGTTTGCCGATCTGGAAGTTGCGCACGTGAACCTCGCCGTCGGGCAACTCCTGGAAGATGGCCGCCCACTTCGGTGCGATCTCGATATGGCCCTGCTTGACCAGCGCCTTCAGATCCTCCAGCTCCTTCGTGCCCAGATGGGATTCCACATAGTTGGCGACGAAGTTCTCGTCCTCGATGAGGAAGCGGAACTCCGGGTGCTTGCCGGCAATTTCCACTGCTTTGGCGATGATCTGATTGCCGCGGGCGAGGCATTCTTCGCGCGTGCCTCCCCAGAAGAAGTCGAGGTGGGAGAAAGGCGCGACATACACCTGCCGCGGCGAGGCGCTCGATGCGGTCTGGCCCGGCAGGACGGCCGGGAGCAGGATCAGGCAGAGCGGGATCGATATGAGCGTGCGTTTCATGAACCATCTTTCCTGGGCGCGATCAGAATAGCAGTTTCAGCCCGAACTGAATCACGCGCCCGTCCGCGGCGGAGCTGATCACTCCAAAGGAGCTGGTGCCTTGAGTGGTTCCCGGAGCGCCGAAATTAACATTGTTGACACCATTGAAGAACTCGGCCCGGAACTGCACGTTGTACCGATCCCGGAAGCGGTCGTTCTTCATGATGGAGAAGTCCCAGTTCCTTGTCCCGGGAGCGAAGACGTCCGGCAACGTTCGGGACGTATTCCCGAACGAGAATGCCGCGGGCGCCGAGAAGACCGCGGTATTGAAGTACCCGGTCAGCCGGCTCTCGGTCGCTCCGCTCAGTTTCGCGCTGGTGCCGTTGTTGTTGGGACGCGATCCGCCGCCGAGCGAGTGGGTGTTATTGACCGACGTGGTGAGACCGAGCGGCTGGCCATTCTGGAAGGTGGTCACGCCGTTGATCTGCCATCCGCCGGCAATCATGCCCAGCGTCTTCCCCCCGCCGTTCAGCAACGGCTTACCCGGGCCGAACGGCAACTCCCAGTTATAGCTGAGAATTAAGCGCTGGGGCGTATCGAAATTCGCCAGCGAACGTTCGCCCCTCAGGTTGTTGCTGTCCTGGATCCCGGGGTTGGCGAAGTTGATCGATAGCCGCGAGCCGGCATTGGTGATCGCCTTGGAAAAGGTGTAGGCCGCCAGCAGGCTCAACCCGCCGCTGAAGCGGCGTTCCACCTTGGCCTGCAGGGCATGATAGATGGAATTGCCTTCGCGCACGGCGCGGATGTTGACGCTGTTGAATTCGGGGAATGGGCGGAGCAGTTGCCCGGCGGCCACCGTGGCACTGCTGAGCGGACCGGTCGTGACAATGCCGAACAACGGATTCGGCACGAGCGTGAGCAAGGCCGAGCCCATCGACAGGTACTGGTCCTTGAGTTGATCGGCCTGAATGTCGACCGGCAACGCGGTCCCTTTATTGCCCGCGTACGCGACATCCAGCAGGATATTTTTGGGAAACTGCTGCTGCACGTCGAGGTTCCACTCCTGAGCGTGCGCGCTCCGGTCCTGGTGATAGACGCTGACCAGATCCTGGCCGATCAGGGTCTTCAGACCCAGGCTGCTGCCGGTGGGCTGGTTGATTCCCTTCGGAAATGGGTTGCCGAGGTTGTCGGCGGGAAGGATGCCGCCGTTGAGTGAGCTGTTGAACGTGGTCGACACGAAGAAGCCCGAAGCCCCCAGGTTGGTGCCCTGATCGTCGCCAGTGGCCGGCAGGTAGAAGAGACCGTAGCCGCCCCGAATCACGGTCTTCGGGAGGACGTTATAGGCAAAGCCGAAGCGTGGACCGAAGTTATGGTAGTTGGTGAGCTTCTGGCGGGCGGGGTTGCCGCTCACACCCGGGAATACCAGGCCACCCTGCAGGTTGGGCAGGCCCACCTGCGCGCCAATCGGATTGGCCGCGGCCGGGTCGAACCAGCTCAGCCGGTTGTATCGCTCGTTGCGCGCCGTTTCCACCTCCCAGCGCACTCCAAGATTCAGCGTTAACTTCGAGTTCACCCGGTAGTCGTCCTGAATATAGCTGCCAAAGTAGCGATAGGAAATGGAGATCGCCGGCGTGTTGTCCACGGAGCCGGACGCCGGGTACCCGAGCAGGAAGGATGCCACGCTGCTGCCGCCGCTGCCGGTGACCGCGTTGGGCCCGGAGGTAAAGGACGAGTTGAAACTGAAAGAAGGCTCGGGTGAACTCGGCTGCAATTCGCCGATGGGGATAAAGCGGAAATCGGCTCCGAACTTCACCTGGTGCTTGGGCAGCACCTTCGTGAAGGCTCCCTGCCAGGAATGCGTATTGTCGTTGCGTGCGATCAAATCCGACGAGTTGGGCGCGATCCCATTGAAGCCCGAGGGTGCGATTGCCGGTAGCGCCCGAAGCGGAAGCTGCTGGTTGAGGGCCGCGGGCAGCCCCAGCGAGGTATAGTCCAACCCGTAACCGGGCGGCACTTTGGCCAAATGCTGGCGCACGAAGCCGTAGCGGAACTCGAATAGGAACGTCGCCGAGAATGTCTGCGTATAGTCGAGCATGACGTTGCGCGCGTTGAATTGCAGCGGGACGTCGCCGCCACCCGGGTTCACCCCGCCGGCAAACTGATTGTGGAAATAGTCGTACGCGCCGCGCTGCGCTTCGCTGTACGATACGCGGCCGAACAACCTTACCTTTTCCCCAAAGTTGTGGTCGACGCGCGCCATAAACGAGTTCCAGACATTCTTGACGGCTCCGGTCGCAACGAAATTGCTGGCGCCCGACGCGGTTCCCGCCGCATTCGGAGCGGGCCAGAGCGCCTTGATCTTCGCCGAGACTGGATTGATCAGACTAACGGGGATGGTATTCCCCGGCAGCGGAGTGCGTAGGTAAGCGCCGGTACTCGGATCCTGCGCCGAGCTGGTTGGATCGTAGATCGTGGCCGCGCCCGCAAAGTTCCCCGCCAACTGGGCCTGCGTCGGAATCGTCCAGGTCACGGTACTTGCCTTGCTGTCGCGTAACCCCTCGTAGTTGAAGAACCAGAATGTTTTGTCCTTGCCGTTGTAGGCGCCCGGGATATACACCGGCCCCCCGGCGGCAGCGCCGAACTGATTGGTGGTGTAGGCCGGCAGGGCCAGCCCGGCTCGGTTGTTGAACCAGTTGTTCGCGTCGAGGTGATTGTTACGGAAGAACTCGTACAACGACCCGCGAAGCTGGTTTCCGCCCGACCTGGTGACGATGTTGACCACGCCGCCGCCGGTGCGTCCGAACTCCGCGGAGAACGCATTCGTCTGGACCTTGAATTCCTCGACGGCATCGACCACCGGCACATACGCCGGCGCGTTGTACAGCGCGGTGTTGGCCGGCGCACCGTCAATTAGCGTTTCATTGGTCACCACCTGGCTGCCGCTGGTGGAAAAGAAACCCTGGTTATAGGCGTTGGTTCGTGCGGGAATGCCGCCGAAAGCACCCATGGGCTGCGCGCCCACGGTGAGACCGATCAGGGACAGCGTGTTGCGTCCCACCAGCGGCAGGTCCATGATCTGCTGATTGTTGATCACCTGGCCCAGGGAGGACGTGTTGACTTGCAGTTGTGGCATCGCTCCCGTGACTTCAATCGCCTCGGTAACGGCGCCGACGTCCATCCGGATGTCCACGACAGTAGTCTGCTGGACATCCACCACGACCGCCGACCGTACGGACTTCTTGAATCCCTGGACTTCCGCTTCTATCCGGTAGCTGCCCGGCGCCACCTGAGAAAACGAATATATGCCGCCTTGGTCGGTGCTCCGGGGCTTGGTTTCGTTCGTCCGTTCGTTCGTTAGCGTGACTTTGACATTGGGCAACACCCCGCCCGTGGTGTCGGTCACCGTGCCGCTTACCGATCCGGTGAAGGATTGGGAGAGAAGACAAGGCGGAATAACGGCCAACATCGCCAAGAAAACAAACCTTCCGCCGTGGCAAGACGAGTAGGTATGCAATGGATCGACTCCTTTTGTTAACGAGATGATAAACGGACAGGGAATAGCGCACAAGCGAATTTTTTTCATGTATCGTTTACTTTCACTCTTGTCCAACACAACATTTACTGCGAGTGACTGCGCCAATTAGTTGAGGGTCATTCACGACGCCGTGACCAACTTCTCCGCTGCCTTGCGGTGGCGTGGCCCTCCTGTCAACGTAGTGGGTGAACCAGACGCTCATCACGGTTCCAACACTCGCCTCAAGGAGGGCACTGTTTATGGTACAGGCTGCCAGCTTGTTCAATCAACTTCTGC
>JAIQFL010000600.1 GCA_020073365.1 Terriglobia bacterium | reverse complement strand
TTTCGCCGCGGATCGCCTCGATCACCACCCGGGCTTTGAACTGCGCACTATGCTGTTTTCTCGTCGTCGTCATCGACCTCTCCTTGTCAACGACTCCGCCGAAAATCTTAGCTTATTGCCTGGTCTAAAATCCTGGGACCACTATAGTCCGCTCATTCGCGTGGTCCGAATCTGTTGGCGAGTGATCAGACCACAGTCTACCGCCTGCCTGAGCGCCTGCCGCTTGAGGTTTCCGCCGACTGCCGGCCTCGATCGGGTCAAGAATTGTCCTCAGCGGGCGAGCGCTCCGGCGAAAGGAACTCATACAGCAAGCCGTGAAAGTGGTGGACGCCGTTTTCCCGCTTCACGGAGAACCGCCCCTGGTTGTAGTTCCGCGATTGTAAACCGCGCTGGGCCAACTCGCAGATCTTAACGTCCTCCTGCTGGATCTCATTGCTGAAATCGATCGTGGCCTGCGCCACTTCTCCGCTATACGCGAACCACTCGAAGATGGTCAGGGTCCGGTCGGGTCCCAGGGGAAGGATGATGTTGCTGCTCAAATTGTCCGGGTAGATGTTGAGCATGAAGTTCGGAAAGATCCAGTAATAAAGGGCATTCTGGCTGCTGTCGGTGAAGTCATAGCACCGTGCCTCCGATCCCGCGGCGGCGCGGATGGGCGCGATATGCTTCGAGTAGTAGCGGAACGTCTCGACGCGGTATTGTGAATAGTCGAGCTCGCGCATCAGGCCGGGATGGGCCGCGGGCAGATGGTACCCCTCCAGGTAGTTGTCGATGTAGACCTTCCAGTTGCACGCGACTACATAGTCGCGGCGGTAGGAGAAGCGCAACCGGTCGAACGGGCAGCCAATCTGGGCAATCTCGGCGGGTATGGCGCCGAGGACTTCGAGCAGCGGCGAGGCTTTCGGACACAGGTTGACGAACACGAAGGGCCCCCATGTCTCCACTTGGAATTGTGGTAGGCAGATCTTAGAACGGTCCCAGTCCTGGACGCCTTCGAATTCCGGCTGGCCCAACAGGCTACCCTCCAGCGAGTACGTCCAGGCATGGTAGGGGCAGCGGAGTACTGGCGCCTGACCCGCGCCTTCAGCGAGGAGGGAGCCGCGGTGGCGGCACACATTCGAGAATGCACGCAAGCGCCCATCCTTGGCGCGCACGATGAGGATCGGCTCGCCGGTGATCTCGCAAGCAAAGTAGCTGCCGGGAATGGCCACGGAATCGGCCCGCCCGACACACTGCCAGGTGCAGCCGAAAACATCGCGGCGCTCAGCTTCCAGAAAAGCGGGATCGGTGTACCAACGGGCCGGGATCGTAGAGGCTCGCGAGAGGTCGGGGTTGAACGTGTAGTCGCTCAAGTCCATGGGGAAGACTATACCGCACCGAAGCGCGGTCGAGCGTCGCGGAGGCCGAGCTTCAAACTGATCTGCTCTGGCAGACCACACAAAGCGATGGTCTGTCCCACGACGCCATGAGAGAATATGAACTCCGTGCCGCTCCGCCTTCTCGCTGCTCTGCTTCTGCTGCCGATATGTGCGCGCGCTGTCGAGTTGCATCTCCAGTTCGGTGCGCTAGAGCGCATGCTGGCAGATCAGGTCTTCACGCAAGAGGGTCGCCGCTATGTGCATGGCAACCAGAAGGCGAAGTGCAACTTTGCCTACCTGGAACGGCCGCGCATACAGGGAGATGCCGGGAGGCTGCGCATCCACGCCAGGTTCACCGGGCGCTCCGCCATGAACATCTTGGGGCAGTGCGTGGGCCTGGGTGACGCTTTCGATCTCACGGTCTCGGCGACACCTCTATACCGCGACGGCAACATCGGCCTGAAGGACGTGGCCGTGGTGAGCGATGGCAAAACCAGCTTCTACATCCGGCGCGTCTGCGCGGCAATCGCGTCCAGCCTGGCGCGTGATTTTCGATACCCGGTGGCCACCGAAACGCAGAACGTACTGGAGGACCCGGGCAGCCATCCAGGGTACAAGCGCGAGCTGCGGAACTTCAGCGTGCCGGAGATCCGGGTGACCGGCGATGCCCTGGTCCTGGTGATCGATTTTCAACTAACGGTACGATAGAAGCCATGGATTCTCTCCTCGCCTGGCGCAAGGAATTCCCCATACTCGACCGCACCACCTACATGATCAGCCATTCACTGGGGGCCATGCCAAGGCGAGCGGCCGGCCGCCTCCGCGAGTTCAGCGACACCTGGGCCAGCCGGGGGATCCGCGCCTGGGAAGAAGGCTGGTGGGAGATGCCGATCACGGTGGGCAACCTGGTCGGCTCCATCATCGGCGCCGGTGAAGGCGAAGTGGTCATGCAGCAGAACGTTTCGATCTGCCAGTCGATCGTGACCTCCTGCTTCGATTGGTCGGGGCGGCGCAATAAGCTGGTCACCGACGGCCTGAATTTTCCCTCGAACGATTACGTCTACCACGGGCTCGCGCGTGTGGGGGCGCGGGTGGAATCGGTCCCGTCGCCCGATAGCCTCACGCTGCCGGTGGAGCTGTTGTTAAAGGCCATCGACGATGAGACGCAACTGGTCTCGGTATCGCACGTGGCCTTTCGCAGCTCTTACCTGCAGGATCTGGCGGCGATCGTGGAGCGCGCGCATGCGGTGGGAGCCATGGTGATTGCGGATCTGTACCAATCCGCGGGAACCGTTCCGGTGAATGTCAGGGAGTTGCAACTCGATTTCGCGACCGGCGGTTCGGTGAAATGGCTGTGCGGGGGGCCCGGGAGCGGGGTACCTGTACGTGCGGCGCGACCTCTGGAACAAGCTGAGCCCTATTGCTACGGGATGGATGGCGCACCAAGAGCCGTTCGCGTTCGAGGACGGGCCGATCCGGTACGCTGGCGACGCCTTCCGCTTTCTCAACGGTACACCGAACGTTCCGGCTTTGTATTCGGCCAGGTCGGGCTACGAAATCATCCATGAGATTGGGGTGCGGGCCATTCGCGCGAAGTCGATGCGGCAGACGGCGCGGCTGATCGAGCTTGCCGAGGAAGCGGGATTCCGCGTGAATACGCCGCGCAACCCGGAACGCCGGGGCGGCGTGGTGATTCTGGATGTAGAGAACGGCAAACAGGTGACGCGGGAACTGGCGCGGCGCGAGGTATTGGTGGATTACCGGCCGGGCGCCGGAATTCGCGTAGCACCGCATTTCTATACCACGGACGAAGAGCTGGAGCACACCGTGGAAGAGGTGCGGCAGGCGCTCGAAGCGGTGATGGCTACGTAGCCCCGCGGGCCTTCAGCCTGCCATGCCGTCATTCGTGGCGGCATCTGGGCGGCGCTATTGTTTGGGCGCTGTATACGTTCTACCCTTTTCATTGGGGGTTTCAAAATGCATGGCAAGCACCTGCATCGCGTCAGCTTCGACTGCGAGAAGCAGGAAATCGTATGACCAGGCGATCTTTCCTGGGGCGCTCCGCATAATCGGCGCTACGCCCGCGGGTAGACGGCCCGTCTGCATAGTGTCGATACCACCGCTCACGATTTGAACATTCGCATCTCTGCCCTGGAAGAACGCGTGCTCAATCTGGAAGCCCGCCGCCCGCCGCAGTAAGCCGCTATCCTATCAATTGTGGATTCCCTACTTTCCCACGTCCAGAAGCGTGAGTCCGAAATCACTTCGTTGATCGGGAAATTCGTGGAGTGCGAGTCGCCCAGCGACGACCCCGCGGCGGTCAGACGGTTCGTCGAACTGGTCTCCGACACCGTGGCCCCATTCGCCAAAGTGAAAACCATCCCGGGCGGGCGGTTCGGCCCGCAGTTGATCTCCGAAATCACGCTGCCGGGACGCCGGAAGAGCGGGCAGATCCTCGCGCTGGGCCACTCCGACACCGTCTGGCCCATGGGCACCCTGCGTACCATGCCCTTCCGCGAGGCGCACGGGCGGCTCTGGGGGCCGGGCGTGCTCGATATGAAATCGGGGATCGCTTTCTTCGTCTTCGCGGTCCGGGCCTTGCGCGAACTCGACATCCCGGTGGCCTCCAAGGTGCTGCTCCAACTCAACTCCGATGAGGAAGTGGGCAGCGAAGCTTCCCGCCCGCTCACCGAAAAGAATGCCGCGCGGAGTAAGGCGGTATTGGTCCTGGAGCCCGGCACCGGCCTTTCCGGAAACCTCAAGACCGCACGAAAGGGAGTGGGCGATTTCACCATCGTGGTGCACGGCCGGGCGTCCCACGCGGGTGTCGATTTCGAGGCCGGAGCGAGCGCGGTCCTGGAGTTGGCGCGGCAACTCGAACGCGTCGCGGGATTCACGCAACTGGCGCGCGGCATTACCGTCAACCCGGGCGTGGTCTCCGGTGGGACGCGCTCCAACGTGGTAGCCGCTGAGGCGCGGGCGGAGGTCGATATCCGCGTGCTGCGACCGAAAGATGCCCCCGCCCTGGAGAAGAAATTCCGCGGCTTGCGGCCCTTTGACCGGCGGTGTTCTATTCAGGTGAGCGGCGGGTTGAACCGCCCGCCGATGGAACGGTCCGCCGGCATCGTGAAGCTGTTTCGGACTGCGCAGAAACTGGCGAAGGACCTGGGAGTCGAGATCGAAGAATCCCTCACCGGAGGCGGCTCGGACGGCAATTTCACGGCAGCCCTGGGCATCCCCACACTCGACGGCCTGGGCGGTGTCGGCGAGGGCGCACACGCCGCCAATGAAAGCATTCTGACCAGCCGCATCGCCGACCGGACCGCGTTGATCGCGAAACTGCTGGCGACGCTGTAGTTTCCT
>JAIQFL010000151.1 GCA_020073365.1 Terriglobia bacterium | reverse complement strand
CGCTTCTTTCAGCTTCGCCTTGCGGCTACGCCTTGCGTTTCGCTACGGTTGCCGTCATCGGCTCCGGTTGGGCTCCTTCCTTCCAACAAGATTCTGCCCATTGCTGGGCACACTGGGGCAGGCGGTTCCGCCTGCCTCGCCCGCTTGCGGGCGTTTCTTTCACAGCTTCACTCTCACCTCATGGTCGAGGCTCGGAATCGATGGCGGAGCCGCAACCGTGAGGGAGCGGTTGCGACGGTTATTTCCTGACGATCCCTAAGGCGCGCACCTACAGCATCCACCGCGCCCAGATAGTGCTGTCCCCGACCCATGAGGTAGGCTTATACTGACCCTGTGCTCACGGATCTCTACCGGCTGTTGCCGCCGGAGGGCGTCAAGATCATCCTGGTCCTGTTTCTGTCCTTCCTGACGGGATTGGAACGCGAGGAACGCCGGGCCGGCAGCGAGCGTTTCTCGTTCGGCGGCGTCCGTACTTTTCCTTTGATCGGCCTGATTGGTTACGGGGTTTCCCTGCTTTCCGGCGGGCAGGTCTTGTCCGTGACTTTGGGCTTCGCGGTGGTGGCCGGCTTCCTGATGTTATCGTACCGGCACAAGCTGGAGACATCCGGGTTTGCTGGAGTTACATCCGAGATGTCGGCGCTGACTACCTACGTGGCGGCCGCGCTGGTTTATCGCGAGCAGTTCTGGATCGCCACCACGCTTACCGTCGCCAGCATGCTGTTGCTGGAATTGAAAGCCGCGCTCGAAGGCTTGACCCAGCGAATCGCTCCGGACGAGATCCTGACGTTCACCAAGTTCCTGCTCCTCACCGCGGTGGTTCTCCCGGTCCTTCCCAACCGCGGATTCGGCCCGTTTGAGATCAATCCCGCCAAGACCTGGCTGGTGGTAGTGGCGGTGAGTGCGGTGTCGTACGGCAGCTACGTGTTGCAGAAGGTGACGAAAGGTCAGGGAGGCGTGATCCTGGCGGCGTTTCTGGGAGGCGCGTACTCTTCCACCGTGACGACGGTGGTTCTGGCGAAGCGCGCGGCCCGGGAGAAGCGGCCGCACTTGTTTTCAGGCGTTACCCTGCTGGCTTCCGGCGTCATGTATTTGCGCTTGGCTGGGCTGGTGACGCTGTTCAATCGCAATCTCATCACGTTACTCGGCCTGCCGTTCCTGGCTCTGGCCGGTGCCGCCATCGGTGTCGGATGGTTGTGGAGCCGCGTCCCCGATGCCAAGAGCGGCGAACTGGTCCGCGAGTTTGAGCCCAACAACCCGCTCGAGCTGCGGGCCGCTCTTTTCTTCGCGGCGTTGTTCGTCGGAATGCTGGTGGCCACCCACCTGGTGGTCACTTATCTGGGGAAGGCCGGGGTCTACTCTCTGGCGACGTTGATGGGAGTGACGGACGTGGATCCTTTCATCATGGGGATGACGCAAGCGGCCGGAAGTACCGCTCCCTTGGGTGTGGCTGCGGCGGGGATTCTGATCGCGGCCGCCAGCAACAACCTGGTGAAGGGGATCTATGCGTACTCGATGTCCGATCGCGAGACCGGCATCCAGAGCTTGTGTTGGTTGGCCGGGCTGGCGGTGGCCGGCCTGGCGCCCCTGCTGTGGCTCGCCAGGTGAGGCTGAGACAGGCGGAAGCGCCTGTCCTACCTGCCTGTCCCACCTGCTACGGCACGCGCAGGGTATCGCTAACTGGCGTCTCGCGCGAGGAGCCGCCCACAAACACTTTGTAATCCCCGGCCAGGAGTTGCCATCCGTCCTGATCCATATTGAAGATCGAAAGGAACTTGGGGTCGAGCGCCAGGGTGACGGTCTTGCTCTCACCCGCGGCCAGTGGCACCTTGTCCCAAGCCACCAGGCGACGCGGTGGTTCGCCCGCGGCCGGCGGCAGCGATACGTAAACCTGCGCGATTTCGGCGCCGGCTCGTTTGCCCGTATTCTTCACGTTGAAGGTCACCTTCGGCTCCGGCCCGGCCGCGATTTTGAGCCCGCTGTAAGAGTATGTGGTGTACGAGAGACCGGAGCCGAAAGCAAACAGCGGCTGCTTGTTTTCGGCGTCGAACCACTTGTAGCCTACCTTCAAACCTTCCGGGTATGGAATGTCGAAGGGGACCATCGGGCCGCGGCCTCCCCGCGCTCCGCCGCCGGGGAGGAAAGGAGGCGTGCCGCCCCTGGCAAGCTCCGCTGTGGTCGGGGGCGCCGGGGGAGGACCTGCGATGGTGGGATGCGGCAGGTCGGCTTCGCTCCTGGCAAACGTCATGGGCAGCTTGGCCGACGGATTCACGTCGCCGAAGAGAATGTTGGCGATGGCCTCGGCCCCACGAATCCCGGGATACCAGGCTTCCAGCACCGCGCTCGCGCCGTCGATCCACGGCATGGTGACGGGGCCGCCCGTCTCCAGCACCACGATGGTGTGCCGGTTCGCCGCGGCCACGGCGCTCACCAATTGGTCCTGGCCATCGGGCAGCGACAGGCTGGCAGCGTCGCGCCCCTCGCTGGTTGGCTGATTGACGAATACGATGGCGATGTCCGACGCCTTCGCCAGCGCGGCCGCAGCGGCGGGATCCGTTCCCGCGTCATACTGCACTTTGGCGTTCGGCACTCTGGCGCGGATGGCCTTCAGCGGGGAAGAAGGATAATAGACCGGACCCCGGCCGCCGAAACCTCCACCGAAACCTCCGCCCGGGCCTTGCAGGGCGCCTGCGGCCGGAGGAGGAGGCGGAACGGCGTTGCCGCCCGGCGGGTCGACCTGGGCCGACCCTCCACCGGAGAGCACACCCACATCGGCGTGCGATCCGATAATCGCAATCGACTTGATGCCCGGCGCATGCAGCGGCAACTGTCCGTCGGCATTCTTCAGCAGGACGGTGCCCTGCTCGGCCACTCGCTGGGCTACTTCGAGACCGCCAAAAACGTCCACCACCTTAGGATCGGGAGGATTGTCGAACAGCCCCACCGCGAACTCCGTCCGCAGGATGCGGTGAACCATGTCGTTGACGCGGTCCATGGAGACGTCATTGGTGTCGATGACCTTCTTGAGTGCGTCCCCAAAGTACGTGCTGCCGGGCATCTCGATGTCGAGCCCGGCCAGCGCGGCCTTGGTAGTGCTGTGGGTTCCGCCCCAGTCCGAGAGCACAAAGCCGGGGAAGCCGAAAGCGTGCTTCAGCACTTCGTTGAGAAGGTAGCGGTTCTCGCAGGCCCAATCGCCGTTGACCTTGTTATAGGAGCACATCACCGCGCCCACGCCCGAATCCCGGATGCCGATCTCGAAAGCCAGGAGGTCGCTTTCCCGCATGGCGCGCTTGTCCAGAATCACGTTGCCGATGTTGCGGCCGGTCTCCTGGTCGTTGAGCGCATAGTGCTTGATGTCGCCGATGACCCCCTGGGCCTGCAGGCCCTTCATCTCCTGGCCCACCAGCTTTCCGGCGAGGATGGGGTCTTCGCCTTTGTACTCGAACAGGCGGCCGTTGCGCGGCTCGCGGGTGAGGTTCACGCCGCCGCCCAGCGACATGTTGAAGCCCTGGTCGCGCAGCTCCCGCCCGATCAGGGCGCCGTATTCGTAGGCCAATTTCGGATCCCAACTGGATGCTTCGGAGACGGCGGAAGGCAGAGCCGTGGAGTAGCGGCTGCGCGCGCCGCCCCTGGTGACGCCCACGGCCGCATCGGCCATCTGCAGGTCGGGGATTCCCAGACGAGCGATTCCCGGGATGAAGCCTGCGCCGCCCAGCGACCGGCTGGCGGCTGCCGGCTGGCCGCCCGGGCCCCCCGGACCGCCAAATCCACCGCCTCCGCCGTGGAGGAGCGATAGCTTTTCATCCGCGGTCATCTGCTCGAGGACCAGGTCGGCGCGCTTGTCCGGCGACAAGCTCTTGTCCATCCAGGGGCCTTTGGGCGCCGGGACGGCCTGGTTCCCGCGCTGTGCCGTCAGAGGCGATAGAACAGATAGGACTGTTGCGGCTACGGCCAGAACTCTCATCTTCATCGGGCTACTCCTTCGGAGCTGAAACCGGATTGTAACTCCGGGCAGTGCCGGCGGAACCAACTGTCCCACCTGCCAGGGGTCTCAGACTACATGGGTCCGCCGTCTGGCTCGCAATTTAGCGCCGCAATCGCGTGTTGCCGTCTGTCCCGCAGGGCGTCGCGGACCCGCTACGCGTTATTCATCGGCGACGGGCTGGTGGAAGCGTTCGTGGTAGAGCTGCTGTAACTGGCGGCGGTAGGCCCGGGTCGACAGGCCCCGCTCGGCGGCGCGTTCGCGAAGGCGTTCCTCAGCCAGGTCGACTCCCGCGGATAAACGAAGTCCGCCCACCCTCCGATACTCCCGATCGGCTTCGAAGCCAAAGGCCAACAGGGCCGGAATCGGCTGCGCGTAGTTGTTGGGCAACCCTAACGCTTCGAACGGGAAGCTGGAGGCCCAATCGGTGTGATAGCCGATGCGCATGTTGGATGGGTTGACAGAGACCTGCGCATGCGTCACGCAATTCGCGGTCGAGATCGCGAACCGGCAGCGCAACATCTCGATCAACATGGCGGCTGCGCGCACTTGGGCCGGACTGACGCTCGCCTCCTCCTGCCCGGGTTCGGTCCGGGCCTCAAAGGAAACCCCGAGAAAGCTTTCATTCAGGTTTACATAAACCCACTGTTCGTCCGACCAGACGGAGTACCCGGCGTGTTCCGCGGCGTCGCTCTCATTGACAACGCGAAACACGCGTCCGAAACGGTCGATCAGAAAATTGTAGCAGCGATGGCGCTGGACGTACTCGAGAAGCGATTCCCCCACCTGCCGGAGCACGCGATTGTGGCCGGACTCAAACGGCGCCTGTTCGCTCTCGGTGGTATGGAAGACGATCCCCGCGGGCTTACTGCGGCTGAATGGGTCGGTCTGCTGCAGGCCGTCGGCTGGAAATACGCGGTAGGATCGCCGGTGGTTGGCGACGGTATATCGATTGTCTATGCGCAGTCCGTTGCTGTAGGTCTCGGAGTCCTTGACGGCCTCGACCTGCCAGACGTAAGGAAGTTTCTCGACCCGGGAGGCGGGCGACTGGGCCCGCCGTGCATAGTTGGGCAGGGGCTCCACTCGCACCATGGCCCGGACCGCAAAGAAGGAGGCGGCTGTGAACACCAGCAGGGTCGATAGCAGACGGATGCCCAGCCGGCTGGTTCGGTTGGAGGACTCAAACTTCAACCCTCTTCCGCCGGTTGGTTCACTCCGCGCCGCTGCGGATTGGAGATAACGCAACCTTCCGACGGGATCGTCGATCCGGCCTGCGCGCCACTCGACCCACGGCCGGAGAGAGGGCTTGGGCCGCTGCTGCGGTTCCATACCTGAGGTAGACATCGGCGGACACAACCAAAAACTTTGGGGTCATTCACTGGTTTTAATACAAACCAGTCCTTCTCATCTTTTTTTCCTTGAGAGAATCGCGGCCGGCGACATACTACCCAAGTGATACCCGGGGTTTGCAGGCGGCTGCGCCGCGGGATGAGGAAGATCTATGAATAAAGCTGAAGAATATAGTCAACCGATGGGGCTCGACGTGGGTACGAGCCGGATCGTGGTGGCGCGCAGCGCGGAAGGGCAGTATGAATATGATGCGCAGCTCAACGCGTTCTTGACCCTGCCGTATTCCAAGCTCACCGTGAGCCTCCTGCAGCGGGAAAACGTCTTCCACGAGGTAAAGGGCTCCGAGATCGTGGTGGTGGGCAACGACGCACAGAAGTTCGCGGAAGTGTTTCACGCCGAGACGCGGCGGCCGATGCTCAACGGCCTGCTGAATCCCCACGAGCCCCACAGCATGGCCGTGCTGCGGGCGATCGTTGGCAAGCTGCTGGGAAAGGCGGCGTTCGCCGGCCAGAAAGTCTACTTCAGCGTGCCGGCGCCGGTGCCCAACGAGAAGAGCGGGATTGCCTATCATGAAGCCTCTATCCGGCAGATTCTGACCGAATTAGGGTTCGAAGGGACACCCATTGAGGAAGGCCTGGCGGTGGTTTTCGGTGAGTTGGGCGGATCCAACTACACGGGCATCGGGATTTCCTGCGGGAGCGGCCTGTGCAACGTCTGCCTGGCCGTGCTATCCGTGCCGGTGATCAGCTTCAGCGTGCCCAAGGCGGGCGATTTCATCGATAATCAGGCCGCCATGGTGACGGGAGAATTGGCCACGCGGCTGCGCGTGAAAAAGGAACAGGATTTCCGGCTCAACGGCATGACGGGCGGCCGGGTGCAGAACGCGCTCACCGTGTACTACGCGGAAATGATCGAGCACCTGGTGGAGACGTTGCGAAGCCATATCGCCTCCACCCAGCGCCTGCCGAAGCTGGATCAATCGATCCCGCTGGTGCTGAGCGGCGGCACGGTGTTGCCGAAGGGGTTCCTGGAGCATTTTGGACAGGCGTTGCGGGCCACCGATTTCCCGGTGCGGCTCTCGGAAGTCCGGCTGTCGCCGGACGCGCTCAATTCGACGGCGCGCGGCGCGTTGATGGCCGCGCTCTGCTAAAAAGAGAGCATTGATTGGCCACCGAGGTAGGGTGACTGACGAGACTGTCCCAAGGCGCGGTTTGTGCGCCCCGTGGACGGTCACTCAGGTGACGCGGGCATCTTGCCTGTTCTCATGGCCAGTGGGGCAGCATGCCATCCCAAAGTCACTCACTTTAACCGTGGCGGCCCCAGAGCGGCCGCGCCATAGGCGCTAAGATAAGGCCGTTTGCCAAGATGAAGTCGATGGGCGATCCAGTCTCGGGTCCGCTTTTGGCTGCAACTTCCCAGTACTTCTGACCAATCATGATGCCGTTTTCGTCCGGGCACTAGTTGGAGCGCGACAGCCGCTGGAGCCGCTCTCTCCGAGTGGCGCGTCTTTCACTCGGGACCACGAATGGCCAACTACCCAGAACCGGGACCACAGCCGGCGAAACCTCCACCCTTCTGCAACTACTCGTGAATTTTCCACCTCGTCGGCTTCCTGGCTCGGCAAACGTCTATGATGTGTCAAGAGCTCGCGCGACGGGAGCTCGAATCCTCAGAAGGCGGTGAGACGTGCTCAGGCTACAAATAGATAAGGCCACGATTCACAAATTCGGTAATCGCACGTACTACGTTTTCCCGGCACCACCCACCCACACCAACATAAAGAACCGGCCAACGAAGTATGTGGAAGAAGGCGCATGCAAGGCTTATGCGGGTCGAGGTAGCAACCGCAGCGCCAAGCTTCTCCCCGAGGTCCATTCGGCAGTAAACGACCTGATGACGGCTCTCCTCGATTACGGGAACGATATCGGCGACAACAGCATCCAGAGCGCTGTCGTCCAAAATGGTTGGCGGCCACCCGATGACCCACAGCAGGGAGTCAATTATTTCGCAAACATCCAAATGGTCATGAAATTTGACAGATTTTCGAAACTGAAATTTCCTGATTCACTTGAGGCCGAAGCCGAGAGTTTTTTAGGCGAAGGGAACGATCCTCGCTGGCAGGCTTTTGTAAAGCACCTGTCGGAGTCGCCGGGTTGGGATGCCGCGACGGCTAGGGAGTTTCTTGCCACAGTTGGCAATTACTACGTGCAGCGGGGCGGGTTTAATCCCCATGCCACAGGGTTGGTGTTCGATCTCAACTTCTCGATTTATCACCATATATTCGCAAAGGATCAGAAGACGCTTGTCGAGGCGGAAGATCCGGTCAACGCCCATCCAGTGCTAAATGAGGCGGCGCTGCGAAGCGCACTCGGGATGTGGTTGAACACCTATTCCATGCAGTTTAATTTCGATTCCTACAATACAGGCAAAGAAATTTGGCACATGGAGTGGCGGAATCCAAAGACAAAGTAGGGCGTGGGCTTGGACGCCGCGAGGCCTGATTCTGCCATGAGCGCGTTCATCACTGGTACAGGCCAGACTCGGCGGCCGCCTCCGAAACTGCCGAAGAGGCCCTCTGAATGGATCGCCGGTTTCACTCGTACAAAGCTCAGATCGATCTCGCCACCCCGGTGACCTCGTAATTGGCCCGAAACGGCGTTGAATTGAACGAAGTGGCCTCGCCTTCGGCTTCGGCCACGGACGCTTCGCGTGTGGTAATCTTCAAGCCAGTGGTCCACCGTTCCGACCCGCGCCTTGCAGCGATCCAGAGGTTTCCGGTTTCTTTGGAAGTGCCTTATTTCCAAGTAGGTACAATTCAAATCCCATAGCCGACAGCCGCAGCGGCATTCCTTCAACGCTCCGTATCGAAAGCACCGCGGCCCGACCAATCTGGTCCACCCGGAGCTCTCATTCCCGCGGTGCTTCCGATACGGTCCTAGGCGTTCTGGGAAGTGCAGGCAAAACATGTGTCCCAAGCCTGGAACGATTCGGCCGGACTCGTGCCGCGGGGAAATCTGAGGCCGAGGATTGCTCGAAACCGCTACAATAGAGAGCACCCCGGCCAGATCGCCGGGCTTGCCCATGATTCGCGCACTGGCTTTTCTGATTTCCGCTCCGCTGCTGGCCCAGCCCACACCGGACTTCAGCGCAGTGGAGCGGTCGGCGCGCGAGGAACTCACCAGGCTCAACGTGCCGGGCGCGTCCATTGCCATCGTGCGCGGCGGACAGGTGATCTTCAACGAGGGATTCGGCGCGGCCAGTGTGGATACGGGCGAACCCGTACGGCCCGAGATGCTGTTCCGGCTTGGCTCGACCACCAAAATGCTCACCGCGACGGCGCTTGTGGGGCTGGCCCTGGAAGGCAAGCTGGACCTGAACGCGCCGATCGGCAAGTACATCACGGGCCTGCCACCGAAGCTCTCGCAGGTCACCGCCAACCAGTTGCTGAGCCACACGGCGGGGATACGCGACGAAGCGCCGATGTATGGGTCGCACGACGACGCGGCTCTGGGGAATGGAATCCATTCCTGGACCGACGGCTGGCTATTCACCGCGCCGGGCACCATCTTTTCATACTCGAATCCGGGCTACTGGATGGCCGGATACCTGGTGGAAACGCTGAGCGGGAAGCCTTATGCCGACGCCATGGAAGAGCGGGTCTTTCGTCCCTGTTCCATGACCCGAACCACGCTGCGGCCGACCACCGCGATGACGTGGCCGCTGGCCCAGGGCCATCAGGAAGCCGGCGGCAAATGCACGGTGGCGCGGCCGGCCGCGGACAATGCGGCTTCATGGCCGGCAGGGTCGGTCTTTTCGAGTACGGGAGACCTCGCAAGGTTTGTGATGGCCTTCCTAAGCGACGGAAAGATCGATGGTACACGCGTGCTCGATCCGAAGGTCTTCGCGATCCTCTCGTCGCCCCACGCGCGTTATCCGGATTCGCCCGATACTTACGGGTATGGGCTCACCATCCGCGACCTTCGGGGCGTGCACATTGTGGAGCACGGCGGGGCGCGGGTGGGCTACGGATCGCACATTCGCATGGCGCCGGACCAGCGCATCGGCATCATCGTACTCACGAATCGGACCGGGGCCGATCTTCCGGCGACAATGGAGAAGACATCGGCGTTGCTGTTGCCCCTGCAACTGGTGGTGCGACCCGGATCGACGCTGGCGGCTTCGGCGGAGGACATCCGGCGCGACGCGGGCGTGTATCAGAACGGCGATCAGCGCTACCGGCGCCAGTAGCCGCGATAGTAGCGGTGGCCGTAGTAACGCGGCGCTACCCAGTATGCCCGGACATAGGGCGGACGCGCCCAGTAGCCAGCGCGCCAGGCATAGCGCGGTCTAGACGGAACCCAGTAGCCGTTGATCCAGGCATATCCAGGACCGGGGCAAGGCGGCCTGTAGGCCACTACCGGCGGAAGCGGCGGCGGCGCGTAATATCCATAACCGTAGCCGCCAAAACCCACGCCAATTCCCACCGTGAAATGGGTCCTGGCAAACAGAGAGCTGCCGGCCAGCAACAGAATGGCAAACAGTTTGGTCTTCATGACCTCACCTCCTACCCGGAGAAACGCACCGGAGTGCTCGCCGGTTTACGGGTTTCATGCGCCATTAATCTTTCTGCGTCTCGATTGACACGGGCTGCGGGTTTTTCCGGCTCTCTGAACGTGTTTTGCCGCACAGTCTTCAGGAGCGCGATTTGGCGCCGCGACACCGAGGCGCTTCAGTTACTTCCTACTTCTTCTTGAGCTCCTTGCCGAGTTCGCGCGCGCGATCGACCGCCTCGCTGGGACCGAAATCGTCCAGATCGAGGAACTGGCGGATCTCGATTTCGCCTTCCTGTCCCGGGTGGGGATCGGGGGCGCGCCTGGCCCATTCCATGGCCTCTTCCCTGGACTTCACCTGAATGATCCAGTATCCGGCGATAAGTTCCTTGGTCTCGGCAAAGGGCCCGTCGATGACGGTGCGCTTGCCTCCCGAAAACTTGATACGGGCGCCCTTGGAGCTCGGTTGGAGCCCGGCGAGATCCACGAGCACACCAGCTTTCATCAGCTCCTCGTTGTACTTGCCCATCGTGGAAAGGAGCTCTTCGCTCGGCATGACGCCTGCTTCCGAGTCCTTACTGGCCTTCACAATCATCATGAATTTCATGGTCATTTCTCCTTCAGTTTTAAGTCAGAATCAGGAGCGGCGAAATCGATACGCCGAAGTCTCCTTCTACTTGCATGTCGAACGAGGGACGGCGAAATCGACAGGCCCCGAACCTCATTTCAGAAGTGGAGCAGCGTCGAGCCGAATGTCAAACGCGTGGATCATCCGGCAGATTTCCGCTTCAGCGGCTTTCTCACGACGCAATTATATGATTTTAGGAGCCTTGACTCTGAAATCGGCGGGCGTTATACTACCCCAAAATGGCCCGGCTGCAAACGGGTAGTGCGAGGTATCGTTTCGGCCCCTACGAGGCGGATGCGCGGTTGGGGGAACTGCGTAAGCACGGGCTGCGAATCCAACTCCAGGAGAAATCTTTCGAGGTCCTCATGACCCTCCTGGAGCATCCCGGAGAGCTGGTGACCCGCGAGGAGTTGCAGCACCGCCTTTGGCCGGAGGGCGTTTCGGTCGACTTCGACAACAGCTTGAACAGCGCGGTGAACCGATTGCGCGATGCGCTTCGAGACAGGGGCCGCACACCGAGATATATCCAAACGTTCCGTGGCCGCGGATATCGTTTCATCGTCCCGGTGGAGCAGGTCCGGGGAGCCGCATTTACTCTGGCGGTGCTGCCATTCGGCAACTTGAGTCACGATTCGGAGCAGGACCTCTTCGGTGACGCCGTAGCCGATGTGCTGACCACCGAACTCGGCAGCCTCAGCACCCTGCGGGTCATCTCACGGCAATCGGTACTGCATCTCAAGGGCACCGAGAAGACCGTTCCGGAGATCGCGCATGAGCTGAATGCGGACGCCATCGTCGAAGGAACCGTACAGCGGGCGGGGGATCGAATCCGAATTACGGCTCAACTGGTTCAGGCCTCTCCCGAGCAACACCTCTGGGCCAAGACCTACGACTGCGATCTGGCTGACGTTCTTACCGTGCAGGGACGAGTCGCCCATGCCATCGCCGGGGCCGTTCAGCTTGCCCTGACGCCCGCCGAGGTGGCTCGACTGGACCGCGCGCGCCCCGTCGATCCGGAGGCGCATCTTGCTTATCTGAAAGGCCGGCATCACATGGGCAGGTGGTCGCGGGAGAGCTTCGAGAAGGCCCTGGAGTATTTCCACCTGGCGTTTCAGAGGGACCCCCGCCATGCATTAGCGTATGCCTACGCGGCAGTTTGCTATGGGCTGCTGGGCTTCTGGGGGCATCTTCCCTTCCGGGATGCGTATCAAAAAGCGAAAGAATCGGCGCAGAAAGCCATCGCGCTCGATGATGCGCTTAGCACCGCCCATTATGCACTGGGATGGGCGAGCTGGATGCGTGACTGGGATCTAGCCACCTGCGAAAGGGAGACCCTCCGCGCCATTGAACTGAACCCCAGCGACGAGTTCGCTCGCCAGCAGTATTCCATCTTCCTTGTTACCACCAGCGAAGATTGCCCCCGCGCCGTCCGCGAGATCAGGCTCGCCCTGGACTTGGATCCGTTATCCCAGTTCGTGAATGGAATTGCGGCTTGGATCTACCTGTTCGTGAAGGACTACGAGGGAGCGATCGAGCAGGCGCGCAAAACCCTGGAACTCTTCCCCGGTGCACTTCAGGCTTACTGGATCATGGGGCTCGCGGAAATGTGCCGGAGCCGATACGCCGAGGCGATTGCGATTCTCGAGAAGGCGGTGGCGATGTCACGAGATGCTTTTTCGATCGCCTACCTGGGATCGGCACACGCGCGGGCGGGAAATCTGGATGTCGCGCGGAGTATGTTGAGAGACTTGCTCGCGCTGAGTGAAGTAGAAGCCGTGCCGCCCCGCTGCTTCGTCTTCCTGTACGGGGAGGTTGGCGAGCGGGACCAGGCATTCGCGTGGATGGAGAAAGCATACCAGGCGCGCGATTCCGGGCTTTTCTTCCTGCGCGTCATACCGGTCTACGATCCGTTACGTTCCGATCCCCGCTTCGACGAAATGTTGCGCCGGATCGGGATTCCTCGCACCTGCCGGTGAAGGCATGGTCACCGTTGCCAGCGGTGGCCCGTCAACGCTCCGGCAAAATCGTTGTCGGGTGGCCGATCGTATTGTTCGAGAAGTTCCGGTCGCTCGCGTTGGTCACGGTGGCGAGATTGGTCGCACCGGGAAAGGCTGCAGAGCCGACCAGCACCGTGATCTCGATGGTGCTCGAAGCTCCCGGATCGACCGCGCCTGGCTTTGTGCAGGTCAAGTCCTGGTCGTTAGCCGCGCAAGTCCAGTCGGTGCCGGACGCGGAGAAGTAGGTCAAGCCTGGCGGCAGCGTATCTTTCACTGTGACGGCGCCGGCCGTCTCCGTCAGTCCAATATTGCTGATCGTCAAGGTGTAGACGGCCCGATCGCCCACCGTGAAATCGCCTGTGTGGGTCATCGAAATCGCGAGGTCGGGCGAACCCGGCGGGATCACCGGCACCGGAGTCGCGTGATACGGGCTGGGTTCGGCTCCTAACTCGCCGCTGGAGTTCCGTCCCCAGGCCCAGAGAGTTCCGTCTCGCTTTACCGCCAGACTGTGACCGCTGCCCGCTGAAACGGACGCAACCCCGCTGAGACCGGCCACCTGAACCGGGGTTAACCGGCCACCGTATATGCCGGTTCCATCGCCGAGCTCTCCGTTCCAGTTCTCTCCCGCCGCCCAGACGGTCCCGTCTGACCCCAGCGCCAGCGTGTAACCCTCGAAATGAAACGGAATGGCGATACTGCCGACGGCAACTGCCACGACCCCGCTAAACCCGTTCCATTGGTCCAGCGGCTTCAGCGCCAGCCACTGCCAATCCGGTCCCCACAGCCAGCCCCCCGGGTCGCATATCCAGACCGTCCCATCATCTTTCAACGCCACGCTGTAAGCGCTGCTTGCCGCGATCGCCGTGATCCCGTTGAGACCGGTCACCTGCGCAGGAGGCTTGTCTTGATCATTCCAGCCCCCATCTGTCCCCACTCCCCAATACCAGACTGTCCCGTCTCCCTTCAACGCCAGACCGCGCCAGCCGCCTGCAGCGATCGCCTTTACCCCGCTGAGGCCACTCACCGGTACCGGTGTTGACCGCTGCCCCCAGCCTGATCCATTCGACCAGGGTGACTCGACGTTCAGTCCCCACTGCCAGACGCTGCCGTCCCGCGTCAGCGCCAGGCTCTGAGCCCCGCTCGCGGCGATGGCAACCACTCCATTGAGTCCGCTCGCTGGCACCGCCGTGGACCGGTCCGTGGTGGTTCCATCGCCCAACTGGCCCAGGTTGTTCAACCCCCATGCCCATACCGTCCCGTCTTCCTTCAACGCCAGGCTATGGCGCTCGCCGGCCGCAATCGCCACGACGCCGCTGAGCCCGCCCACCGGCGCGGGCGCCCACCGATCCGTCGTGGTCCCATCGCCCAACTGGCCAGCCTGGTTCCCTCCCCATGCCCAAACGGTCCCGTCGCCTTTCAGCGCCATACTGTGCGCATCGCCCGCGGCCGCCGCCACGACTCCGCTGAGCCCGCCCACGGGCAACGGAGTCAACTGCTGCGGGACCGTTCCATCACCCAACTGGTGGGAGTTATTGTTTCCCCACGCCCAGACCGTTCCGTCTGACTTCAACGCCAGAGCATGCCCGCCGCACGACGCCACTGAGGTAACCTCGCTCAGGCCGCTCACCTGCACCCACTCGCCAGTTGTTCCATTGGCCCCCAACGTCCAGACCGTGCCGTCGAGCCTGACTGCCAGTTCGACGCCGCCGCCTGCGATCGACACAACCTCACTGAGCCCACCCACCTGGACCGGTGTTCGCTGATTCCCGCCCCACGCCCAGACGGTCCCATCGCCCTTCAGAGCCAAGCTGCTGCTCCAGCCACCCGCCGCGATCGAGACGACCCCGCTGAGCCCGCTCACCCGCAATGGTGTTGACCGGCCCACTGTGGTTCCGTCGCCCAACTGACCGCCGTCATTGGTTCCCCACGCCCAGACCGTTCCGTCGCCCTTCAATGCCAGATTGTGACCGGAACCAGAAGCGATCACCATTATCCCGGTGAGGCCGGACACCTGCGTCAACGCGGGCGTAGGTGGGTCTCCAGGCTGTCTTTGGTAGATACTGCTCAAGGTACCCCACGTCCAGACGGTCCCATCGCTTTTCAGCGCAAGGCTGCGGGAAGAGCCGCCTGAAACCGCCACTACTCCGGTGAGCCCGTTCACCTGTACCGGAGTCCGCCGGCTGGTGGTTGTGCCATCGCCCAACTGGCCGCCATCGTTAGATCCCCAGGCCCACACTGTTCCGTCTTCCCTCACCGACAGGTTGTGGTCGCAACCGCTTGCGATCGCTACCACCCTGCCGAGGCCGCTCACGCGCGTGGGGGCGGCACGGCCCGCAGCATCGCCCCACTCGCCGTCCGCATCCATCCAGTACTCCCCCACTCTCGCTCCCCACTGCCAGACGGACCCGTCCGAGGTCAAAGCGAGGCTGTGCAGGCAGCCCGCGGCAATCGCCGTGACGCCTGGGCGCGTTTGAGCCGGCAGCGATGTGGCGCCCGTCAGGAATGCCAGGGCAACGATGGACCAGCCCGTGGAAGGACACTTGGATCGCATACAAACCTCCCCGCCTGATTGTGACCCAGGATCACGCGCGGGGAATCTTGTTTCTGTCTTGATCCTTTCTCACGATGCAGGAATATGAGAATAGGAGTGTTAATTCCGAATTGGCCCGCCGCTATGCGGAAAGGCGGTGTGAGCCGGCCGCAAACCCTTGGCGGAAGGTTTCGCCTCGGCCAGATAAATGCCAGGGTTTTTGAGACTGCATACGACCTTTCTGGCTAACGGACCGCGATCCAAGCCGAATTGGCCGCCACTCCGTTGATCCGAATCGTCACGGGCATGCCGTCGAACCATTCCGTGTTGAGAAGGACCGGCGGCAGAAGGATGTTGATCTGGTCCAAGCCCGGCGTCCCCTGTGGACCTGCGTATATTACGGGAGCTTCCACACCATTGATCCAGCAGGTTACGTTGTCCGGGTTCGCGCCGCGGAAACCGGTTCCGAAGAAGCTCAGATAAATCGCACGGGCGCCGGCAGTGGACAGCGGAATCGGCGAAGACTCGCAGGTGATACCCGATGGGGAAGGAGAGCACGTGAACACCGGCATCGGAACCTGAGTGCCGTCGGGCTCTACGAGCACTCCCGTAGCGGCCGGCAAGTTACCGGACATCATGAAGAGCCCGGGCGCCACGGCATCAACCTGCATGCCGCCGGCTTGCGTGGTTCCAGCAGCGCTGACGATAGCGAGCGTCGCTTCGCCGAGGGCGGTGCCCGCGGGAACCTGAAAGTTGATCTGGGTGGGGGAAAAGTAAGCCAGCGGGGCCAGCCGGGCCGTTCCCGCGCTGTCGCGAACCTCGAGACTGACGCCACCCAGGCTGGTGGTCGAGTAGGGTGAATCGGCGGTCAGGCTGGCGGTGGCCGGCGTGGGTCCATACAGAGTCGCCAGAGATTCCGGCGCGACGATCGCGATGCCGCTGGCTGCCGAGACGGCACGTCTTACCGCGGCGCCTCCCTGTGCTCTGGAGAACAGGATCGACAAGCTGTTCGAGACTTGATTCACGACAACCAGATCGAGCCGGCCGTCTCCATCCAGATCAACCGCGATCCCCGGGTAGCTGTAGAATCCTCCGGACTCCACAGTCGTCGGCGGCAATAGAGTGCCGTCGCCTTTGCCAGGAGCGATAGAAATGGTCGAACCGCCCAGCGCCGTCACCATGTCTGTCCGGCCGTCGCCAGTGACATCCGCGACGGCGATATAAAAGGGGCTTGTGACGCTCGGAGACGGTATCGGGGCTTGAAAACTCCCATCCCTCTTGCCCAGCGCGATGCCTCCCTGAGAAACCAGGTCCGGCACCCCATCTCCATTGAAGTCCGCCGCGCGAACGGGGCAGCCAGGACCGCAATTGACCTGTGTTCGAATTTCCGGACCGAAGGTCCCATCACCCCGTCCAAGAAAGACCCGGAAGGAAGGGCCGTCTGGAAATGCAAAAAACGACAGAACGCCCACATCACTCCGGCCGTCGCGATCGAAGTCTGCCACGACTGGCACAAACACCTCCGGCTCTCTGTGTGGGGTGGTGAGCGTTGCGCCGGCGCGGAAGCCTCCGCCGCCGTCGCCCAGCAAGACCCGAACGACGCCTTGGTCGTCGCCCTGCAGAAGATCGATCTTCCCGTCGCGGTTGAAGTCTCCGGCCCCCACGACAATGGCAAGATCGCGGCGTGCGACGCTAAAGGTCCCATCACCGCGGCTTAGCAGGAGGACACGGTTCCCTGCCAAGTCATCTTTACCATCGCTGTTAAAATCGGCAGCCCCGACAAATGAGTTGAGGTAGTCCGAAGCCAAATCCGTTCCCGCAACCCCTTCCGTCCGGATGGGACGCCCGAAGTTCCCGCCGCCCGTACCGAGCAGGGCAAAAACCCCCTCCATGGTCGCGACAGCCAAGTCACGCCGGCCGTCCCCGTTGAAATCTCCGGCCACGATCATCACGGGGCGCTCGCCGACCAGGATGTCCTTGCGGAAAAAAGACGGCTGTGCGAGCAAGTAACTGGAAGTCACGGTGCACAGCAATAGAAAGCGGTGGAGCATCAGTCCTCGCATAAGATCCTCCTCTGTCTGCGCCAACTGGGCGGGCGCCGTGCTTGCTTCTACGGCAGCGGTCCGGCCGGAACGCGCTCGAGACGGGTGGCCGAGATCGGGAATCCATCCGGCGGCATGCTCGGGTTTGCCACCCATTTCGCCCCGGTAGCCTGCGGGTCGGGGCAGCTCACCGGCGGCCCGGCGGCGCATGGCAGGGTTTCCACGAACATCTTGCCTTGAAAGTGGTCGAAATCGTCGGCAAACGTAATGGATGTCCGCGATCTCCCCCAAGCCGTAAGAAGCCCCGTTGTCGCATCAAAAATCAGATACAGACTGGTGCCGCCGATGCTCTGGAAACCGGTTCTTTCCCAAACACCATGCAAGGGAGAGAGCCGGGTCGTGGAATTGGGCTGCAAGCCGCCGAACATTCTACCGTCCGAAACGCTGACCGTCCCGTCGAGATGTAGAGTGAGAAGGGCCGGGATCTGGTTATTGGTTGTCCATACCCATGTGCCCCAGACCTGGCCCCAGCGGCCAAACGCACGGGATTGTTGCGGCTCCGCGGCAACGGCGGAAGCTGCAACCATGAGAGTGATCACACCGGCGTAGACATTGAATCGACGCATGTTTGGTTACCTCCGTTTTTCAGGCTGGCACCTATTCCAGCCCCGAGAAGATTATGGCCCCGGGCCCCGCGCCGGCAATCTTGTTTTTGTCTTGGTCCTTTCTCACGATGCAAGAATATGAGAATAGGAGCGTTGATTCCGAATTAGCCGGCGCTGTGCTGAAGCCGGACTTTCGGGCGACTTACTTCGTGGGCGGGCCAACCACCTGTACGGGCGTGGTCCGAACCACGATTGTGTCAACGCCTAACTGGCCGTGCCCATTGTCGCCCCACGCCCAGAGACTTCCTTCGCGCTTCAGCGCCAGGCTGTGCGAGCCTCCTTCGGCGATCGCCACGACCTCGCTGAGCCCATCCACCTGCATGGGTGTCAAGCGGCCCGCCGCCGGCCACTCCCAGACCGTCCCGTCGCTTTTCAAGGCGACACTATGGCCGTCGCCAGCGCGCGCGGCAACCGCCACCACCTCGCTAAGCCCGCTCACCTGCACCGGCGTCGTCCGCCCGGTAGTCGTTCCATCTCCCAACTGGCCGGAGTCGTTTGCTCCCCAAGCCCAGACCGTCCCGTCGCCCTTCAGCGCTAGACTGTGGGAGGAAGAGCACCAGTACCCGGAGCAGCCTGCCGCGACCGCGACGACGCCCGTCAGTGCGCCCACCTGCTCGGGCATCAGGCCGCGTCCTGCCCACTGCCACTGCCAGACTGTTCCGTCCCGCTTCAGCGCCAGATTCTGGCTGAAAACCGCGGCGCTCGCCACCACGTCGGCGAGTCCGGTCACGGGCGCTGGTTCCATGTATGGTTCACCGTACTCGAACCCGCCCCACTCCCAAAGGGTCCCGTCGCCCTTCACCGCCAGGCCGTAGGAAGGCCCGCTAGCGACCGACACGACCCCGGAGAGTCCGCTCAGCCGCGCCGGCCTCGGCCTCGTTACAGGGGTTGTCTTTCCATCCTCGGAGCCGGCGACGTTAAATCCCCACTCCCACACCGCGCCTTCATCCGTGACTGCCAGGCTGAGTCGATCGCTCCCTGCGATGGCCACTACTCCGGTGAGCTCGCTCACCGGCATCGGCTTCGAACGGCCCCCGAAGGCCCATGAGGTTTTGGTGCCATCGCCCAACTGACCGAGGTCGTTTGATCCCCACGCCAAGACCCTCCCGTCGTTCTTCAGCACCAGGCTGTGAAGGTCTCCCGCGGCGATTTTTGCGACGCCGGTCACACCTCCAACCGCGAGCGGTCCCAGTCCCGAAACCGGCGACAACTCTATTCCCTCACCCAACTGGCCGTACTCGTTGCGTCCCCATGCCCAGACCGTCCCGTCGTCTGTCAACGCCAGGCTATGAAGGCCGCCGCCGGCAACTGCCGCGATTCCAGTCAAACTGCTCACCCGGACAGGCGTTGGCCGGTCGGCCGTTGTGCCGTCGCCCAACTGGCCGACCGCGTTGCTTCCCCATGCCCAAACCGAGCCGTCACCCTTCACCGCGATACTGTGCGCGGCACCTGCTGTGATTTTGACCACGTTGGTAAGTCCGCTCACATGGACCGGCGTCGTCCGCGTCTCGGTCGTTCCATCGCCTAACTGGCCATGTCCGTTGAATCCCCATGCCCAGACGGTGCCATCGCCGCTCAACGCCAGACTGTGTCCGTAACCTGCCGCAACCGCCACGATCCCGGTGAGCTCGCTAACCTGAGCCGGCGTCGAACTTCCCGGCGAGGGTGTGAAGGGGGAGGGGGCTGTGAATCCGTCGCCCATCGCGCCGGCGCGGTTATCTCCCCACGCCCAGACGGTCCCGTCACGCCTCGCCGCCAGGCCGTGTATAAACCCCTGGGCTACCGCCACGACATCGGTGAGCGGGCTCACCTGGACTGGCGTTGGGGCGATGGGCCCTCCATCGCCCAACACGCCCCCCGACCCGAACGCGCCCCCCGGCCCGAGGATTCCCCACGCCCACACGGTCCCATCGCTCTTCAGCGCCAGACTCGACATCCCGCCGCCCGCCACGGCGACGGCTCCGCTAAGGCCTTTCACCAGGACTGGCGCTTTGTTGATGACCGTCAGGATGCCTGTCGCATTCACCGGGCCCAGGTTGCCTCCCCATTCCCAGACCGTCCCGTCGGCCTTCACGGCCAGACCCTGGCCGATGGCTATGACATTGGTGAGGCCGCTTACCTGGACCGGCGCGGTGCGGTTGGTCAACGTTCCATCGCCCAACCCACCAGTTCCCCATCCCCACACCGTCCCGTCGGATAGCAGGGCGAAGCTGGTGCCGCCGCTCGCGGCAATCGCTTTGACGCCCTGGAGCGTCTGCGCCGGCAGCGATATCGCACCCGTCAGGAACGCCAGGGCCAGGATGATCCGGCAGGTGTAAGGACACGTGGATTGCATACAAACCTCCCCGCCTGATTGTGGCTCAAGATCGCGCGCGGGCAATCTTGTTTCTGTCTTGATCCTTTCTCACGACGCAAGAATATGATAATAGGAGCCTTGATTCTGAATTGATCGGCTTCCTGTTGAAAGTCGATAATTTCCGAAATCCTACCCCCCCAGCAGCAAGCACACGCGAAGATTTCACCCTACCTTTTCGCACACTCAGACGTCTGTATACTTCGAAGTCTGAGTATGCCGAAACCCGACTCCCTCCAGGGCTCGCTCGATCTGCTCGTCCTAAAGATCCTCTCGCGCCGGCCACGCCTCCACGGCTACGCCATCATGTCCGCAATCAAGGACTGCTCCGGCGACGTGCTCCGCGCCGAGGAAGGCTCCCTCTATCCGGCGCTGCACCGCATGGAGGAAGCCGGATGGATTCGCGCCCAATGGATCACCCGGATTGTATCGGGAAAAGACACCGGGCGGCGGGCGCGCATTTATGAATTGACGCCCGCGGGCCAAAAGCAGCTTGCCGCTGAAGAATCGCGCTGGCAGGCCGTGACTTCCGCGGTGAATCGGGTTCTGAGGACGGTCTGATATGTCGCTGTGGTCGCGTATCGCAAATGTCCTTCGCGGCGATCGTTTGAGCCGTGAAATCCACGAAGAGCTCCAGTCGCACGTCGAAGAAGCCATCGAGCATGGCCGCGACCCCGCTGAAGCCCGCGGAGCGTTCGGTTCCGCGCTCCGGTACACCGAGGAGAGCCGCGACGTCAGACTGGTCGCGTGGCTCGATTCTCTCCACGCCGACGCCGTTTTCGGCTGGCGGCAGCTCAGGAAGAAAAAGGCGACTTCCGCCGCGGCAATCCTGTCGCTGGCCCTGGCCATCGGCGCCTGCACATCGGCGTTCCGGCTCATCGACGCGCTGCTGCTGCGGCCTTTGCCGGTGGCCGAGCCCCAGCGGCTGTACGTCGTCGCTTTTGAAAATCTCGGCATGGATGGCAGAGTCGGGACATACGACAGTTGCTCGTTTCCGATGTTCCAGCGGATGCGCGCCGCGGTACGCCAGCAAGCCGAGTTGATCGCGATCTCGTATGCCGAACGCATCGATCTGACCTACCGATCCGACCAGGAGATGGAGAGAGCCTACCGGCAATATGTTTCCGGCTGGATGTTCCGCTCGTTGGGACTCCGCCCGGCGTTAGGGCGCCTGCTTGGCGACAACGACGATCTCACGCCAGGCGCGCATCCCGTTGCGGTCCTGTCCCACGACTATTGGTCACGCCGCTTCGGACAAGATCCGAAAGTGATCGGGCGTACATTCCGCATGGGCGACGGCATTTATGAGATTGTCGGCGTCGCCGAGGACCGCTTCACCGGCACGGAAACCGGCACGGTGACCGACGTCTTCGTTCCCATGATGATGAAGAATCCTCGCACCCTCGCCAGTTCCAGCAATTTCTGGCTCCGGACCCTGGTGCAACTGAAGCCCGGCGTTGCCGCCGAACCCGGTCACGAAAGGTTACGCGCCACGTTTCGCGCCATCCAGGAGGAGAGGGCCAAGAGTTTTACCGACCTGCCCACCAGACAGCTTGAGAAATTCTTCAAAGAGAAACTGTTGCTGGAGCCCGCAGCCGCCGGACGCTCGAACTTGCAGAGAGAGTACCGCAGGCCGCTCACGGCTCTCGCCATCCTGGTGGCGCTGGTGCTGCTGATTGCGTGCGCCAACGTCGCCAACCTGATGACGGCTCAGGCCGCGGCGCGGGCGCGTGAGATGGCGCTACGCATCTCGATCGGCGCGGGACGGTGGCGCCTGGTGCAACTGGTTCTGGTGGAAAGCGCCTGGCTGGCGTTTCTGGCCACCGCTATCGGTGCGTGGTTCGCATGGTGGTCCGCGCCGATCATCGTAGGCATGATCAATCCACCCGATAACCCGGCACGCTTGGTTCTTCCCGCGGACTGGCGCGTGCTGGCGTTCGGCCTGGCGCTGGCCTCTGGTGTAACGTTCCTGTTCGGTCTGGCCCCTGCGCTGCACGCCTCCGCAGTCAAGCCGGCGAGCGCGCTGAAGGGCGGAGAAGATCCGCACTCGCGGCGCCGCATGATGCACACGCTGATCGCTCTGCAGATTGCCTTCTGCTTCGTCGTGCATTTCGTCGCCGGCCTGTTTGTCGCCACATTCGACAAGCTGTCGAACCAGCCCACGGGTTTTTCCGCGGAACGGATTCTCAATCTGGAAGCGGTCACCCAACGCCCTCAGCCGCCGGCCTTCTGGGACCAGGTGGCCGAACATCTGCGCGCGGTGCCCGGTGTCGAGACGGTTGCGCTGACGGTGTGGCCGCTGATGAGCGGGGAGAGCGCGGTCGGCGATATTTCGATCAACGGCGCACCTCCCAGCGAAGTCTTCTCCGACTTTCTGTATGTCTCTCCAGGCTGGATCGATACGATGAGGATTCCCTTCATCGACGGCCGGGACTTTCGCCCGAGCGACACCAATCCCGCCGCCGCAATCGTCAACGAGGCTTTCGCGAAGCAATACTTCAGCGGCGAGAATCCCATCGGACGGTCGTTCGAGAAGGTGGCGGGAGGCGCGCGGGCTCGCTTTCTGATCGTGGGCTTTGTCCGCGACGCTCGCTCCAGGGACGACATGCGTTTGCCCATTCGGCCGATGGCCTATGTTCCGTTTAACGCCATCGACGCCAAGGGCGCGCCACAGACGCAAGGCCGGGGGACGTTCGTCGTGCGCACCTCTACTTCGAACCCGCTGGCGCTGGCGTCCATCCTACGCCGGGAGGTGCCGCGCGCACGGTCCGAGTTCCGCGTCAGCAACATCCGCACACAAACGGAGATCCACCAGTCGCATACCGTCCGCGAACGGCTGCTGGCCATGCTGGCCTGGTTTTTCGCAGGCGTCGCACTGTTGCTCGCAGGTGTCGGTTTGTATGGCGTGCTGGACTACTCGGTCGTCGAACGGCGCCGCGAAATCGGCATTCGCATGGCTATCGGCGCGCAAGCGGGCGATATCGCGCGGCGAGTGACCGCGGACGTCTTCTCCATGGTACTGGCCGGGGTGGTGGCGGGGTTCGGGCTCGGTATGGCCTCGGTGCGATACATCGAGACGCTGCTCTACCAGGTGAAGGCTACCGACCTTGGAATACTGGCGCTGCCGTCGTTCGCCATTCTGGGCGCGGCGTTGCTCGCCGCGCTCCCCGCAGTGATCCGCGCCGTGCGGATCGACCCCGTCACAACCCTGCGTTCGGAGTAAGGAAGGTTTGAAATGTCATTTTGGTCGCGTATCGCAAAAGTACTTCGCCCGATCGTTTGAGCCGCGAGATCGACGAAGAGCTGCAATCGCACATCGCAGAAGCGATCGAGCAGGGCCGCGAGCCGGCCGAAGCACGCAGGGCGTTCGGCCCCACGTTACGGCGCCGCGAGGAGAGCCGCGACGTCCGCCTCCTCCCGTGGCTCGATTCCCTCCGCGCCGACGCCATCTTCGGCTGGCGGCAGATCACGAAGAAGAAGGTGACTTCCGCCGCGGCGATCCTGTCGCTGGCCCTGTCTATCGGCGCCTGCACATCCGCCTTTCGACTCATCGACGCCCTATTGCTGCGGCCGTTGCCGGTGGCCGCGCCCGAACGCCTGTACGCCTTCTCTTATCAAGGAATCGGTTTCGACGGCAAATTCCAAACACGCGACAATTGCGAATATCCGATGTTCCGCCAGTTGCGCGCCGCGGTGAAGGACGAGGCCGATCTGCTGGCCATCACGTACGCCAACCGCTGGGACCTGACTTATGGGTCGGACCAAGAGATGGAAAAGGCGTACCTGCAATACGTTTCCGGTTGGATGTTCGGCTCGTTCGGACTCCGGCCCGCCTTGGGACGGCTGCTCACCGAAAACGACGATCTCAAGCCAGGCGCGCATCCGTACGCGGTGGTCTCATACGACTATTGGTCGCGCCGCTTCGGACGGGACCCGAAAGCAATCGGGCGTACTTTCCGCATGGGCAACGACCTTTACCAGATCGTCGGAGTCGCGGGGGAGCGATTCACCGGCACCGAGCCGGGCACGGTGACCCGGCGAATCGTTCAGTTCCAGCAATGAATCCACGTTCTGCCGGAGTTGGGGATTGTCCCTGCAGACTTCATCCAGGTACACACGCCGCGCGCCCGGCTCGCGATCCATGGCGGATTGATACACTTCTTCGACTTCGCGCCAACCTTCCGGCGTCATCGGCAATTCCCTCTTTGCATTCTATTAGACTCCACGAAAGCAAGGCTTCGGTCCTACGGCTTGCTTCAGCAGGGCTCCTATATGGGCTAACGGAAACGAGAGGAAATCACTACAATGATTGCAGCGCTTCTCGAAAGAAATATGAGGCCTGCCGAGACGCCAGACATTAGCGGCCTGATCCGAGCCTGGGCGAATGGGGACCAAACGGCGCTAGACCGCCTGACGCCGCTGGTCTATGTCGAGTTGTGCCGCATTGCCAGGCGGTACATGCGGCATCAGCGCGCGGGCGTCACACTCCAGACAACAGCATTGGTTCACGAGGCCTACCTTCATTTTGATGGATGCCAGGAGTACGCTGTGGCGGGACCGGGCTCATTTTTTTGCCGTTTCGGCCCAGATCATGCGGCGTATCCTGATCGACGCCGCACGAGCACGCGCGTCAGCGAAGCGCGGCGGCGGTGTGGAACGCGTGAACCACTCCACGGCAGTGAATCTGGATGAAATTCCCAGCCCTGTTTCGGAACGAAGTGCGGAGCTATTGGCAGTGGATGAATCATTGAGGCGCCTGGAACACATGGATGCCCGAAAAGCCAAAGTGGTTGAATTGCGGTTCTTCGGCGGATTGAGCGTGGAAGAAATCGCCGAGGCGCTGGCGATTTCACCGCAAACCGTACTGCGTGATTGGAGATTGGCCAGAGTCTGGTTGGCACGAGAGCTTCGCGCGTGATGGCTACCGAAATGCGTCTGAGCGTTAATTAAGGATCCAGCGAGGATTCGAACCCGAAAAGACAGAACTTAGCGTTTTTGCTATACGTATGCCGAATGTTTTCAACAACAGAAGTATTGGCTCCCCACCTTGGACACGTTTCGAACTTTTGCGGCATGAATCCCCCTTTGCTCGAACCAGGAGAACGGCTTTGTTTATAAGAGCATCCGAGCAAAAGGCGGCTGTCCATCCAAGCAGGGCGCCCCGTCTGGACACGTCCCGAACTCGCCACGGTACCTTCCGGATTTCGCCTGATCCATTCCCAACCGTTTTCCGAATCGCGTAGACTTATTTGAGTCAGGCATATGTCGCTTTCAGTAGGGGTTAAGCTGGGCCCATACGAAATCCGCGCTCCCATTGGAGCTGGGGGTATGGGCGAAGTGTATCGCGCCACCGATACCAGGCTCGATCGCGACGTGGCGATCAAAGTTCTCCCCGATTCTGTGTCCGGCGATCCCGAGCGCCTGGCGCGCTTCGAGCGCGAAGCCAAGGTGCTCGCCCAGCTAAACCATCCCAACATTGCCGCGATCTACGGCGTCGAGGATCGCGCGCTGGTGATGGAAATGGTCCCGGGCCCGACGCTCGCCGATCGCCTCGCGCAAAGACCCCTCCCACCCGCCGAAGCCGAGCAGATTCTCCTCCAACTCGCCAACGCTCTCGAATACGCCCACGAGCGCGGCATCGTCCATCGCGACCTCAAGCCCG
>JAIQFL010000599.1 GCA_020073365.1 Terriglobia bacterium | reverse complement strand
TCCGCCCCGCCGCCAGCAAAGTGAGGGCTACTTCAGCCGGGCCCGTGATGTGGCGCGCAGCACATCCAGCGCCATCTGCGGCGTGAACATGCGGATCCGCTGCCGGTCGCCCAGAAACTGCCGGTGTACCACGTGCGCCCTGGGGCCGACTCAAGGGAAAAGGAACGACTAGTCGGCTAGCGTAGCGCGTCCCGCGCGCGTCTTCGCGCCGCAACGAGGCCCCGTGCTCGGATCGCCGGGCGACGATCACGCCGCCGGCGTCGTTGCCTTGGAATGCTCGCGGAGTAATGTCCAGTTCGTGAGGAGCGCCAACTCCTCCCGTCTGGATCAATCCCTGTGTCCTAGATTTCGTGGGAATCCCTGTGTTCTCTAGATTTCGTGGGGTAGGTCCTTTCTAATCCCTTACCTCGCCGGTAAAGCCGGGTACCGAAATCTGCTCCCCTCCGGCCTCAATCAAAATGTTGAACAGAGTGGCGTGATCGTTCGCAATGTCCCAATCTAGCCGGACCTCGGCCTCACCGTTCTCAAACTGCGCCGGACCTCGAACCCAGACTATCCCGACTCCGCCAATCGGCCAACTGTTGTTCGACTCGGGCTTGAAGTGGCTCCAGCGACCAAACCGCGTTCGCAGTTGGACGCAGTCGCGTGACCATCTAACGCTTGTCTCGTGCGACCGAAAATATTGGCTCGCATCAGTGTAGAGCTGCTCGCACGACCCGCTGTTGTAAAGAGTCTGAAACCGTCTAGCAGCAGTGGTGGCCAGGTTTCTCTGCTTGGTGGTGTCGTTACAGCCGATCAGGGCAGTCGCCAGGGTGAATATCGTCAGCAGCGACAAGTTGCTGCCGATGACAAATCTGGGACGCGGTTTCAGACGACCAACCATACGCAAACGCTCGCCTCGGTGCAAGCGCGAGATACGCTTGTAACCATGGCGGGCAGATAAACGGCGTTACCGGAAAGTTGAGTGCATGGGTTCAGGCCGCTTTAGGCCTGCCCTATCACCAGGTTCTCGCGGGCGGCCTCCACAACAATCTTGGTCACCTGTTGCAGGGCGTTGATTTCGACAGTCCGTTCGATTTGGGTCAATGGTCGGTTCAGGAGCCGGAAGTTGCCCGGTTTATCCGGATGACATGCTTCCACTTCGCCGCACGGCACCTCGCGGTGCCGTCCGCGGCCCGGTGCTCTTGCCCCGTGCAGGCGGAATCGCCCGTTCGCCATCCCCGGCGCCAGCAGCTCGTTCCCCGACACGTCTTCGCGCCGCAACGAGGCCCGCCGTGCTCGGATCGCCGGAGGAGGGCGCCGCGTTGAACGGCGACGGTGGTGCCGGCGGCGAACGCGGCCACAAGGGCCCAGCTCGTCAGCACCCGCTCCACGTCGCCGCCGGCGCTCAGCCTGCGCCGCGGTGTGGCGTCGAGCAGCTCGACTAGCGGGCCGTCAGCCGTGCGTTTCCAGCGCATTTGTCGGCCGCACGTTCACACGTTCACACGTTCTCGCGCATAGGCCCGCCCGCGAGCGGATTTCGCCAGAACGCCGCCTAACCCGCCCACAGGGCGTTCTTGAATTCGGCGATCAGATCCGCGCTCGTGCGCAGCAACCCCCGCACCCGCCGCCTTTGGGCCAATATCTCCCTGCAATACCGCCCGTGCTTCCACTTCGCCGCACGGCACCTCGCGATGCCTTCCACCGTGCGCGGCCCGGTACTCTTGCCGCCGTGCAGGCGGCATCGCCCGTTCGCCATCCCCGGCGCTTGGCAACGCGTTCCCCGACGCGTCTTCGCTCCACAACGAGGCGCCGAGCTCGGATCGCCGGGCGGATTCCCGTTTTGGAGCCACCCGCGCCGCTTTGCATGGGGTCCTGCCACGAGTTTCTTAGGCCTCATTCCCGCTCCCCCCTCCCCTGGGACGCTTCCACTACACCCACGATGGCCTGGCCCCCCGAATTCACGTGGACGTGCTCGACGGTGACCTTCTGCTGCCCCTTGCCGCGATATCGGCTCAACGCCTCAAGCTGTTGCGAGAATGCCCGCAGCAGCTTAGTCGCGTTGTTGACCGCCGCGTTCGAATTCGCTGCGGATTGCTCCGAGATCGTCGCCCGACTCAACTGGTCCATGGCGACGTTATGGAGGGCCACCAGTTGCACAGCGAGCATCCCTTCTAGCTCGTCGCGCGGCGCGATCGCGGTCAGCGCCGGTAAGGCGATCTTGAAGAGATCCCCGAGCGCTGGATCCCGTGGCCCAGGTAGCGTGCGGTAGGCCTGATTGAGAAACAGCGTGGCGAGCGCCGGGCTGCGGGTGCCGACTGCGCTGCAGAGTTGTTGTGCCGCGCCTGTCTCCTGCTCCGTTTGGGCTGGGACCGGCAGGCGCTCTGGAGACGAAGCGACGTTGGCGACGGCTGGCGCGGACGGGAGACGCGATATCTGGAGATCACGGCTCGCCGGAGATGGATCGCCGCCGACCTTGGGTGATTTTCGAAGGTTTTTCTTCATGCTGACAAATCGGCACCGGGCGGGCCGCGCCCGCACTCGGGGAGGCAGCGGTGTGCGGTCGCGCCGGCGATGCGTAGCGCAATGCCCATCGAATCGCGGGGTCGACGCCTTCGGGGGCCCTCGCGAGCGTAGGGAAGTTTGAAAATGTCGCCGGGGCGGGCGATGGGGCTGCGTAACTGTGGAGCATCGTGCTAGTGCCGATTAATAGGTGATGAATGTAAAGCCTCTGACAACCAGCGTGATCCTGTCAAACGAACTCGCTGAATACCTTGACCAGCAGATCCTCTCGATCCGGCGGACGAGCGGGGTCTCCATCAACCGAAGCATGCTACTCCGCGGCATTGTTGCAGGCGTGAAAGATAGCCCCATGGAGTTCTCCCGGTGCCGATCAGAAAAAGACATTGGCGGCGTACTCGCTTTTCTTCTGACTGCCTACGGGCAAGCAAGGCCCAGCAAATGAGTGGGTTGAGTCGAATAGACAGTGATAATACCTGTTTTCGTCGACTATCGTACTTCTGGGGTTTGGCTGCATGGGCGAGCTGATCAAATTCGAGCCTGACCGCTGGGATGCCCTAAAGAGACTGGCTCTTGAAGCTGTCCGGTCACCGCACAGCCGTCGATCCTACAGCACGGGGCTTGACGAATGGCGCCGCTGGTACGAGTCGGCCCCTGAGCCGCGGCCGCCTTTCTTCTCGAAGGCCTGCGTCAACAGCTTCCGAGCCGCACTCGAGGCCCGCGGGCTGTCGTCATCGAGCACCAACGTCCGGCTTACCGCTATCCGCAGACTGGCGGCGGAGGCAGTCGACAACGGGTTGATCGCTCCGGAACTCGCCGCCGGTATTGCCCGCGTCAAGTCCGCCGCACGGTTGGGGACCAGGATGGGAAACTGGCTGTCCAAGCAGCAGGCAGAAGATCTCATTGCGGCGCCCGACCAGTCGACACTTACTGGAAAGCGGGACCGCGCCATTCTGGGCGTGCTGATCGGGTGCGGCTTGCGGCGGAGCGAAGCCGCCGCTCTGACGCTCCAGGGGATCCAACAGCGTGAGGGGCGCTGGGTCATCATCGATCTTCTCGGGAAGCACGGCCGTGTACGGTCGGTGGCTATGCCAGGATGGGTCAAAGGGCTGATCGATGTTTGGGTGGAGGCTGCCAGGATTCAGTCCGGGGTGGTTTTTCGGCCCGTCAACCGCGGGGGGAAACTCGCCGGCGATCGCCTGCAGCCGAATGCGCTCTGGGTCGCCGTGCAGAAGTACTGTCACGTGGTCAATATCCCCGGTTTGGCACCCCACGACCTGCGAAGAACCTACGCGAAACTCGCCCACAAGGGACAGGCTGCTCTGGAGCAAATCCAAATCAGCCTCGGGCATGCCTCGATTGCGACGACAGAACGGTACCTCGGCGTGCGGCAAGACCTGACCGATGCGCCGTGCGATCATCTCGGACTTAGGGTGAACGTTGGAGTTGAAAAGAAGGCCGCGTGAGATCGGGGGACCGCAATCTTTGGTTCTCATCCCAAGGCCAGCGACAATCAGTTCGCGTCTTCGCGTCGCAACGAGGCGCCCACGAACGGCCTGGCCGACAGGAGCGCCGCCGTGCTCGAAGGTCAGCCCACTCGTCCGTCGGATCGCCCCGGCATCGCGCCCTCCGCTTTTTTGGGCGTCTGCTGCGGACCGTACTTCCGAACCCACTTCCGTACACGGCTGACGTCGCTTCGGAGGCGACCTGCAATTTGCTGAATGGACATGCCATCCGACCGAAGCTCGCGTGCCTCGATGATCTTTGCCCGATAGCGGCGCTGTGCGTTCAATTCCGCTTGCCCCCCGCATTCGAGACAGTAGTTTCCACTGCCGAGGCTAGTGACTGCGACCCAGCAAAGCCCTTAGTATTCGATATAGACCACCCACAACAACAACCTAGACAAGGTTATGAAAGCTGATGAAATCGGTCCCAAGGACATGGCGCGGCGGCGAGGTTATACCGTTAAGTATGTGTATGACCTCCTTGCCGCAGGGCGTATACCGGGAGCTCGAAAGGTCGCTAGGAGATGGGCAATACCAGCACGGGCACTCAAGGAGCTGAGCGGGACGCACCATTCGCTAATTGGACGCCTTGAACTGAGATCTACATGAAATCTGCCCATCTACACTCAGCCGTCCAGCGGTATTCGTCAGTTGAAGGTGAACACAGCGGAGCGCGGCGGGGGGAAAGAGGGCGGCGCGAACGGCACAGCCAAGCAAACAATCTAG